>DVDU01000023.1 GCA_015296065.1 Oscillatoriaceae cyanobacterium M33_DOE_052 | reverse complement strand
TCTAGATTGGTCAGAAAAACTCTGGCGTTTTCCAAAAAACTCTCGAATCATATTGGGGCAATTTGGTATTTTATTCATCATTATAACCTATCTTTGCCAGAGTGAGAAAAATTTGTTTATCCTTACTTTGCAGCACTACCGCCGGAGTTAATCGCCTCCACCAAATCCTCAATATCTGTAAACCCGGTGAGGATGATGCGCACAGTATTGGGAAACTGAGGCACAGTTCTGCTCAGGAACTCCGTACCCTTCATTTCCGGCATCCGTTGGTCGGAGATAATCACCGCCACCTCACCTTCATTCCCCAGAATTTCCAACGCCGTGGCGCCGCTTTCTGCCTTAAACACCTGAAAGTCACGCCGGAAGGTGCGATAAAGCAAGTCCAGATTATCTGGCTCATCATCCACCACCAGCATTTTCGGTTTTTTCCGTCGCTGCAAGCTTTTCAACTTATCTCTTATGCTATCGAGTTCTGGAATCGAGCTATTCATCAGGATACAACAAACTCCTTAACCCAAGCCTCGGTCAACCGGTTTTCTGGATCAATCCTAACTTTCATGTCGGCGATAGCCGAAACGGATGTTTTTGTAGAAGAAACCGGGTTTCTGAAACATTTCTTCTCGTACTTGGACAGAGGCTCTGAGCAAGAAACCCGGTTTCTACCTTTTGCTGTGGCTTTTCTCCCCTAGAATCTCAAGACCGTTTGGATTCGCCCGATTCGGAACCCAAGCAACGGGGCCTTGGCTAAGCTAGTATAGATAAAATGCAAATCTATGCCCCTAATTAACTTTTCTGCCCCCTCCCTGTGGTGGGGGATTTATCATTATTAATTCTTTGTGGCGCAGGCGTCCCGCCTGCGATCGGCATCGCACCATTCAGGATTCTCAGGGTAAAACATCAATGATAACAGAACCACAAGACATGCCCATCTGGGGTGTGGGAGCCACCCACCCCCTCGACCACATCTCAGAAACCCCCTCCAGCAGAGCAATTCTGTTTGCTGACCCCACGGTAGCGGGATATGAAAACCTCATCGCCAGTACCCCCCCCGAGTTACAAATCGTGGTACTGGACCCCAACCAGGACGCCATTAGCCAAATTAGCGATATCCTCTCCCGCCAAGAGCAACCCCTCGACGCTCTCCATATTCTCTCCCACGCACAACCAGGGATTTTACACCTAGGCAGCACCCAATTAAGCGCGGAAAATCTCCCGGAAGCAGAAATATCCCAATGGGCAAAAGCCTTCACCCCCGATGCTGATATCTTACTCTACGGCTGCAACCTCGCTGCTGACGCCGGAGCTATGCTGCACCACCTCGCCGCACTCACTGGCGCTGATATCGCCGCTAGCGATAATCTTACTGGTAATGCGGCTTTGGGGGGAGACTGGCAACTGGAAGCACGCACCGGTCCTATTGAAGCGCAAATTCCCTTTTCTGGGGAGGCGATCGGCTCTTACAGCGGAGTCCTTGCCCCTACCGACCTGATTATCTCAGAATACGTCGAAGGCAGCACCAACAACAAAGCTCTAGAATTCTACAACGGTACTGGTACTCCCATAGACCTTGCCGCTGGTAACTATTCCATATTATTTTCTTTCAACGGCGGGGGAACCACTAGGACTATCAACCTGAGTGGCATAGTGGCTCCCGGCGATGTTTTCGTTCTAGCTCTTAATGATGGTAACATCCCTAGTCCCAGTTATCTCTCCGTAGCTGACCAAATTGATACAAATAACCAGTGGTTTAACGGCGACGATGCCATAGTCTTGTTCAAAAACACCACAATTATTGATTCCATAGGACAAATTGGTGTTGACCCCGGAAGTGAATGGGGTACTGGGTTAACCAGCACTGCAGACAATACCCTGCGGCGTAAATTATCCATCACCGCCGGAGATACCAACCCTAACGACGCCTTCGACCCCAGCATAGAATGGGTGGGATATGCTCAAAATACTTTCGATGGTTTAGGTAGTCATAACCTAGCACCCCAAATCACTATTTCTAGCGACAATCTTAACTATACCGAAAACGACGGTTTTGCCCTTCTTAACACCACCGCCACTGCGACGGATCCTGACCTTCCCAACTTCAACGGTGGCACCCTGACGGTTAACTTTACTGCTGGTGCCACCACCGATGATATTTTGATGATTAGAAATCAAGGCTCTGGCGGGGGACAAATTGGCGCTGGCATTGATTCTCCCGGACTCAACTTTATCACCTATTCTGGCCTACCTATTGCTACCTTCAGTGGCGGAACGCAAAGCAACCCCCTCACCATTAATTTCCTCAATAATAATTTGCCCACCGATGCTGCTGTAGCCGCCTTGATGCAGAATATACTTTATGGCAATATTTCTGACAACCCATCACCGGGAACTCGCTCAGTCCAATTCCAACTCACAGACTCTCTCGGTGCAGCCAGTATTCCGGTATCAAAAACCATCAACTTAACTGCTGTCAACGATGCTCCCATTATCGCCGTTCCCGGTGCATCATTCCCCCTCTATGATGGCACCAACACCCCCAATAGCCAAGGTTTTGAGTATCGGACGTTACCCTATTTGCCGATCGCCGCTACCCAAACTGGCGCCAATCTCAATACTAGCGGCAATCTGAGTGATTACGCTGGTTATATTGCCAAAACCGACAGCATACCCCAGCTAGACAGAAATACCGGCTACACAATCAATTTTACTGCCCAAATCCTGGCTGAAAACCATTCTAGCGGTACTGCGGATAAAAACGGCGATGGCATTGCAGACCGAGCCGGTTTCAGCCTCACCGCCATCAGCAGCGATGGCCAAAAAGGCATAGAAATCGGGTTTTGGGAAGATAAAATCTGGGTACAGGAAGAAGGCGCCGCCGAACCCCCCACAGACATCCTATTTACCCATACCACGAAACCAGGGGAAAGTGTCAATTTTAACACCAAAACTAATCCGGTTAACTACCAGCTAGAGGTTTTAGGCGATACCTACCAACTCCTCGCCGATGGCAACCTGGTGATGAGCGGCAATTTGCGGGACTACACCAGCTTTATGGCCCCAGCTTTTCTGCCAGAAAATCCCTACACTACACCCAATTTTCTCTTTTTTGGCGATAACACTCCCAGTGCCAGCGCTAATTTTAATTTATCCGCCGTTTCTGTGACTACGGGTGCCACATTACCCCCGGTATCGGTGGATGAAGATACGCCGATCGTGGTAAATGGCGTCACTGTTAATGATGCAGATGCGGCCCCTAACAATATCACTGTCACTCTCACGGTGAATAATGGCAACCTCACGGTAAATTCGGGAGTTCCTGGGGGGGTAGCAGCGGCGAATATCACCGCTAATGGTACTAATAATGTCACCCTCACCGGTACTGTCAGCGAAATCAATCAGACTCTGACAGATGCAGCAGGTCTCACATATCAGGGTTTACTAGATTTTAATGGGACTGATAATCTCACTATTGTGGCCAATGACGGGGCGATAACTGATACTCAAGTTATCAATATTACGGTTAATCCGGTGAACGATGCCCCAGTTTTAACCCTGCCTACCAGCCAAAATGCTAATCAAAGCGTCAATTTACCGATTCCAGGGATTACTGTTGCTGATGTGGATGCAGCACCCGGTATGCTAGAAGTGAGTTTATCGGCCAATAATGGTTATCTCACATTAAATGATTTAATGAATCTCACTTTCATTAATGGTGATGGCAATGCTGATGTAGCCATGACCTTTAGTGGCTCCCTCGCGGATATTAACCAGGCTTTAAATAACCTCACTTATCAAAGTGATGCTAACTACTCTGGTGCCGATACGATTAATATTGTGGTGAACGATTTGGGGAATACGGGTGCAGGCGGTCCCCTCTCAGCATCGGGGAATATTGCTATTACCGTGAACCCGAAAGGGGTGCTTACCCTGGGTGAACACGCCGCCAGTCAGATATTAGACCAGTTCCCCACTGCCTCTACTTCCGTGCCAGATGCGACGGTTTGGCATCGGTTCCGCCTGAGCGCTGTTAACGAAGCGGTGATTA
Organism: Oscillatoriaceae cyanobacterium M33_DOE_052; assembly: GCA_015296065.1. Lineage (GTDB taxonomy): Bacteria > Cyanobacteriota > Cyanobacteriia > Cyanobacteriales > Laspinemataceae > Koinonema. The sequence continues at coordinate 107,413 of DVDU01000023.1, read as the reverse complement.
CGAATAGTCTCACGTTCTCTGTCACGGCTGCTGGTATCGATAATACTAACATTAGCAATTTGCAGCTAATTGCTGATGGGAATCATAACGGCGTTTACGATGCGGGTGATGTGCCAGTGGGAACGGTGGAAGCGCCGCTGGATATAGCAGATGGCATTACTGTGAGCAATTTTACTGTACCTCTGGGAGATACTGATTATTTGTTGGTGGGAGGTGTGAACAACTTGCAAGATGGTTTTACTCTCTCATTGGCTCTAAACAATGGCGATATTGTGGCGGCAAATGCCAATTCTATCTCTATCTCTGCTAATGGTACTGTTAGCTTGGCACAGCATATCGCTGATGGGATAGTTCCAGATACCGTTACCCCACCACCAGATACCACCACACCACCACCAGATACCACCACACCACCAGATACCACCACACCACCGCCAGATACCACCACACCACCAGATACCACCACACCACCGCCACCAGATACCACCACACCACCGACGGATACCGTTACCCCGCCGCCGGATACCAATATTCCACCACCGCCGGATACCGTTACCCCACCACCAGATACCAATATTCCACCGACGGATACCAATATTCCGCCGCCGGATGGCAATATTCCGCCGCCGGATACCAATATCCCGCCGCCGGATACCAATATCCCACCGACGGATACCAATATTCCACCCACGGATACCGGTATTCCGCCGACGGATACCAATATTCCACCCACGGATACCGGTATTCCGCCGACGGATACCAATATTCCACCCACGGATACCGGTATTCCGCCGACGGATACCAATATTCCACCGACGGATACCAATATTCCACCCACGGATACCAATATCCCACCAGTGGATAATTCGGGGAATATTCCGCCAGTGGTTCCAGTGGTTCTGAGCGTTGATGGTAGTACCTTGTTACTACCGCCGGAAACTGAGCCTAGTGGGGGAGATGTAGAGCATTGTGTGACGATCGATATCCCAGAAGCGCTCTCGTTGGCCACAATGGTAGATTCTAACTGGGTGGGGAATATCCTTAACGGCGGTGAGGCGCAAGATTTGTTAATGGGGAGTAATGGTGAAGATGCTTTGTTTGGCGGCGGTGGCGACGATCGCATCTACGGCAACGAAGATAACGATCGGCTCAGCGGTGACGAAGGAAATGATACTATCTACAGCGGCCAGGGTGACGATATAACTTGGGGAGGGCCAGATCGAGATTTGATTTATGGCGATCGCGGTAGTGATACCCTCAGCGGTGATGCCGATAATGATAGTATCTACGGCGGGCCATCAGACCCCAACCTCGCCGATGAAGACGAAGCGGACTACATCAGCGGCGGAACTGGGGATGACTTCCTCAATGGCAACCAGGGTGAAGATACAGTATGCGGCGGTGAGGGAGAAGACACCCTCCACGGCGGCAAAGGGAATGACTTTCTCGGCGGAGATAGCGGAGAGGATATGCTGTTTGGCGATAACGGCGACGATATCCTCTGTGGCGGTGATGGCGATGATACCCTCATCGGTGGTAGCGGGAGCGATCGCTTTATGCTGTGGGACGGACGGGGTACGGAGACGATCGCCGACTTTGAAACCGGTATCGATAAACTTATCTTAGCCGGTAATTTAACCTTGGCGGAGCTATCCATCCAGCAGCAAGGCGGACTGACCACCATCAGCAGCGGAGGTAAAGTCATTGCCATTCTCCAGGGAGTCAGCAGCATAAACCCGCAAGATATTCAGCCAATTGGATCGTAGAAGCCTACCTATTCTCAATATGAAATACTGCTTTAATCCTGCTTGTCCAAATACCCAAAATTCAGACACAGCCACGATCTGCACCAGTTGCGGCTCGCCGTTGTTAGTAGGGGAGCGTTACGCGATCGTGCAACTGCTAGGGGAAGGCGGAGTCAGCCGCACCTTTCTAGGAGTGGACGAAAAATCCCCCAACCTTTCTCACTGCATTATCAAACAATATATCCCGGCGATCTCGTCCGCAAAAGCATCACAGAATCCAAGTGACTTGCCAGAAACAGCCAAAAAAATCTTTTCCCGAAACGCGCAAAAGCGCCTGGACTTGGGACCGCATCCCCACATCAACCTGCTCCTGGCATCCCTGGAACAAGGGGGACATCTGTACTTGGTGCAAGAACATATCGAAGGCAAGAACCTCGTCGAAGAGTTGGAATGGCTTGGAGCATTTAGCGAAGAAAAGATTAAACAGCTTTTACACCAGCTATTGCCCACCCTGCAATTTATCCACGAACAGCAGGTAATTCATGGCGATATTAGTGCTGAAAACATCCTCCGTCGTCCTAACGGCGATTTGGTGTTGATTGATTTTGGGATTTCTGAAGAATTAGCCAAAGCCGGGTTAACCAGAACCGGTAGCACCCAGCTAGAGCAAAGATACGCCCCCTTAGAACAAATACGCGGGGGTAAAGCATATCCCGCCAGCGACCTTTACAACTTAGGGGTTGCCTGCATTCAGCTACTATCTGGAGTGAAACTAGACCAACTTTATGACCCCGACTCAGGTACATGGCAATGGCGTCAGCACCTGGGGAGCAAGTCCATCAGCTCCGGGTTGGGCAATATCCTCGATCGGCTGTTAAAAGACTCCATCAAAGAACGCTATCAAACCGCCGCCGAAGCGCTAGCGGAACTGCCAGTCGTGACATCGCCCCCCCCACCCCCACCCCCACCCCCCGGCATCGGTGGTGAAATTCGCACCCTCACCGGTCATTTCGGCTGGGTTTGGTCAGTCAGTTTTTCTCCCGATAACAGCTCCCTGTTAGCCAGCAGCAGTAGTGACAATGGCATCATCCTTTGGGACTGGGAGAATGGCACCCGTCGCCACACCCTCATCGAACACTCAGACATGGTGTTATGCGTCGCCTTTGCCGGTAACGGACGCACCCTTGCCAGCGGTAGCCGCGATAAAAACATCATTATTTGGGACGCCGAAACCGGCCAACCCCTGCGCACCCTCGGCGGCTGGTTTTCCGGTCATTCCGAGCTAGTCAACTCCCTAGCCTTCAGCCCCGATGGGCGGCTACTTGCCAGCGGTAGCTGGGACAAAAACATTATCCTCTGGGATATGCCCACTGGCAAGCGTCAACGCACCCTCAAAGGTCACTCGGACTGGGTGTATTCTGTCGCCTTTAGTCCCGACGGCCAAACCCTCGCCAGTGGCAGTAGGGATGAAAGGATTATCCTTTGGAACGTCAGCACTGGCAAACCCCGCCGCACTTTAAACGGTGATTCTGGGTTAGTGGATACCGTCGCCTTCAGTCCAGACGGACGCTTACTGGCAGGAGGTTTTTTAAACAACAACATCATATTCTGGGACTTAGACTCCGGCGAGATAGTAGCCAACCTCAAAGGCCATTCCGAGCGCGTGAATGCCATTGCTTTCAGTCCCGACAGCAAACTACTCGCCAGTGCCAGCCGTGACCAAACCATTGTCCTCTGGGATGTGGCCAGTGGCAACCCTATCCGCACGCTCCAAGGTCATAAAGAGCGGGTTTTGTCCGTCTGTTTTAGCCCCGATGGTCAATTCATCGCCAGTGGTAGCGCCGATGGTACGGTCAAAATTTGGCCCGTACCCTTGTAGCTGTAAGGTGGGCAAGGATAATTCATGTAATTTGAGCGGAAAATTAAAGCTGCCTTGCCCACCCTACTATGATCTAATTACCAAGGACAGAAGCCTTAAATCCTGCGGTATTCAGGCGGTTTACAACCCCATTCACATCCTGTACCCAGAATGAGGGAGCCAAGCGAATGGCTTTAGGCTGGTTGTGGTGATTGTGGGCAGTTAACAATACTACTACGGGCACTTTCTGGCCAGTTCTCCCCCCAGAGTATTCTTGGAGAATCGATCGGAGTTGCTGCTGATGTGGCACTGAAATCACCTGCTCCGGCGTCAGTTGCAGCAGCAACCATTTATCAGTTTTAGGTTCGTATTTAGGTTCGTAGTTGGGCTTCAGCCCATCTTCTTTAAGTTCGTAGTTGGGCTTCAGCCCATCTTCTCCTGGTTCATAGCTAGAATTCAGCCCATCTTCTTTCGGTTCAGAGTTAGACTGCACAGAAATGGGGGTAAGTTCCTCTACCAGAATTTGCGCTTGCTGCTCGTCTCGCTTGTCCACTTTCCCTTTGATGATAATCGGAACGTCTGTCGCTATAGATGCTTTCACATCAGTATAAGTCCTGGGGAAAACCACTGCTTCGGCTTTGCCTTCTAAATCTTCGATTTGCAAAATCGCCATTTGGTCGCCTTTTTTGGTGGCTATCGCCTTGATATCGGTGATAATGACAATAACCGTGACTTTAGATTTAGCGCGCTGGTCTTCTAGGTGAGCAAGACCTACCGGAGTTATCCCCTCTTGCTGGGCAATTTTGGCAACGTCTTTGAGGGGGTGGTTAGAAAGATAAAAGCCGAGCAGTTCTTTTTCAAATTGCAGTTTTTCCTGCACGGGATAGTCTTTCACATCCGGTGCTTTGGGCGCGGTATCGAAACTGGCGGCGGCGGTTTGGCTCTGGGTGTTGCTGCCAATACTAAATAGATTTAACTGACCGCTATCCTGTTCTTTGGCTCGCTCAGCGGCCCATTTCATGGATAGTTCCAGGTGAGCGATTAATTGCTTGCGGTTGCGGTTGATTTTGTCTAAGGCGCCGCATTTAATTAATGATTCTAAAGCGCGACTGTTGACGGCGCGCAAATCTACGCGATCGCACAAATCCGGGAGAGACTTAAACGGTCCGTCTTTATCCCGCGCTACCAAAATATGCTCGATGGCAGCCTGTCCCAAATTCTTCACCGCCGACAGACCAAATACAATCTTCCCATTTTCAATCGTAAAATCCACCTGAGAGCGATTAATATCTGGCGGTTCCACCTCAATTTCCAAACCACCGCAATTAGCAATATACTTTTTCACCTTATCCTGGTCGCCACTATTCGCCGTCAGCAACGCCGCCATATATTCAGCAGGATAATTGGCTTTCAGGTACGCGGTTTGATAAGTAACATAGGCATAGGCGGTGGAATGGGATTTATTAAAGCAGTATTCCGCGAACAATACCATTTGCTCAAAAAGCTGCTCCGCCACCTTTTGCGGCACCCCATTTTTCGTAGAACCATCAATAAACAACTCCCGCTGCTTATTCATCTCCTCCGGCTTCTTCTTCCCCATTGCCCGCCGGAGCAAATCCGCTTGCCCCAAAGAATATCCCGCCAAATCCTGAGCCATCTTCATAATTTGCTCTTGATAAACCAGGATACCATAAGTTTCCTCTAAAATCGGCTGTAACAGCGCATGCTCATACTGAATTTTTTCCCCATGCTTGCGAGCGATAAACTTGGGAATCAAACCCGCATCCAGCGGGCCCGGACGGTACAGCGCCAAAATCGAAGAAATATCCTCAATGCAAGACGGTTTCAGTTCTTGCACTATCTGGCGCATTCCCGAAGATTCCAACTGAAATACCCCCTCTAAATCCCCCCTTTCCAACAACTTATATGTGGTGTCAATATCGCCAGGGAGCTTTTTCACTCTCCCCTCCGCCAAAATCTGCATCGCCTTTCTTTCATCCGCAGGCAAAGCATAAGGGTCCAGTTGTAAATTGTTGTGAGTTTGCTTGATATAATCTAAAGTTTTCTGAATAATCGTGAGGTTGCGTAACCCCAGAAAGTCCATCTTTAACAACCCCAGCGCTTCCAGTTCTTCCATAGAATACTGGGTAATCACTGAGCCGTCATTATTGCGCTGTAGCGGCACAATTTCATCCAGCGGGTCAGCAGAAATCACCACCCCAGCGGCGTGGACACCAAAAGTTTTATTAGTCCCTTCGATTCTAATCGCCATATCCAACCACTGGCGAACGCTGACGGTGCCAATTGGCTCCCCATTATCATTAGTGATGTCTATAGTTTCACTGTCATAGGCTTTTTTGAAATCCGGTTCTGGTGTGGCGTCGGATATCATTACCGAGAGTTTTTCCGGTTTTCCCCGAGACACGGGGATAAGTTTGGCCATTTGGTCAGCTTTGCCATAGGGAACGCCCAAAACTCTGGCCACATCTTTTAACACCGCTTTTGAGGTCATGCGGTTAAACGTGATAATTTGGGCTACGCGGTCTTCCCCGTATCTCTCGGTTACATATTCTATCACCTTATCTCGCCCTTCGATGCAGAAATCTGTATCAATATCAGGCATTGATTTCCGTTCGGGGTTGAGGAACCGCTCGAAAAGTAAGCCATGATGTACTGGGTCAATATTGGTGATACCCATTGTGTAGGCGACGAGGGAACCGGCTGCCGAACCGCGTCCGGGACCTACAGGAATATGGTGGTCTCTAGCATATTTGATGTAGTCCCACACTACGAGAAAATAGGTGGAAAATCCCATCCGCTCAATCATTTTTAGCTCGTATTCCAAGCGTTCTTTATAAGCGGGTTTGATTTCAGCGCGGGATTTAACCCCAAACCTGTTCAATAGTCCTTCCCAGGCGATTTCTTCTACATAGGTATCGGCTGTATGTCCAGCAGGTACGGGAAAGTTGGGGATGCGGGGTTCGCCGAGGATGTGGTATGGTTCGATTTTGTTGGCGACTTCTACGGTGTTGGCTATAGCTTCTTGGATAATATCGTCACTCAAGTGGTCTCGAAACAACAGCGCCATTTCTGCGGCTGATTTCAGGTACTCAGTCCCGCTGTAGCGCATCCTTTTTACTTCGTTTATTTGCTGACCGGTATTGATGCAAAGCAGCGCATCGTGGGCTTCTACATCATAGCAGGAAATGAAGTGAGAATCGTTGGTGGCGATAATTTTAATATCTAGTGCCCGCGCCAGTTTAACTAATTCTACATTCACGATGCGGTCTTCTTGGGAGCCGTGGTCTTGTAGTTCTAAATAATAATTGTCGCCAAATACGTCACGATACCATTGAGCGACTTCTCTGGCTTTTTCTAGGTTGCCTTGGAGAATGGCTTGGGGGACTTCGCCGCCTAAACAGGCGCTGGTGACGATGAGTCCTTCCCGGTATTGCTTGAGGAGGTCTTTGTTGACGCAAGGTCTGGCAACTATGCCTTTGCCGTGGACACCTTGGAGATGGGAAATTGTGGTCAGTTTGACTAGGTTTTTGTAGCCTTGGGTGTTTTTGGCTAAAACTACTTGGTGGTATTTACGTACCCGCTGGGTTGTGGTATCCAGGGGTTCGTTAATGATGTACATTTCATTGCCGATGATGGGCTTGATGCTTTTGCCTCTAGTGGCTTTGATGAGTTCCACTGCGCCATACATGACACCGTGATCGGTGATAGCAATGGCTGGCATTCCTAATGCTACGGCTGAGTCGATGAGCTGGGGAATTTGACTGGCACCGTCGAGGAGGCTGTAATGGGTGTGAATGTGTAATCCGGCAAAAGTCATGGTTTTGTACTTGGTTATTTAAACCGGGGGATAGAAACCGGGTTTCTCAAACGAGGTTCTTGTCCCTTGACAGATATCCTGGTCAAGAAACCCGGTTTCTTAGTGAGAACGGGTGGGCATTTGGGCGAGATTATTTTCTACTAACTCCATAAAGTTTCTGATGGTTTGAAGGTAGGTTTCGCCGCTGAGTTTGGCCAGGTTTTCGTGACCGGCTCCGGGGACGGTAAATAGTTGTTTGGGTTCGGGAGCGGCGGCAAAGAGGGTTTGACTCATGGGGTAGGGAACGGTTTCATCAGCGGTCCCGTGGATGAATAGGACGGGCATTTTTAGCTGGGAGACTTTGCTGATGGAGTCGAAGTGATGGGTTAGGAGTTGGTCGATGGGAAAGATGACAAACCAGGGATAGCGGTATGTGGTCATGTCTCGGATGGAGGTAAAGGAGCCTTCGACGATTAGTCCGGCGGCTCGTGGTTGGCGATCGGCGAGTTCGATCGCCACGGCTCCGCCGAGAGAATGGCCATAAATCACAATCTGCTCTGGGGGAATACCTCGTTGCTCTACTAAGTAATTCCAAGCGGTTTCGGCGTCTTGATAAACGCTCTCTTCCGTGGGAAAACTGCCTTCAGAGCTACCATACCCGCGATAGTCGATGAGGAAGACGGAAAATCCCAGCTTGTGAAAGCGGTTAGCGTGGTGAATGTTGCCGGAGATATTTTCGCTGTTGCCGTGCAGGTACAGCAACACCCTGCCTTGCTGCTGTCTGGCGGCTGGGAGCCACCACCCGTGGATACGTTCCTCGGTGTTTTGGGAAGTAGAATCAGCTACTGGCAGCCAGATGTCTTCGTAATCTAGCTCGACTTTCGCGGGGGTAGCAGTGATTTCCTGAGTGGGGAAAAATATTAAGCGGTTTTGCGCCACGAGCAGAAATATGCAAACGGCGATGTAGGCGCTTATGACCACTCCAGAAACAGCGGCGGCGTGGAGCAAGTGCATTTTCCTCATTTTTCTCTATCAGCGGCAGGGCTTAGGGGCGGGTTAACTACCCAAACTTTGTGACTCGGGGGGATACTGGCGAACGCGCTTTTACAATTTGGGGGCGCGTTGATGCCAGTCGGTGGCTTGTTGGTAGGTGTAGGCAACCCGCAGGAGGAGGTCTTCGCGCAGTGCGTTGGAAATGAGCTGCATCCCGATCGGCATTCCGTTGTCATCGAAGCCGCAGGGGATGCTGATGCCTGGTAGTCCGGCCAAATTGACGGGAATGGTCATCAAGTCGGAGAGGTACATACTCAGGGGGTCGGCGGTTTTTTCCCCGGCTTTGAAAGCGCTGGTGGGGGCAGTGGGAGATACTAACACATCCACTTGGGCGAAGACGCGATCGAAGTCTTCTTTAATTAACGTGCGGACTTTCTGGGCTTTGAGGTAGTAGGCGTCATAATATCCGGCGGAAAGAGCGTAGGTGCCCAGCATAATTCGCCGCTTCACTTCGGGACCGAAGCCAGTAGCACGGGTTTTCGTGTACATTTCCATCAGGTTTTCTGCCTCTGCTACCCGCAAGCCATATTTCACTCCATCATATCTGGCGAGGTTGGCGGAGGCTTCCGAGGGGGCAATCATGTAGTAGGCGGGCAACCCGTAGCGGAACCGAGGACAGGAGACGATTTGGATTTCCGCCCCTAGCTCTTGCAGTAATTCTACGGCTTTGGTGACAGACCTTTCGATGATGGGGTCTAAGCCGTTGCCAAAGGTTTCTTTAATGATGCCTACCCGCAGTTGCCCTTTGGGTTTGAGGTTGGGCCTGATGACTTTGAAGTAGTCGGGGATAGCCACGTTCAGGCTGGTGGAGTCTTTGGGGTCGTATCCCGCGATCGCGCTCAGGACGATCGCCACATCTTCCACGGAGCGGCCAAACGGTCCAATTTGGTCCAGGGAAGAGGCATAAGCCACCAACCCATAACGGGATACCAGCCCGTAAGTGGGTTTCAATCCTACCACACCGCAGAAGGAGGCGGGTTGGCGAATTGAACCCCCGGTGTCGGAACCCAGGGCGATCGGGCACATCTGCGCCGCCACCGCCGCCGCCGAACCCCCAGAGGACCCTCCTGGCACCCGGCTAGTATCCCAGGGATTAGCCGTAAGCTGATAGGCAGAGGTTTCCGTAGAACTACCCATCGCAAACTCATCCATATTGGTTTTGCCCACCATCACCGCCCCCGCTTCCGCCAGCTTTTGCGTCACGGTAGATTCATAGGGGGGGATGAAGTTTTCCAAAATCCGGGAACCGCAAGTGGTGGGAATTCCCTTCGTACAGAGGTTATCCTTGATGGCGATCGGAATCCCCGCCAGCAAACTGATTTCCTCTCCGGCGGCGATTTTGGCATCCACCCGGCGGGCTTGTTCGATGGCTTTTTCCGGCGTGAGACGCAAAAAGCCGTGTATCTTTGGTTCCAGCGCTTCTATGCGCTCTATTGCTTCCCGAGCAATCTCCTCAGCGGACCGTTCTTTCCTGACCAGTTGTTTGTGCAACTCGCGGATGGATGCCATTTTGTACCTTCTGATTGTTTCCAAATACAGGACTTACCAGACTTTATTCTAAGGTTGCCAGTCCCCTACCGCAGTTTCTCTCGGCAATGGTAACAGATGCACCCACTGCTTCGAGTTTTCTCTGGGACAAGCCGCCATATTTCTCATTTAACTTACCGCACTTATGTGTAATATTCTCCCTGGGGGCGCGGTATGCGATTCCCCCTGACCCAGTACCGGAGGTTTCCCACCCCCAGAGTAGCAAAAATGCTGGCTAAGTGGGCATTTTTCAGGAACTGATCTCCCCCTCATTGGCTCGATCGTCCCACCGAGAAAAATTATGCCCAATTGCCAACCCTTCACCCAGAGGGTAAGATCCAGGGCTTATTTGGGCTTTGGGTGAGGTTTATTTCCTAGTTTTGCCCCAGATTTCTTTTTTAAGTGATAAAAACATCCGCCTTTATTTAGGAAATATCCCTACATTATAACTTAAGTGAGATTATTTTAATCTAAAAATTGAATCGTCTCGTGAATTCAATTAACTTTTATAACAATTTTTGGTTTCTGTCCCCAGCTAAGTGGTGCTGTGCTACTGTATAAAAAAGAGAATATGATGAGAATGCGGAACAAACTGGCTTTCGGGATTAAAAAGCACCTCTTTTTAGTATTGACAGTCTGCTGCAGCCAATCAAAATCTCTCCGCAACCGTGATGTTTAAGACAATCTATGTCAATTTATGTAGGTAACCTTTCTTACGAGGTTACAGAAAAAGACCTAAACGAAGTTTTCACAGAATATGGCTCTGTGAAGCGAGTTTACATTCCCGTTGACCGCGAAACTGGTCGCACTCGCGGGTTTGGTTTTGTGGAAATGGATCCAGAAGCCGAAGAAGATGGAGCAATTGAAGCTCTCAATGGGGCGGAATGGATGGGCCGTGAGATGAAAGTAAACAAAGCACGGCCTCGGGAAAATGATAACCGAGGCTCCGGCAGTGAAAGAAGGGGTAACAACAGCTATTCCAGTCGTTAATTGCCACAGATTTTTACTTTGCAGCGCTGTGAAGCGTGAAAATAATCTCTAGTCAGATATTGCCTTGATCAGGTATCAGTGATTCTGGCTTACGGTAACTAAGCACAAATCAAAAAGGCTCGCTAAAGCGAGCCTTTTTGATTCTTGGCAAATTCTTCTAAACAGTGGCAGGAGCGGCTGTATATAGACTGGTTCATCTAAGGCCACCCCACATCTATTTCCCAAAGGCAGCTAGGCGGCGCTTTGGATTAAGATAGCAGAAAATCTTTATCCTGCGAGGTTATCCATGCGCCGGTTTCGTTTTGCTTCCCTGATAATTGCCAGCTTGCTTGTGGGCTGTTTCGCTCTGAGCGGCTGTAGCAACCAGTCTATTGCTACCACTCCCGCTCTCAAAGAGCAGGTTTTGCAGGTGATTCGGGAGAACCCGGAAGCTGTTTTGCAGGCGGTGGAAGTGGCTTACCAGCAGCGCCAAGAGCAGGAAGTACAGCAGGCGCGGCGGGGATTTTTGCAGCAAATGATTACTGACCCGGCATCGGTAATTGGGTCGGCTCCTACTAAAGGTGCGGCGGAAAAGAAAATCGTTTTATTGGAGTTTTCCGACTTCCAATGTCCGTTTTGCGCCCGTGCTACCCAAACTGTGCAGGAGTTTATGGCTAAACACTCAGAGCAAGTGACTCTGGCTTATAAGCATTTGCCTTTGAGTCGGATTCACCCCCAAGCCTTACCCGCTGCTCGATCGGCTTGGGCGGCCCAGCAACAGGGGAAATTCTGGGAGTATCATAATGCTCTGTTCGCCCAGCAAGATCAGTTGGGTGAGGATTTGTATGTGGAGCTGGCGAAAAATCTGGGTTTGAACCTGCAACAGTTTAATCGCGATCGCGCCAGTGATGCGGCCAAAGCGGCGATCGAAGCTGACTTGCAACTGGCTAGCCGTTTGAAGATTAACGCTACCCCCTTCTTCCTTCTCAATGGGGAGGCGATCGCTGGCGCCGTGGAACTCTCAGAAATGGAAAGCGCCCTAGCCCGCGTCACTAATAATAGTTAGGCAGACGGGGACTGGGGGACGGGGGGCAGGGGGGCAGGGGGGCAGGGGGAGTGTGGGAAGTGTGGGGAGTGTGGGGAGTAATCTTCCCCATCTTCCCACCCCTCCCCATCTCCCCGTCCCCCCGTCCCCCCGTCCCCCCATCCCCCCATCCCCCCTGCCCCCCGTCTCAGAAGTCCCCCAGAGAATTTAGACTTTCGCCAATTCCCGCTCTGGACGCTTGCTATTACGAATTGCCTCGATCGCCTCACTATAATCAGGGGCGTTGAAAACAGCACTACCAGCGACGATCGCATTTGCCCCAGCTTCCAGAACCTGCCAGGTATTGGCCGCCTTCAGACCACCATCAACCTCAATCCAAGGATCCAATCCCCGATCGTCGCAAATCCGGCGCAACTTACGAATTTTGTCCACCACCGCCGGGATGAAGCTTTGACCGCCAAAGCCCGGGTTAACACTCATAATCAGCACCAAATCGCAGACTTCCAACACATACTCAATCAGTTCCAAAGGTGTAGAAGGATTGAGTACCACCCCCGCTTGCTTACCCAGTTCCCTGATTTGGCACAGAGTCCGATGCAGGTGGGGCGAGGCATTGTGTTCTGCGTGGACCGAGATAATATCCGCCCCCGCCTTGGCAAAGTCGGCCACGTATTTTTCGGGTTCCACAATCATCAAGTGAACGTCTAAGGGCTTAGTCGTCACCGGACGAATCGCCTGCACCACTAGCGGGCCGATGGTAATGTTGGGGACGAAGCGACCGTCCATCACGTCAACGTGAATCCAATCGGCGCCTGCGGCGTCCACCGCACGGATTTCTTCGCCCAAGCGGCTGAAATCCGCTGATAGAATGGATGGAGCAATGACAATCGGTTTTTGGGATGTGGTTTGGGTCATGGCGGATGAGTTGAATTGTTTCCCTCGTAGGGGAGAAGCATTCCTCGGACAACTGAATCGTGTCACCGGGATTTGCCCGGATTATGCTTCACCCTGGTGGTAAATTTTAACATTTTTTCAAGAAAGGCCACAATTAATTTAAGATTTTTAGGAGTAAAATTCAGTGCCTGAGCGCCCGTTGTTGAACAAATTCGCATGGATGGTTGGAGCCTTTGCTGTTGCTGGTGCCAGCATTCCCACCCTGGGTCTGTCTAGCTCCGTCAGCGAAGCGGGAATCAATGCCCAGAGGCTGCACGAGCCCCCCTACAATTTGATAGGCCGCAAAATCGCGATCGGCGCCGTCGATATCGGACGCCCCAGAAAATTCGGCTGGGACAAATCCGTGCAAAATCACCGGGAAATCCCAGTTCAGGGGGTATTTTTTCAAGACACCCTCCCCAAACCCAATGCCGTAGAAGAGCTGCCAGAAACAATGGCGCAAGAACACGCGGAACAAGTGGCAGCGGTAATGGTTAGTTCTGACAAAACCTCTAGAGGCGTAGCCCCGGGAGCCAAACTCTATGCCGCTGGTGTGGGTAGGTTGGAGCGCAACGGCCAGCCAGAGGAATGTGTGGCGGCGCAGCATTTGGCAGGGCAAAATGGGGGCGACTTGCGGGCAATTAACCTCAGCTTCGGGGAATCCCTGGAGCAAGACCCCCGTCCCAACGCCCGCCTCGATGGTAACGCGCTCCTGACCCAATGTCTGGACTGGTCGGCGCGAGTTCACGATGTGTTGTATGTGGTGGCGGGAAATCAGGGCAGTGGCGGCATTCCTATCCCCACGGATAATTACAACGGGGTGAATGTGGCTTTCAGCACCTTGTATGAAGGAATGTTCCGCAAGGTGGACTTAGCCAATGTGGGTACTGATTTTTCCGGGGTGTTGACCCGGTTGGTGGGCAAAGAATCTAATGTGAATAACCGCCGCCTGGTGAGTATTGTGGCGCCAGGGAGCAATCTGGAATTGTTGACCCTGGATGGTCAGCGCACTGTCACCAGTGGCACCAGCTTCGCGGCTCCCCACGTGACGGCGACGGTGGCGCTGCTGCAGGAGTACGGCGATCGGCAACTTAGTCAGAAAACCCCTCAATGGACCTTAGACGCCCGCCGTCATCAGGTGATGAAAGCGGTGTTGCTCAACTCTGCTGACAAAATCAAAGACCAAGGGGACGGTTTGCGCTTGGGGATGGGGCGGGATCTCCTCGGCGCAGGTAATCGCAACTGGTTGGACTCGGATGCTTACAAAAGCCCGGAAATTCCTTTGGATGGGGAAATGGGTAGCGGTCATTTGGACGCTTTCCGCGCCTACCAGCAGTTTAGCGCCGGTCAGTGGAGCCCCGCGCAGGCGGTTCCGGCTCTCGGCTGGGATTACCGCGAGGTGTCGGATAAATCTTATCAAGACTATGTATTGGAGGCACCCCTCCAATCGGGCAGCTTTGTGGCGGTGACGCTGACTTGGAATCGTTTAGTAGAGCTGAACGACAGTAATGGTAACAAGCAGTACGATTTGGGGGAGAGTTTCGCCGATCGGGGTCTCAATGACCTCAACCTCTACCTGATGCCCGCCGAAGAAAACAACACGAGCAAAAGCATCTCGGCTTCTACGAGCCAAGTTGACAGTACCGAACATATTTTCTTCCCCGTGCCTAAAACTGGGCGCTATAAAATCCGCGTCCAATATGCTAAAAGTGCCTTCGAGGGCACACAACCCTATGCCCTCGCTTGGTGGACTGTACCGAGTCGTTGAACCCAGCATCAATGTGAAACCCAAACACCTCAAACCTGAAGCCAAAAAAACCCTCAGCTCTGCGGCTGATGAGCGAGTACGCGATCGCTACATCCGATCGGGACTCGGAGATAACCACATCCCCACCGCCGATTCCGGTTTAGCGGCTGATGCTCTAGAAAATAAATCTCTAGAGCGTTTACAGTTGTTTTACTGTCTGATGCCAGTGGTGGGCGTGATTCCCTCTTTGTGGATTCTCTACCACAAACCTAACCCCCCACACGGGGGAGAGAGGGGAGAGAGGGAGGATGGGGGAGAGAGGGGAGATGGGGGGGAACATTACTCCCCACACTTCCCACACCCCCCACACTCCCCACACCCCCCAGACGGGGGAGAGAGGTCTTTTACCGATGCTCATAGCGTCAGTAGGCTGGCCGTCAACCTTGCCTTGGGCTGGCTTTCCGCCTATCTGCTCCTGGAAACTGGGGCTAGAACTGCGGAATTTTTCGCCCTCCCCTTGTTGTTAACCAGCAGCCTGGTAACATCGGGTTATTTTTTAACCTGTATCTGGCTGATGATTCGTGTTTCTCAAGGGCGGTCCATCGGTCTATCGCGTTGGCGCTCCAGAGGGGTGACGGGTGTCAGCCGCCCCAGGTAGCAACCCCAGGGAAAGAAGAGCATTTGCTCCTTAATTGGGGCAGTGGGTGAATCTGAATCTGATGAGGTCTCCTCCAGAGCCGACCATCAAGGGCATGAGAAAATGCTCTAGACCGATAAGCTGTGATTTGTTTGTGTGTGTGAGGTTTCCCGTGCCAACTCAAAACCTATCGAACCGCCGCCCCCTGGAACTTTCAAAAACTCAATCTATGCCAAAAAAGCCCCCCCGTAAGCAGCAAGGAAGTTTACTATGGTTGTTTTTTGGCTTGACGGGAGTGGCGATGATTTCCGCCACTGCTGGTGCATTGCTGGCGATGTCTTTGTCTGCAGTCCCTTTTATGCAGAGTCGTCTCAGTGCTGAAGATGCGGCTTTATTTTCCCAGGAAAATCTGGCCGATACTAACCTGCAAATGCCCCAGCTTACTCGCTCGGTCAATATTTTGGTTTTGGGTACTAAGGTCCTGGATGTGGACCTGACAGAGGAGCGTCAGGTTGATTTGGGATATTTCTCTACGGTTAATTCTTTGGAGGGGCTCTCGGATGTGATGCTCCTGCTGCGGTTTGACCCTACAACTAATCGGATCGTCGCTCTTTCTATTCCCAGGGACACTCGGACTTTGGTGGAAGGTTATGGGTTAATCAAAATTAATGATGCTAATTACTATGGTGGTCCGGCTTTAAGTGCGAAAGCGGTGAGCAATTTGCTCGGTGGTGTCCGGATCGATCGCTATGTGCGAATCAATGTGATGGGGGTGGAAAAGCTGGTGGATGCTTTGGGTGGTGTCAACCTTTACGTCCCCACGGATATGAAATATCAGGATGATAGCCAGCACCTTTACATCAACCTGAAACAGGGTCAGCAACACCTGGATGGCGAAAAAGCTCTCCAGTTCTTGCGTTTCCGTAATGATAAGTTAGGTGATATTGGTAGGATTCAGCGTCAGCAATTGATGATGCGGGCTATGGTAGAGCAGACTCTCAATTGGGGCACGATCGCCCGCCTACCTAAGATTTTCTCCGCGATTAAAGAACATTTAGATACTAATTTGAGCTTAGAAGAGTTGGTGGCTTTGGGGGGTTTTGCGACTAAAATCAACCGCTCGGATGTGGAAATGCTGATGGTTCCTGGTGATTTTAGCGACCCGAAGCAGTTTGAAGCTAGCTACTGGTTGCCTAATTTGGAGGCGATCGACCAAATGATGGCCGCTCACTTTGGTTTTGATCATAACAGTGGCGGCTATCAGGAAGTTGACCCGGGTTCGGTCAAAGTCGCAATTCAAAACAGCACTGAGGACTGGGAGTCTGTGGATGCTCTGCAAAAAATCTTAGGTGAGGATGGCTATTGGAACTCATACGTTGCTGAGCCTTGGGGTCAACCTTTGGATAAAACCCTCATTGTCGCCCAAAAAGGTGATATTAAAAGTGCCCAAGCCATCCGAGATGCTTTGGGTGTCGGGGAGGTTTTGGTAGAAAGTACCGGTAGTCTCCTCTCTGATGTCACCATTAAGGTTGGTAAAGATTGGATCGATCGGCACTCTCAGTTAAAAGATTCTCCCCCACCCACTCAGAGCCCTTGGTAAATTAGTCATTGGTCATTGGTCAAAAGTCCTTTGTCCTTTGTCCTTGGTCATTTGTCGGGTAATACCATTTACAAAAATTCAGGCAACAGTAGGGTTAAGGGGCGACCACGGGGGGTTCGCCCCTACGGTAGGGGCAATCCCCCCGTGGTTGCCCCCTCAGTTATTCACCAACGAAGCAGCAGGACTTGATATCATTCATATATCGGTTGAACCAGAAACCGGGTTTCTCTCCGATAATCTCTCTTGCATTCAGAGATATCTAGTTTGAGAACCCCGGTTTCTTTAATGCCGTGCCCCGAAAATATATTCTTATTCACATGAATAAATTAACGATATTTATCGGGATCGAGGGTTTGGCTCGAAGAACTGGGGACAGAGCTGCCCAGGAAAGCCCCAGTACCGCCATCGGAGGGGGCGAGGAAGGGTCGCAAGTCAATGCCATTACCGCTGCGAGGACGGGCGCCATTGCCACCACCGAGGACCTCGCCAACTTTGCCCAGGGGGTTGTTCCCACTGTCGATCAAGGCATTAACTGCATCAGTTTGTTCCCCGCTGTCAGCGACGGTGAGGTTTTGGAAGACTCGATCGCGCATCGCCACCGGGTCTTCTCCCGGCGGAACCGTCAACACAATCCGACAGTCAGGATTTTTCTCGGAGGTAACGCAGATCACATCATAATTATTTTCTATCCCCGTGCGTAGTTCCTGCAAACCGTCCGGGCGATATGACTCCAAGCGGCGAGCTATTTCTGCGCAGCGGCGGTCTTCCGACCAGCCCCCCCCCATCGCTCTTGGTTTTGCCCATTCATAACTTTCACCCTTTTGGTTTTCTGGGTGATACATCACCGTCTGCTGTCCTTCCACCACCTCGCAGGTAAACCGTGCATCAGCCGCTGTGGGCGTATCCGAGGGGGTTTGGGTTTGGGGTTCGCTCTGTTGCGGTTCGGGAATGCGCACTCGCGACGGGTCGATTTGAATTTGCGCTTGTACCGCCCCCGAGTTCCCCACGCCCAGTAGCAATGCTACTCCCAGCATGGCTGAGCGGGAAACTATATTCGCTAATTTCAATGTTTGTGCAACCACGGCCTGAATCTCCTTAAATTATCTGGGGAAAACATACCGATACTTGGGGATGAAGCGGCGATGCGGTGTGTTTCAATCCCTGAAAGGGGTTCGGTTATTCCCCACTAGACATGATTGCAGACGGGATTTGGGGTAAAAAAGTTCTTTCAATCCCTGAATTGCCATCCCTGAAAGGGGTCCCCTGTAAATTGGGTAGTTGCGCAAATCGAGCCAAAAATAGCATTTCAGCTCCGGGGTTGTCAAGAGGAGAGAAAAATTTTCCCGCTTTGTGGCGATATAGTATTTATGACAGGTCAATATCGTATCTATGCCCCTCACCAGCCCAGACTATGAATCTGTCTAACCTTTTGGTTTACATCACGCCGCCGATCGCGGGAGGCATTATCGGCTATTTCACCAATGATTTAGCCATTAAAATGCTATTTCGGCCTTACCGAGCCCTGTACATTGGTAAGCGACAGTTGCCTTTTACTCCCGGTTTGATTCCCCGGAACCAAGACCGCTTAGCCAAGCGGGTTTCTGACACCATTATGGGTTCGTTACTCACGCCGGAGGAGCTGCAAAATTTAGCCAAGCGGCTGTTGCAAACCGAAAGGATGCAGGGGGCGATTCACTGGCTGCTCCAAATGGCTTTAGACCAAGTTCAAGACGATGCGGAGCAGAAAACTGCTAAGATTTTGGCAGGAATTTTGCACGATTTACTAGGGCAATCTTTACCCAAACTGCTAAAAGTGCTGGCACAGCGGGAGGATTTTTTAGAAGCCCAGATCAATCAAATTTTTGATAAAGTTATCTTGGAATTTCAGCTCACGGATGTGCAAGCGGCGCAGTTGGCGAATTGGCTTTTAGATAAAGTCATCCCCCCAGAAGTGATCCGGCAGGCTTTGGTAGATTTTTTAACTGACCGCAATATCACGATTATTGATGAGGGGTTTCGGGAAAAAAGCAGCGGCACGATTTGGGTGGTGGCGCATTTGGTGGGTTTGCGCAATACCCTAGCGCGCCTGCGCACTTTTTGCCTGGATGAAAAGGAAGCAGCGGATGCGCGCATTGCCGATTTGATTAAGGCTTTGGAGTTGCGCGATCGGATTCAAGAATGGCTGCAAAATCTCTCTTTACAAAACCTACCCGTTTCCACCGTCCGCCAGCTTCGCAAAACCATGCGCGATAGCGTCCGCAGTTACCTGCAAACCGGTGGCGCCGACCTGATCGAAGGCTTGAGCAATTCCATCAACTGGGAAAATATGGCCGTTCTCATCCTCAGAAGGCTACAAGATTCTAGCGCCATCACCAGTTCTTTGGGGTTAGTCAGTCAGGAATTGGCCTTAATTATCGAGCGTTATTTAGAAAGAGACTTGGAAAAAATCGTGGCTCAAGTTATTCCTATTTTAAACATCGACCAAGTGATTATCAATCGCGTCAATGCCACTTCTCCCGAAGACTTAGAAACAGCGATCGAGGGCATTGTCAAAAGCGAACTCCAGGGCATTGTCAACCTAGGAGGTATCTTAGGCGTTCTCGTGGGCGGCATGCAAACATTGATTCTGCTCCTTAAGTAATTATTACCAGCCCTCCCAGTCAAAAAATTGCGCAAAACCTGCTCCTGTCGAGAATACCTCTGTGGTGAACATCAACCACAAAGACATCAATTGTGGTAGGGGCAAAGCATTCGCACCGATAACTTTTCGGTTGCTCATAGAGGTTAATTAGCGAATGCTTCGCCCCCACAGAGATATTTATCGGCGGCGGGATGCTCCTATCTATTTTCGGTCACAGCCGCCAGGACACAGAGGATGAGAAGGTTTCTTGCCCAGATGGCGTCACGACACAAAGACCGTACCTCTAAGCTGGTTCATTTTGCCTGCGGTTGCCATTGGATTTAACCCGCATACTTAAACTAGACTCCATTGGTGATGGCGCTGGTGGCTTAGATTTCAAGTCATTAGTAGTATCCACCGTGTCTTCCTCTTTTTCGACCGGGTTCCACACCGGTATTAAAGGGTCTCTTTGCACGGCTGCCAATCCTTGACGCACAGCGGCAACTATTTCTATGCCATATTTTTCTTTAGCTTTTTGCTGCTGAAAATTCCACCCTCTCTCGCTAGTGGCATAAAGACCCGGGAGGCGATTGAGCGCGTAAGCTGTAGCCTGCTCAATCACTTGCTCCACGTTGATCGATGCGATGAGTTTTGGCGGCAGGCTGCGCACCTGTCGCCGAGCTTCTGCTGCCACTAGCTGTTCCATTGCATTTCGGTACAGATGCTGTCTTTTATGTGAAGATTTCTGTTCGCTCATATTGTCTTCCTTTGGGTAAATACGTCACTGCATGGGTTAAAAAGGATTACCCCGGTCTAGGTCAATCCCCGTCATAGACTTGTTGGCTTTTTCTTTGAGTAAACAAATATTTAATTTTCAATATTTATTCACTTGAGTGAAATTGACAACATATTTTTATTCCTACGATAAATGCAGGGTCATGCTAGACACTGACGACCCTGCATGGTAATTTACCTACCCATACCCTGTTTCCAGGATGGCGGTAAAATCATCCATATTAATGAGGCCACGATCCACCCTAACCAGGGTGGCGGCCAGTTCCCATTCACAACTGACAACCGCAACACCATCCCCTGAAGCAATCTCTACTTGGTCGAAACTTAAGCTACCAGCTAACGACTGAAAATTTATTTCATTTTCATAATTGAGAATTATATCATTTCCCCCATTTTTTTTCAAGACGAAAGTATCTGGCGCCTCGCTCCTAGTGAGGGGCGCCTCTGGCTGGTATCCCAGAGGCGGAGCTGATGGCTACGCCGACAAGGGCGGTTCGCTCCCGCAGGGAGATGATTTGTCGGCGGCGACTCAGCCCGCCTTTCTTCCGCGCTTTGGCAGGTGGGTCTCCCTTTGTCAGGGTTTGGCAAAATGCCGCTTTCTGGAGCCAGAACCAGCACGGAGGGCAGCGGTGCTGGCTCCCAATCGCTTTTTTTGCGGTTGTGGGGAGAAAAACGGCGATGGGGATGGGACAGATGCAGATTTTATAGGATGATAGAAAATCAGATTTTAGATGCCGATAATTTGCACGCTGACGCTTCTTTTTCTGGGGCCGTCGAATTCGCAAAACAGGATTGATTGCCAGGTGCCCAAGGCTAATTTACCATCGATAATAGGAATATTTTCGCTGTTGTGGAGCATCATGGCCATGAGGTGAGAGTGGGCGTTTCTGGGTTCGTCTTCGGGAATATTGGGGCGCTTTTCTAAGTCGTTATGAAGGTAGTTAGCATCTGTGGGGGCGAGTTTTTCCAGAAAGGTGATGATATCGGTGATCAATCTTTCTTCGTTTTCGTTGATGGCAATGGCAGTGGTGGTGTGACGAGACAATACTAAAACTTGGCCGGATTTGATGGCACTGCTTTGGATGATTGCTGTTACCAGCGGGGTGATGCTGTAAATGCCGATGCTCTGCTTGGTTTCGATGTAAATAGTTTCGTTAATAATTTGCATATTGTGCCTTTGGGTAAGAAGCTGGGTAAAAAGAAACCGGGTTTCTTAACCAGCGTCCTTGGTTGTGAAGCATAGATTCTTGCAGAAACCCGGTTTCTGGAGACTTCGGTACTGGCTGAAAGCAATAAACCCACTGTCTTCGTCCCGCTTCTACCCTACCCAATCAAAGCAGCAGCAATGACTTCGGCTCCCGCGTTGGGGAGGTGAGCATTTTCACTGATGTGGCGTTTCCAAGCGCGGCTCCCCGGTTGTCCGGCGAAGAGTCCGAGCATATGGCGGGAGATTTGGTGCAGTTTGAGTCCTTGAGTGAGCCAGAACTCGATATAAGGGAGCATGGCGGTGGCGACTTGGTGACGGGTGGGGGGGGTGGTATTGTCGCCGTAAATGTCTCGATCGCACTGAGCAAACAAAAACGGGTTATCATACGCCGCCCGACCAATCATTACCGCATCCACCTGGGTCAGATGTTCCTCAGCTTGCGCCAAACTGGTGATGCCCCCATTAATTTCTATCATCAATTGGGGAAATTCCTGTTTGAGGCGGTAAACTTCCTCATAACGCAGGGGGGGAATATGGCGGTTTTGTTTCGGGTTCAAACCTTGCAGCCATGCTTTGCGAGCGTGGACCGTGAACCGGCCACACCCAGCCTCGGAGACGATGCGGACGAAGTGGGCCAGATCTTCGTAGCTATCCCGATCGTCAATCCCAATCCGGTGTTTTACCGTCACAGGAATCCCACCCACTGCCATCGCTTCGACGCATCGCGCCACCAATTCTGGCTGTGCCATTAGACAAGCGCCAATATTGCCATTTTGCACCCGACTGCTGGGGCAACCCACATTCAGGTTGATTTCATCGTACCCCTGATCCGCCGCAATTCGGGCACATTCTGCCAGTTCCAGGGGGTTATTGCCTCCCACTTGTAGCGCTAGGGGTTTTTCCTCTGGGGAAAAACCGAGCAGCTTTTCCCGATTCCCGTGGAGAATCGCCGCCGCCACAATCATTTCTGTGTATAAGAGGGTGCGGCGAGTAATTTGGCGCATGAAGTAGCGGAAATGCCGATCGGTGCAGTCCATCATCGGCGCCAAGCTCACCGGATATAAGAACCGCCGCCAGGAAAGCTGTTTTTCTGCGGACGGTAGGGGCGAGCAGTCTGGTGGAGTATCCCCGAAAAACTTGTGGCAATTATCGATCGTGTGCAAAATAGTTCCCATTCTGCTGCATAGCCAGAAACCGAGTTGCTCAATAGATTGCTGGTTTTTTGCAGAAATCTACGTGAGAAACCCGGTTTCTTTTTTGCTTGACTTTATCAGAAAATGCCTTCTAGTAGCACAGCTCTGGAGAAACCGGGGTCAAGAAACCCGGACCAGGCTGCGACAACCTCTGGGGCGAAGCCTGACCCCAGAAACGGGGTAACAAAACCAAATCTCGGCAGAAACCGGGTAACAAAACCAAATCTCGGTTCAGATCCCAAGACCGTCGCAGAAACCCGGTTTCTTCTCCCCGGTAAGTTGCTCCAGGGCGGTTTGAATCCGAGCTTGTACCACCACATCGGACTCGGGGGAAAGTGCCTGTTGCAGAGCGGCTTGTGCCTCTGCGGTGCCAATTTCTGCCAGAGAAACTGCAGCGGCATAGCGGAGTGCCCAATCTTCCGCAGACAACAGCGCCCAAGAGAGTTTCGCCACGCAAGCTGCCACATTCTCTGGGGAGTTGCAGCCGATGCGTCCTAACCCCCGTGCAGCGACACGGCGCACGTTGCCCTGACAGTGATTGGCAACGGATACGCCTACGACTTCCACCAATAAGTCTAAGGCTCTGGCGTCGCCAATTCTCGCCAAAGCCTGAATAATATAGGCTTGCACCCCTTGGTCTCCAGAAGTTCTAAAAGCTGCAATCAGGGGCTCGACGGCAGCGCTTTCGAGTTGCACCAGCGCTTCCACGGCAGCGGCGGGAACGCTGGGATGGTGGTGGCTGAGGACTTCAATCAGGGGCTGAATCACTGCCGGAGTCCCTGCGGCCCGCAAATCCTGAATCACCGCGATCGCCTCTGGTGGCACAGCCGCGCGCCGCAGTTGCGCAATTAACCCAGCTATCCGGCTGTCCTCAACCCCGTCGGGGCTTGTCAAATTAATATAATTCATCATAGCTGAATTAACAATTCATCTATCGACTGCATCAAAACGCGGCATTTTTTCTGCTTTTCTGCTGCTGTTTCTGTTTCACTTTCTAAAGCAGCCGTCAAAATTCGCTTTAAATTTAGCAGCTTTAAACTATTGGCAATTTTCGCTTCTTGAATGGCTTTTGCCGCTGACAAATGCCCAATTGCACCCAAATCAAAAGCCGCAGACCAGCGCAAATACGCATTGTCATGGCTGAGATTTCTCACAATTCTTTCGATATATTGCGGCTCTTGGGTGAGGAGATACAAATATCTCGCGGCAGCACATTGCACCCGCTCCGAGGCATGATTGAGAAATGACTCAATATGGCTACGGACTGACCAAACCTGAAGGCTACCCAGGGCTTCTATCAGAGCTTCTAAAGGTTGCTCTTTCCCTGATTGTAGTAGCGCCACTAAGTGAGGGACAGCGCGATCGTCCCCTATTGCCCCCAAAGCTTCGATCGCCGCTGCGCGCAATTGCAAATCTTCCTCACAGTTGAGCGCTTCAATTAGTGCTGGTGTTGCTTGGGGATTTTTCAATTGACCTAATGCCCGCGCCGCTTGTCTTCGCAGGGGATATCCGCCTTGAGGCGTGCGATAAGCCTCGTCGGCAAGCGCCTCACACAGGGGAACACCAGCCGATTGTACCTGATGTTTTCCCAACCACCAGGCAGCGTAATAGCGGATTTGATTATCTTCTGACTGTAAAGCCTCGATCGCCGTCTCTGGCGAACAAATCGGTGCATCAGACTGTGTTACCATCATCACCTAAAAAATTAAACACTTGTCCGGCAGTCACTTGTCACTTGGAGAAGAAACCGGGTTTCTTTTCATAAGCTACTTCAAGGTAAGAAATATCTTGTTGAGAAACCCGGTTTCTGGGGGACAAATGACAAACTCGCTACACTGGCACAATGCTGGTGATTTTGCCGCCCCGGCGGTGAATCTCTTGGTAAGTGCTGGAGAAGCGATCGTATGGCACAGTATAAGACTGTTTGCTCCGCCGCACTTGTGTACCGGGCGCGCCACCTCCGAGGATAGCTTCAATCCGGTACACCCGCCCTGGTTCTAAAGAAGTCCCGCAGAGAGCTTTTTCCGCTTTGAATTCCACGGAAGGCTTCAACGCCGAAGAAGGCTCGCGAATCGCATTACTGAGATTCATGGCAACTTTCTTCTGCAGGCGAGAATCCTTGCCCCCCACCTGAGCATTATCGCTATTGCCCTGACCCCGATAGATTTCAAACAAGCGGGTATATCCCACCATTTGCATCCCCGGATGGGATTTCAATCCCCGATAATAGGGAACCGTATAATTCCCGAAAGCGCTGTCATATTCCGGGCTGTCGATGTAAGAATCTATGTCTGCATCGTAGCCCGAAGCCGCGTACAAATCCACGTGGAACTGAATTTCCGACTGGTCGTAAGGAGCGCGTCCCAGCAAGTGCTTGTAGTTCAGCTCAATGAAGCGAACTTGAGAATTGCTAGAGAAAAAGCGTTCTTTGTATAAATCCGATTTTGCCAAAGTGCGGATAAATTGCCGCACGTTAATCTGACCGTTGCGCAGCAGGGATTCGGCGCTGGTGAGTTGGGCGTCGGCATAGACCCCTTGGCGTCCGAAAACTTGCTGGTAAGCAGCCCGAATGATTAGTGCTAAATCTTCTGCACTCCAATTGGGGCGCAGTTCGGCTCGGCTATCTGTAACGCCATCAAGTCCCAGCCGAGCTTCGATAATGGTACTCATTTCTCCAAGGCTCCGTTGGTGCAAAAAAACTTGTTTTGATTGTGCCGCACGTGACAAAGCTCTGATTTGGGCTTTGCCAAGAAACCCCGGCCTATCTGACTTGTGCTTTCTCTGCCATCAAGAAAGCCGGTTTCTGGATTATTTGTCAGCGGTTGGCGATTAACTGTTAACTGCTAGTTTGAGCTGATAGCTGACAGCCAATAGCCTACCGCTGACAGTTGATTCGTGGAGAATTAGCTCAGAGCGTTGATGGCGTAGTTGAGATAGGTGTTGGCTTCACCAGCCACATCACCACTCAAACCGTGGTTGTCGCGGACGAACTCCAGAGCGGCGACATACCAGCTCGGAGACAAACCGAGAGCGGCGTTGAATTCCTTCAGACCAGCAATCACATATTCGTCGAGAGGGCCAGTACCGCCGACTACGCAGCAGTAGCTGATAGTGCGCAGGTAGTGGTCGATATCCCGCACGCACTTAGCTTTGCCTTCGGGAGTAGAAGCATATTGAGACCCCTGCATTTGGGTAGTGTAGGGGAATTTTTGATAAACGTAATTGGCCGCGGCTTCTGACCAGGCTTTGCCTTTTTCGCTAAATGCTTTGGCGGCTTCCAGACCAGCTTTGGCGCGGCTGAAACGGCCAAAAACTGCTTGCATTTCGGTGTTGCTCAGGTAGGAGCCGCGCAAGTCAGCGGCGGAGATTGCTTCAGTCAGAGGAGTTTTCATCGGTGTTTTGCTGATCCTTTATGGTTGTGAGTACAAAAATGATTGTCAGTACAAAAATTGTCAAATACAAATTTTTGAAGATGGGCTAAAGCCCAACTACTTTCCTTGGATCTGGCTTAGGCAACTGCGGCGGCGGCGCGATCGAAGTAGCTAGCTACTTCAGACATCAGCGCGCTGCAATCGCCGCGAGTGATGCCGTTGGGGTCGTTGGCGATGGCAACGGCTGCATCTTTCATTTTTTGAATCCCAGAAGCCACTACCGCACCAGGGGTCCCCAGAGCTTGGTAGGTTTCCCGCAGGCCATTCAGGCAGCGATCGTCCAGAGAGCTGGGATCGCCAGCCAGGACCGCATAGGTGACGTAGCGCAGGATAAAGCCCATGTCACGCAGGCAAGCCGCGTGGTTGCGGTGGTGGAAGCAAGCCCCACCGGGTCCGAATACTTGCTCATTTTCGGCAACTAAGGAGCGATAGGCATTGGCAACAATTGTCGAAGAGTTGCTGGTCAGCCGGTTCACCACATCCAAGCGCTTGTTGCTCTCAGCCACCATTGCCGAGAGGCCATTGATTTCATCAGCGCTCAGGTAAGCGCCACGGTTGTCTGCTTGGGTCACGACTTTAGAAAAAGCGTCGAGCATTTTCTGAATTACTCCTTATTAAGTTGCAATCACACAGGTTGATGACGGGCAGAAGCGCGCAGGCTGGATTTTTAGGGTTAGCGAGGGGCGATCGCGAAAGCACCGCTGTTTTGCTGGCTTCCTGGTTCCCCACCGCGCTGGTGAAAATCTGAGAACTTTTCTTTCTTTTCTGAGAACCCCTATTTTCTCTCCAAATCCCCTCCAGCTCTGCTTTTTTCCTTTTTCTTGCCTTGTTCCCTTATCTTATAACACAAGCTAAGCTGCTTTTTGCATTAACTTTTGTAAACTTTTTTAATCTTGTTTGAGCGCTGGCATCCCCTTGCCGCCCAAGGATTTGCGGCTTCGGTACTGGTATCCCCCAAGAAATCTTAATAATTAGAGGCTAGATTTTATTTTAATAAAGTCTGAATATTTGTTCACTTTCCCATGTGATCTAGACCGGAGTAAGTGAATTCTCCTCCTGGTGCAGGTATCCCCCTCAGCGCACAACCCCCCTGTCTCAGGGTCCCCCTTGAGAGCAAGTATTTGTTACCTATCTGTCCTGATCGAGAACAGGTGGCTTCTGACCGTTACCCATATTCCCCGGGAATAGATCCGCTTGGTTCTGATTTCATCACATCTCCTGGACCAATATCCCTACTAGGGGACTACCCGCCTGTGGTGGCGAAACCATAACCATCAGGTGGCTCTAATTACACTGGGGGTAAATACCAGGGGCGAGCTAATAGATCTTGTTGGGGTCTTGGTTTCAGGGATGACATCTCTTCTGTTCTGTACATTTATATACAGCGTCGTTCTTTTTTTGGCGGTAAATGTCTGTAACAGACCTCTAACTCCACAGTTACAGCAGCCAGAGCAGAACGCACCCCAGTCCTACAAAACACGGAAAACCCCTGTCTGTGGCTGGGCTGGTGCTTCTCCAGATGCTGTTCTCACCCCAAAACAATGGTTAAGTAAAAATACTTATTACAGAGAAAAATGGGAATTATTAACAAATCTTCATATTAAAAAGCCGGAATCAAGGGGCGGCGGATAAGTATTTTTCTCTATAAATCTGGGGTTAAATGTTATGTAGTGATACTTTTTTCCCAGTTAGAACCAGATTTTTTTGAGTAGAAACACCTAATTGGGGGAAAAACTGGGAAATTGTTACAAAACTTAATGTTAAAAGGGTCGCGGGCATTGTATAAAACTTAACTGTAGGGGATCGAGGACAGGACAAAAGTTAACCAAAAAAGGATTTAAAGCCTTTTCCGGTAATCTCATCCTGATCTAAAATTTTCTCAGCAATCTCGAAGAGAGCTTGACCGCCGAGAGGGGGAAGCAAACTTCGGGACCAGCTAAAAGCAGTTTTCTGGCTGGTGTCTGTCCCGATACCTATATCTGCAAGCAGATGATGTGGCGGCCAATGTCAGAAATGGCGTTGAGTGCCTCAAAAGCAAACCTGAACCATAAAGGAGATTTCCCAAGATGCTAGACGCATTCGCCAAAGTTGTTTCTCAAGCCGACGCTCGCGGTGAATTCTTAAGCAACGAGCAATTGGATGCTCTGAGCAACATGCTCAAAGACGGCAACAAGCGTCTGGATACTGTGAACCGGATCACCAGCAATGCTTCGACGATCGTTGCTGAAGCCGCCCGGTCTCTGTTCGCCGAGCAACCCCAGCTAATCCAACCCGGTGGTAATGCTTACACCAACCGCCGCATGGCCGCTTGCTTGCGCGACATGGAAATCATCCTGCGCTACGTGACCTACGCAACGATCGCCGGTGATGCCAGCGTTCTGGACGATCGCTGCCTGAACGGCCTGCGTGAAACCTACCAAGCTCTGGGTGTACCCGGCGGCTCTGTGGCTACCGGCGTGCAAAAAATGAAAGATGCCGCAGTGAAAATGGCTAACGACCCCGCAGGGATCACCCCCGGCGACTGCAGCGCTCTGATGTCTGAAGTGGCCAGCTACTTCGATCGCGCCGCCGCTGCTGTAGGCTAAAACGGCAATCTTCTTGGTGACATCACCAAACCGCTAGAGCAATTGGAAAAATCGCAAGCATAAACGGAGTAAAAATCACAAAATGAAAACACCAATCACCGAAGCCATCTCTGCCGCCGATGCCCAAGGCCGTTTTTTGAGCAACGCCGAACTGCAAGCAGTTGACGGTCGCTTCAAGCGCGCCGCTGCTAGCATGGAAGCCGCTCGCTCTCTGACCAACAACGCCTCTCGTCTGACCGAAGGTGCTGCCCAAGCGGTGTACAACAAATTCCCCTACACCACCAGCATGACTGGTCCTAACTACGCTTCTACCTCCACCGGTAAAGCCAAGTGCGCTCGTGACATCGGCTACTACCTGCGGATGGTGACTTACTGCTTGGTGTGCGGTGGCACCGGTCCAATGGACGAGTACCTGATTGCCGGTTTGGATGAAATCAACAGCACTTTCGAGCTGTCCCCCAGCTGGTACGTGGAAGCTCTGAAGTACATCAAAGCTAACCACGGTCTGAGCGGCCAAGCTGCAGTGGAAGCCAACACCTACATCGACTACGCTATCAACGCCCTGAGCTAGTAGAGCCCGGAAACGCGAATGCTTGCTCCCGGCATCCTCGGGTAGTGTAAGCAATACCAGGCATCTATCCCAGTGCGGAGATGACTTGAGGATGCCCGGATAGATAGGCGGGTACTAGCAACAAGCTAGTGGCTGTTTATAGATCCGGGCATCTTAGCATTTCTGACGCTACAGATAATTGCCAATTTCTTCGCCAAGATTTTAGATAATTTATTGTCCGCACCCCTAAATTAGCCGGTCAATCAGATTCCTGGTCAGGGCATCTGGAAAAAGGGATGTGTTAACAAAAATCTAAAATCTTAAAGTCAGAAAGAAAATCAAAAATCAATTTTTGGGGGATTTTTACATGGCTATTACCACGGCAGCGTCCCGTTTGGGGACATCTACGTTTGCGGAAACGTCCCCAGTGGAATTGCGCCCGAACGCCACCACAGAAGATGTGGATAACGTGATTCGGGCAGTTTACCGTCAACTGCTGGGCAATGACTACATCATGGCATCAGAACGGCTCACCAGCGCTGAATCTTTGCTGAAAAACCGCAGCATCACGGTGCGGGACTTCGTGCTGAGCGTGGCCAAATCCGATCTATATAAACAGAAGTTTTTGTACAACAGCTTCCAAACTCGGACGATCGAGCTGAACTACAAGCACTTGTTAGGACGCGCTCCTTACGATGAGGCGGAAGTTATCTATCATTTGGATCTGTACCAAAACGAAGGTTTTGATGCGGATATCGATTCTTACGTAAATTCTCTGGAATATCAAGAGAATTTCGGCGAAAATATTGTCCCCTACTATCGCGGCTTTAACACCCAGCGGAGTCAAAAAACTGTCGGCTTTAACCGGATGTTCCGCCTGTATCGCGGCTACGCCAACAGCGATCGCGCCCAGCTAGAAGGCAGCAAAGCTCACCTGATCCGCGAACTGGCTCAGAACCGCACCAACACGATCGTCGCTCCCTCCGGCGGCAGCGATGGCTGGTCCTACCGTCCCAGCAGTGACTCTGCCCCCAATACCTGCCTCGGTGGCGCTTTTGTCGGCTTCGGTCAAGATGGCAAAGTTTATCGCATCGAAGTGACTGGTCTGCGTCAAACCGGCGTCCGCCGCAGCAGCACCACTTTCATCGTCCCCTACGAGCAGCTATCCAACCGGATGCAGCAAATCCTCAAGCAGGGTGGCAAAATCGCCAGCATCACTACCGCTTAATGCAGAAACCGGGTTTCGCCAAGAAACCCGGTTTTTAAAGTAGGCAAGTGCCTCTTCTACTCGGGCATTTGGCGCCCTCACCCCAACCTTTTCCCAAACAGGGAGAGGAGTTAAGGGTGAGGTTTTTCCATAAATAGATTCCCATGACCGCCATCCTCCCAAAACAAAGCTGGAGCGAGGGACATCTACCGGTTGGAAATTGCGGGTTTTTACCCCTCTGTTGGCGATCGGGCAGTGGCATGCAAAAATAAAATGGCAACTAGCCTCAATCTGGCAAATCTATCAGTTAGGAGTTAGCAAGAGATATGTTCGGTCAAAATACTAACGGGAGTGCCGCTAATACCACCGCAGGAAACCGCGTGTTTCGCTATGAAGTGGTAGGCTTGCGTCAAAGTGACGAAACCGACAAGAACAGCTATGCCATCCGCAAGAGCGGCAGCGTATTTATCACGGTGCCCTACAATCGGATGAATCAAGAAATGCAGCGGATTACCCGCCTGGGCGGTCAAATCGTCAAGATTGAACCGATCGCTACTGACGCCTAGTCCCTGAATCCTCTCATAGGAAAAACACCTGACTGATGGTAGATGATTTTGCGTCTTTTTCACCGTCAGGCATAGGCGTAAAAGGCGGTGGGTCAGACTTCGCTATTAGCGAGGGAGACCCACTCCCAGACGGTGAATCTTTAACAGTGGAACAGGCGATCGCCAACCTGCACCACTCTGACCCGAGCCTGCGTTACTACGCCTCCTGGTGGCTCGGTCGCTTTCGCGTGCGCGAAGAAGCGGCAATTATTGGCTTAATCGACCAATTCCAAGCCGAAACCGAACCCGACGAAACCGGAGCCTTTCCCCTCCGCCGCAATGCCGCTCGGGCTCTGGGAAAAGTGGGGGACGATCGCGCTATTCCCAGCTTAATTGAATGTTTGCAATGTTCTGACTACTATGTGCGCGAAGCCGCCGCCCAATCTCTGGGCAACCTGGGAGCCGCCGCTGCAGTGCCATCGTTGATGGCGCTACTGGCTGGGGGGGTAGCAGAGGCGGTGCAGGTGCCTGGGAAACCCCATCTGCGGCAACCTTACGCCGCCGTATTGGAAGCGTTGGGTACTTTGGGGGCAACTGTAGCTATCCCACAAATCCAAGAGTTTCTAGAACATCCCGTGGCGCGGGTGCAGTATTCCGCCGCCCGAGCTTTATATCAGCTCACCGGGGATTCATTTTATGGGGATAAACTGATTGGCGCTTTGCAAGGTTCCGACCTACAGTTACGTCGATCGGCTTTGATGGATTTGGGCGCGATCGGCTATCTCAACGCCGCTGAAGCCATATCGGCAACTTTAGCCGAAAACAGTCTCAAGTTAATTGCCCTCAAAGGCATCTTAGAACATAACTTGGCCTTAACCAACCCACCCAACTCCCTCAACCCCGATACCATCCGCGTGATGCAGTTGATGGATAATTTGCTCTAATAGACGTTAGTTTGTAGTTGGGCTTTAGCCCTCTGCCCGTAATCAATTGGGCTAAAGCCCAACTACGAACCCAATCATAAATGAAGCATTTGCCTAGAAAATTTGACATGAAAAAAGTAAAATAAATTATTAAATAATTTTTATCAAGCCATCATTATTTAAGCGCAAATCGATATTAATTTATCACGTAAAAGAATAAATTTTTATTACTTGAATCCCCCAATCAATATGAATCAAAGCCCAGTTTTAGAACTGATTGCTGCGGTAGATCAAGCCGACTCTGCCCCCAAATTAGTGGCGGCAGTGTGGCAACTAGCAAATGTGCGCTCTGAAACCGCTATTCCTAAATTGATAACCGCCCTGGGATACAATAATCCCGGCGCCGCAGTGGCAGCAGTAGAAGGACTGGTAGCTCTTGGTAGTGCTGCCGTGCCTGCACTGTTAGAACACCTCGACGGCTACAACTACGGCGCCCGAGCTTGGGCGCTGCGAGCTTTAGCAGGCATTGGGGACCCCCGCAGCTTGGCTTTGCTTGGGCAAACTGCAGAAAGTGATTTTGCCCTAAGTGTGCGCCGTGCAGCCGCTAGGGGTTTGGGCAATATCCGCTGGAGCGATATGGCAGCGGCGACAATACCCGCAGCGCAAGAAAAAGCGATGCAGTCTCTGCTCAAAGCTAGTACCGATCCGGAGTGGGTGGTGCGCTATGCGGCGGTGGTAGGGTTGCAGGGGTTGGGAGTGGCGATGCGCCAGCATCAACATCATGGTAGTTTAGCCATTGACGATCGGCTACAGGAGATGGCGGCAAATGATGCAGAATTAGCAGTACGGGCTCGCGCTTTACTGGCTGCTCAGGAATTAAATCGCAATTCCCAAGATGTTTAACTAACCCGATAATCGCATAACTATCGCAGGAGAAATCAATTGATTAAACATATCGTCATGTGGCGGTTAAAAGATGAAGCTGCTGGGTTTTCTATGGAAGAGAACGCCAGCCAAATTAAGGAAATGCTCGAGAACCTTAAAGGTGTCATCCCGGAAATTTTGCACTTGGAAGTAGGGATGAATGTTTTGGCATCACCAGCGGCTTATGAAGTAGCACTATATTCCGAGTTTGCCAGTTTAGAAGCCTTGGCAGCTTATCAGCGACACCCAGAACATGAAAAGTGCAAGGAATTTATCGGCCAGATTACTAAAGAGCGCGCCGTAGTTGACTACGAAGTTTAATTCTCTATTTCCTCTGGTGGGCATTGCCCACCTGAATCATCTCAGGACGATCGCCGGAGCCTACTCCTCTAAAACTTCCACCAAGTCTTCCACCATCACGTCAAAAATCCGCGCTAACTTGATGATCGCGGTTAGGTCAACTGTTGCCATTCCCGGAGAGCGAGCGTAGTGTCTGACGGTACTATACACCAGGCCGGAACGTTCTGAGACATCCTTCATTGTCCAGCCTTTCTCCCGAGCCAACTCCCGAATGCGTAGCCGAACTAAGCCCATGCAAGTCTTGAGAGATGATAAGTATTTATCATAAACTGGGATTTTTGTAGAAAGCGATCGCCCTTCAGTTTTCGAGTCCGGGGGGCGATCGCCAACTTACCCCACCAAAGTGAGAGATAGTTCATATGTTAACAAACTTCCAGCCAAGAGCGCTACCCCTACACCGTCTAACTCGCTTTGTGACGAAAGAAGCGATCGCCCGCCTGCTGAAAACCCCGCCAGACCAGATCTGGGAAATCCAGCGCTGGGCATATGTCATCTTAGTGGTAGGCAAAGGCATCAGCCGCTTCATCAGTTATGCCGACTTGCCCCCGGTCCCCCATGTGGCACCTCCCAACGTTCCGGATATTCGTTGCTGGCTCAGGCGGTGGAAAGAAAAGCGATCGCCCCGGTTTTGGGTCGAATTTTACGCTGAGAAAATTCAGGAGACTTTTGCCGCCGGAGAACTGATCGAGTGGGGCAAACTGTTGAACCGCATCAAATATTACTTACCCCAAGAGCTGCTGTATAGCCTGCAAGCCACTTACAGAAACCAATGCAGCCGATCAAACTCTAGCAATCACGGGGGAATGGCGCTTCTTTAACAGAACCAGCGCGTTGCCGTGCGGGCAATATCTGGCGCTAAAACGGCAGTTCTTCTCCCGGATAAACTTCTGGCTCTGGCTCGATGTGGCCCTGAGACTGGGCGGAGAAACCCTGTTGGGAAACTGGGGGTGAAATTTCTGGTATCAGCAAACCTGCAGGCAACTCCACCTCTTCCCCACCGAAATTGTGTTTCAGGATATCCACTGCCAGGGAAAGCGAATCTCTATCTCCGTCATTAGCAACAGCCAGGGCCGTTTCTCGACTGAGAGGGAGTGGTGAATCATGTGCTGGAGATGTTCGGGCATCTAAACCCGATGGAGTAATCGTAGTGTTTTGGGATATCGGTGGCGGCGGCGTGGTTTCCGCAGCATTTTCTGAGATTTGCCCGTGTACTGGTGTTGTACTGTCAGCCTTTAAAGTTACTTTCAACCGTCGCTGCAACACCTTGGAGAAAGCAGCTTCTATTTCGGGAAGTTTAGTATTAGCGAGCTTCATCACTCCCCGCATTCCAATGGTGACATAACCATCACCGATCGTGAGTAATTGCCCATGCTGGCGCAGGATCCCTGCTGTAAATGGGAGGAGATGGGTGAGGACATTTTCCCAGATGTGGTTGAGATTGCTCAAATCACCCACCGAGGGAGTTGGAAGCGGTGGGGAATTGGTTGAGACAACCGGTGTGGGGGGGGTTGACGGCTCTGGCGGCGTTAGGGAGGAAGAGCCGATCGCTCCCACCGCTGGCGGCGAGGTGTGGGGCAAAACTTGCTGAGGTCCTGTGCCTGTAGGTGGGGAGGCGGGG
Organism: Oscillatoriaceae cyanobacterium M33_DOE_052; assembly: GCA_015296065.1. Classification (GTDB taxonomy): domain Bacteria; phylum Cyanobacteriota; class Cyanobacteriia; order Cyanobacteriales; family Laspinemataceae; genus Koinonema. The sequence goes on along the minus strand of DVDU01000023.1, from coordinate 72,524 downwards.
GGAAGATGGGGCCGTGTCTCCCCGTCTCCCCGTCTCCCCGTCTCCCCATCTCCCCGGTCGGTGAGCGAAGCCGAACCGCGTCTCCCCGTCTCCCTTGCTCCCGATCGTGATTCAGCGGGGAGAGAAATGGCGGCGGGGAGCAATCCCAAAATTGTCACTTCCAACCATAAGCGGGGTTGGGTGGTGTTTTTGATTTGAGTTTCGCTAGTCCGCAGGTGCTGCTGCGAGTGCAAAATCTGGGAGATATCCCACTTTTGCGCTTCTTGGCACAATTGGTCCCAGGTGGCGGGGGAGATGGCGGCTAAGTCGGGACGCTGGGGGGCGGTTTTGGCGATGAGTAAGTCGCGGTAGAAGCTGGCGAGGTTTTGCAGGACCGTGAGGGGTTCGCGCCCCCGGTTCATCAATTCTCGGGCGCGATCGAGCAGTAATTCGGGATTGTCAGCCGCGATCGCCTGCAACAACAAGAGCAAATCCCGCTCCGGAACCGCTCCCACCAAATCCCACACCCGCTCTACCGTCACCTGTTCCGATAGCAAGCTGAGCTGGTCAAGCAAACTTTCTGCATCTCGCAGTCCCCCTTGGGCAATTTGCCCCACGGTGAGAATTGCTTCTGGGGTGATATCGATATTTTCCTTCCTGGCGATATCCCCCAAATGCTGTACCATCGAGTCCAGCGGGATGCGGCGAAAGTCAAACCGCTGACAGCGGGAAATAATCGTGGGTAGTACCCGTTGCGGGTCCGTAGTGGCCAGGACGAACATCACCCGCTCTGGGGGTTCTTCGAGAGTTTTCAGCAACGAGTTAAACGCAGCGGTGCTGAGCATATGGCAATTATGCACCGTCAACCCATTGGCCAGAAAATTATGATTATCTGCGACTTCTATATCGTAAACCGGTTCAATTTGGCCGGGAGTAACTGATGATACAGTTTCCCAATTTTCCGGGGATAAGATTTTCATTCCGGGCTGCAACCGCTGAGCTGGCAACCAATCTTGATTAGTTTTGATTAAATGATTGCCGGTACTTTTGATAAATTTACCGGTAACAGTTTTGATAATTAAAGTGGGTTTTTTACCTTGATTTAACCACCGGATTACTGGCTTGCTTTCCCAGGTTTGGGTAAACTCATTATAACTGATGACTTGGCGACCTTGAATTGTGGGGTCATCAATTCTGATGGGACCGTCGCTGGTGGTGACGAGGGCATCACCGGTCAAACATTCATCGATAATGTAAACTTTGTAGCGACATTGGACCGGGGCGAATTGGGCTCGCTCGATTAGTTCGCGGATGTTATCAACGCCGGTATTGCTGGCGGCGTCAATTTCTATGACATCTAGGGAAATGCCATTGGCGACAGAGCGGCAAACTTCGCATTCTCCGCAGGGTTTATCCGTGGGTTGTTGGTGCTGAAGACAGTTGAGAGATTTGGCGAGAATTCTGGCGCTAGAGGTTTTGCCTGTGCCCCGAGGACCGGTGAACAAGTAGGCGGGAGCGATTTTCTGCAGGCGAATGGCGTTGGTGAGGGTAGTAGCGATCGCCTCTTGGCCCACTAAATCGCTGAAAACTTGCGGTCTGTATTTGTGGTGGAGGGGCTCGTAAGACATGGTAGGTCTTAATTATAAGATATGTTAATATCGAATTGTTCTCAATTTCAGCTTTTAAATATTACCTCAACCCTGCCCAATCTTACCAAACACTTGTCCCAATCATCCCATTCTTTAATTCTCTCATATCCGCCAGATTTATGCTTGACAAAAAACAACTTTTATAGTATATGGCCTCATTTTTCTGTTTTCCAGGGGTGGTGTCAGACCTAGTGCCCAGGATCGAACCATTCCCAGACTTATGCCAAGGATGAGACTAAAATCTCGGTTAGAGCCATACAATTATCGCCTTGCAATTAACTGGTGCCAGCCAAATGCCTGATGTTAAGAAAACCTTTAAATTTGGGTCTTATTGGTCAGATATATGATTGAATACAAAAATTACTAGCAACCATTTATCACTGATGAGCTAGTATCTTGTTACCGCAGCAAACACCAGTATTTTACGGGTGCAGCCCTTGCCAATTGGGCAATAAGCGTAGTTATGTGGGTCTGATTTTTCTGTAACAGTAGGGTAGTTCTACAGATCGGAGCCAGCTAGCTACTGTGGCACCTGCAGTTATGAATTACAGGAGCGTAAAAAAATTTTCCCCGGGCAGGGAAAATTGTCTCTGTCAATCAGCCGCAACAGAGAGAGTGGGGGGGGTGCCAAATCGATGAAAACTTCAGGTAAAAAAATTTACAATTAGCTGAAACTAAAGCCAGGAGGCTATTTCAGCCTGTTAGATCCGAGATTTTACAGACAAGTGAGCTATGCTGGCTAAAAGATAAGTCTCCAGGAAGTCCAAACCATTTTAAATTATGAGCTTTCAGACTTTTGCGGTCTCAGGGGAACGGCAAAGTACCAATCAAGCGGCTGAAGGGAGGGGTTTGGGGACCAAACACCTACCCGGCAAAGTTGGTTCAGGTAAGCTAGAGCGGCTGCTATCAAAAGAGGAAAAGGCAGAAACCAGCAAGGAAGATAGAGAAATCCAGTGGGGGAGCATTTTTCAGCGGATGTCCCATCTGGTATGGGTGCTGACGCCCACCGGGATCGTCATAGAGGCGAACGCAGCCGCTCTGAATCTGGTTAACGAGGAATTAGCGCGGTTGAGAGGATGTCTGTTTTGGGAGACGGGTTGGTGTTCGCCGACAACAGCAGTGGAAGTAATCAAGGCGATCGCGACGGGAGCGATCGGCAATAGCTGGCGCGGCCAACTGCTCGTCCCCAGCGCTGATGGCACAGAAATCATCTTAGATTTTCACCTCCAGCCCATCCTGAACGATCGTGGGGCAGTGGTGCAACTGCTCGCAGAAGGTTACGAGTTGGAGCGGCGGAGACCGGGAGCGAGACAGCGGACAAAAAACCAATCCAAGACAGCTACCAAAGATGCACTGCCAGCAGGAATTGTTCCGGTAACGAGAAAAATTGTCCTGCCCCAAAGTGCCGCGAGGGTCGATGCTAGCGCTACGCTTAGCGGTGAATGCCTAGCCATCTCCCCCAGAGAGCAAATTAGCCCGCCAGATCAAGATAAGTTGGCCGACCAAACCCCTAAAGCAGAATTAGAGGAATCTCTATCCCTGGTGCGAGCTACTCTGGAAGCTCAGCCATACGGCATTTTAGTGTTCACTCTCGAAGGCATTGTTACCGCTGTCAACCATTGTTTGGGGCGCATCTGGCAACTAGACGAGGCAGCGTTAGAAATTCGAGACTTAAATCAGTGGTTGCCATTGTTGGCGAACCAATGTCCAGATGAGGCAGCATCAAGGCAGCACCTAGAGAAACTGATGGGTCAAACCCCTTCAGAGGCCACCAGAGAAATCATCACCCTCCAAGATGGACGGATCTTAGAACATCACTGCCATCCCCTGAAGGTGAACGAGCGGCTGGTAGGTCAAGTCTGGACATTTAAGGATATTACCGAATGCAGCCGCCACGAAGCAGCTCGGCGTCAAGCGGAGATATCCGCCCAGGAGGCTCTGACAAAAGAACGGGAACTCAGCCAGTGGCGATCGCATTTCCTCTCCATGCTCTCCCACGAATTTCGTAAACCCCTAAACACCATCTCCCTCGCCGTCAGCGCCCTGCAAAACTACGGCTCCCGCTGGGGAGAAGAGAAAAAATCCCAATATATGCAGCGGCTCCACACTGCAGTTTACCAGGTCGATCGCTTATTAAATGACGTTTTGATTATCGGTCGTGCTGACGCGCTGATGCTGCAGTGCAGTCCCCAGCCTCTGAATTTGGCAGGTTTCTGCCGCGACTCGATCGCCGCCATTGAGCTGGAAACAGGGAAACGCAATCCGATCGTTTTTACTGGAAATACTGCCCAAGCCTACCCCCCCGAAATCTTCAACCTTGACGAAAACTTTTTAAAATCCATCTTGACAAATTTGCTCGACAATGCCTGTAAATACTCCCCTTCCGGCAGCCCCGTCACCCTAGAAGTAAATGTCCAAGGAGAGGAAGTGATATTTCGCGTTCAGGACCTAGGTATTGGTATTCCCAAAGCCGCCCAGAAAAATCTATGCCAACCCTTCCACCGCGCCCAGAATGTGGGGGATATTTCTGGCTTCGGCGTCGGATTGGCGGTAGTCCAAAAGTTTGTCACCATTCATGGTGGCCAAATTACCTGGACAAGCCAAGAAGGTCAAGGCACAACGTTTGTCGTGAAACTGCCTATCAATTATCAACCCCATCAATCACTGGCCAACCAAACACCAGAACCTTTAGGAAAATGCCCTAAATTCGGTGCGGCTCGCACTTAAAAAAATCATTAAGCATCAACCACCAAAATCATCAAAGTTCTGTTAAAATATTCAGTAAATCTAATCAGAATGGAGGTTAGAGCGTGAGCAAAATTCTCGTCATCGAAGATGAAACTAGCACCCGCGATATCGTGGTTGACTGTTTAGAAGCCGAGGGCTTCCAAGTCATTGCCGCCGACAACGGTCGCCTAGGAGTGCAGCAAGCCCACGTCCATCAGCCAGATCTGATTTTATGCGATATCATGCTGCCTAAATTAGACGGTTATGGCGTACTAGATGCCCTGCGCAAAGATGCAATCACCGCGATTATCCCGTTTATTTTTCTCACCGCCAAAAATGACCGGCAAGAAAGAATGCAGGGGATGGCAATGGGTGCTGATGACTATATCACCAAGCCTTTTACCACCACAGAATTAGTGTTAGCGATTTCCTCACGCCTGCAATACCGCCAAATGCTCGAGCGCATTTATGCCGCGACACCGGCATTAAGTCATCGGCACAAAACCAGCGAGCCGCAGCCAGAGTTAAGCGTCAACCCCCACGGGCTGGAAAACCCATCAGAATCAACCTTTCAGTACCCCGAACACCGCCAGTTACAAAAGATATTTGCCTTCATCGAAACCAATTATCATCAACCGATCGGCTTAAATGAGATTGCTCAAGAATTTGGCTATTCGCCATCATACTTGACCAGTTTGGTGCGCCGCCTCACAGGACAAACTCTATATCAGTGGATTGTGCAACGCCGGATGTTCCAAGCGCGTCAGCTCCTCCTGGACACTGACTTTGCCGTACATCAGATTGCTGAGGTGGTAGGTTATGTAGATACCGGTCATTTTGTCAAGCATTTTCGCCAACTACACAAAAAACCACCCAAAACCTGGCGGGATGGCCACCGCACTATCTAGTCTAGAGGGCAACCTTGGGGGGCCAGCCAAAACAGCCCCCCAGTCTCGAAGAATGCCGCTAGCATCAATAATATTACCAACCCAAGCGGCAAATTTTCCATTGTCCAACTGTGGGGAAAATGCTATTTTGGTAAAGAGTTAAATTTATTTACGATTACACTAGGTAGTTAATTATTTTTGCCGACCGGAAACTCTCTTAATGGGAGAAACTGGCCTGGTATGTTTTTTATACCACTTTAATTTAACCGGGAAACAGAGAGTTTCTTGAGCCGCCCTTTTTAAGGGGGTTGGGGGGAACGCAACTGTTTCATCTAAAAATAAAATTGGTATTAGGGTTGAAAAAAGCCAAATCATCAGGTAGAAAAATTACCTTGGTGACACAAGTTATATGCAGGGATAAAATCACAATTATCAAATTATGGATGTCAAAACCCATTTGATTGATAAAGCCTTACAGGATTCTGATTTTAAGCGGGAATTGATGGACAATCCCAAGGCGATTATTGCCAAAGAGTTTTGCACACAATTGCCACCAGGAATCGAAATCAGGGTTTTAGAAGAAACCGCCAAAGTCATTTATATAGTTCTCCCTTACAGGGACAATTAATCAACATCAAGGTAAAAATTGACGCGGCACAGATGATGGCTGGAGAGGGGGAAAGAGAAAAAATGTGGCAGAAGCAATGCTCCCTCTCGGAGCTTTTGTCCCGGCGATCGCATTGCCGCAGGTTGTTCTGATGAGTTATTACTTGGTGGACTACCTCCGCGTCATTACTCCCTATCTAGGCACTGCATTGGTTTCCCCAACTGCCCTGGCGAGAGTAACCCGAGCTTGTCAAATCCTGGAGCCAACTTGGGATGCTCTGTTAGAATGCGATTTGGGGCTGGATGCTTGGGGGGTTGATTTGGCAGTGCATTTACCAGACAAACCTCTGGATTTACCGGCCAAAATGACGCGAGTGCTGGCTTGGCAGCGGCTGCAGCGATTGTGTCGAGAACGCAATCAAGTAAAAACCCAGTTCGGCACGGACACAAGCATTTGGTTGGAATTTTCTTGGCAGGGGGAAAACGAAGCGATTCCTATTCCCAGAGCCTACCTCAGTTGGCCAGAAGAGGAGCCGCACTTGAGTCACCATGAGGCGGCGGTTAACTGTGATTTGACAGCAACTCTGATGGGGCAAATCTGTGGTCATCCCATGCCAGGGAAAATGCAAAAGCATTTGCGGCAGTGTTTAGAAGCTCTGCCCGTTGGTGGCTGTATTCTTTACCAGGGTTTTGTTGCTTCTTCTGGGGGTCAACTGAGATTAAATGTAAGTGGGATTCCCCTGCTGGGGGTTGGGGAATATTTGCGGGAAATCAATTGGCCCGGTCGGAGCGATCGGGTGGAGGCACTCACCCGGGAGCTGGCGGGGAAAGTCCAGCGGCTGGCTCTGGAATTGGAACTAGGCCCGACTTTGGGAGCAAAACTGGGCATCGAGTGTTTTGTCCGGCCCAAATCAGACAGCCGCTTTTCTTGGCTGCCGCTATTGAATTACCTGGTAGAAAACCGGTTATGTACCTCGGCGAAATGCTCCGAGTTGTTGCGCTGGCCAGGATTTTCCACTTCTATAGATTCTGCCGCACCCTGGCCAAATAACCTAGCACTGGTGTCAGAATTTTTGGCTGGGAGAGCCGAAGGCGCCATGTTTCGGGATATCGATCGGATCAAGCTGACCCTCCATGCCGACCAGTCCCTAGATGCTAAAGCATATCTTTGGTTCGCCCCCGATTGGCTAGAACCAACAGCAATCCCCTCTTCTTCCCTTCACCCTGCCAATCATTAATCTCCCATTTGCCGGGGCACCCCATCCCGGAAAAACCGGGTTTCTTGCCGGGAGGCTCAAATCATCCTTTCTTTTATCTTAAACATTATTTAATATTCTCCCCAACACCACGTCATATTTAGTAGCTGCCTCCCTCCCTGGCAAAAACTACCTCATCAGTTGCTCTGCGCCCGATCGTTCCCATCGTCTTCACATCAATCTCAGTAAAAAATATTACATAAAACCAAGATTTTTTCCATTGTCAGCCGTCAACAAGATTCATATCATGGCCAAGGCTAATTGCATTTCAGTCAATCCAGGGGAAAAAATATCCCTCTCGACAAAAAGGGAGCGCCAACATCAGATATTCCCCTAGAACTGTGAGCAAGACTGTGCCCCACCCCAACCAATCGACGGCGATCGATTCAAAGAATGATGCCGTTGGGGGAAAACTGTTATTTGGGGTGAAGCCCCTGCCACCTAGAAGGCCACTGCATCATCACCAAGAGTTGAGGCAATCATTATTTTTTTATATCAAATCGCAATTTGCGACAGTGACGGGAGAAAGGTGCCGCAATAGAATGGTCAGATAGCTGACCGATTAAACTAGAAGCAAGATTTCTCGGTAACTTCTGGATAAGTCGGGAAATGCAATACCCCGAAGAGGTAAAATGTCAGCCCAGCTACTCTGTAGGGGCAATTGATTAATTGCCCCCACAACATACTGCATACCGCACGGGGCTTTGATGAAATAAGAGCCAGCCCGTTTTCAGCCAACGTGGCAAGAGCAAACATCCCAAGATTGTGGTATTGGCTTTAGCCCTCCGGCCTGATTTTTCCGGGTTCAATGTATCTGAACAAAATAAAGGAGACAAAATGGCGAGCAAAAACATTCTCATGTTGATATCCGAATGGGGCTACTGGGGAGAAGAACTGGTAGGTCCGGTGGAAGCCTGCGATAAAGTGGGTTATAACATCACCTTTATGACTCCCACCGGCAAACGTCCCACCCCCCTTTCGGTGAGCTGCGCTCCCGGCTATATCGATCCACCTTTGGGCCGGTCTGTCACCTCAGAAGAAATGGGCAAAAAGACGGTGGCTCTGGATAAGTCCGGACGGCTGGACAAACCGAAAAACTTAGCCGAGTGGGTGCCCCAACGGCCCTATCCCAGCTCCCCCACCTATCTGCGGGATATGGAAGCCTACTACAAGAGAACCGACGCGATTATCGACAATGAACTGGGCGAATATGATGCCTTCGTGATTGTTGGTGGTAGCGGTGCTTTGATTGATTTGGCGAATAACTCCCGCGTTCACCAGCTCATCCTCGGTTTCGTGAAGCTGAACAAGCCGATCGCCTGTGAGTGCTACGGCGTAGCTTGCTTGGCATTTGCCCGGGACTTCCGCGAGAAGAAGAGCCTCATCTGGGGCAAGCACGTCACCGGCCACCCGATCGACTACGATTATGTGGATGGCACCGGCTTTGAAGGCCCCCACGCCTTAGACGGCTCCAACAAAGGATTTGGCGATGGCTACATCAACTTTGGCCCTCCCTTCTATCCCCTGGAGTACATCATGCGCGATGCCGTCGGACCCGATGGCACCTTCATCGGCAACGTGGGTCACGAAACCTCCGTACTCGTGGATTATCCCTTTATCACTAGCCGCTCTACCGCTTCCTCCCTCAAGTGCGGCGAGATTTTGATTAAAGTTCTCGAAGAAGGAATGACTCGCTACGGCTGGTAGGGAGACCAGGGGACGGGGAGACCGGGGGACGGGGAGCATTTCCTCTCTCAGTCTCCCAGTCTCCGAGTCTCCCCGTCTCAGAAAGGGGAGACAAATGGCGGAAAAAGCACAGAGGAAAAGGGAGAAATGACAACCAAAACAGGACGCTATGCCATCCTGGAGCAATTCCTGGCTGATGGCATCGAGTATATGTTTGGAAATCCTGGCACAGTGGAACAGGGTTTCCTGGATGCCCTCGCGGAATATCCCAAGCTAAAATACATTCTCACTCTGCAAGAAACGATCGCGGTAATGACCGCCGATGGTTACGCCCGGGCCACCCAAAAACCGACGGTGGTACAGATTCACAGTACCCCCGGTTTGGGCAACTCGATCGGCGCCCTTTACCAAGCCTATCGGGGACACGCCCCCCTGGTGGTCATCGGCGGTGACTCCGGGATTAAGTACCAGGCGATGGACGCCCAGATGGCCGGTGATTTGGTGGCGATGGCCGAGCCCGTCACCAAATGGTCCACAATGGTGATGGAACCATCATCCCTGCTGCGGGTGTTGCGGCGAGCCATCAAAATCGCAGGCACTCCCCCAATGGGTCCGGTGTATGTGTGCTTGCCCCAGGACATTCTGGATATGCCGGTGGTAGAGCCGATTATTCCCTCGTTCATCCCCTCGACGCGGGTAGTCCCCGATGACGAGACGGTGAAACAAGCAGCGGCGATGCTCACCAGTGGCACCAAACCCATGATTTACGTGGGTGATGGGGTGGCTTATTCCGGAGCCCAAGAAGAACTGGTGAAAGTGGCAGAACTGCTGGGCGCCGAAGTTTGGGAAGCCGACTCCGGGGAACTGAATATGAGCCACACCCACCCCCTGTATCAAGGCGGGACGGGTCATATGTTCGGCTACGCCAGCCGCCCGATTATGGAAAAAGGCGATGTCAACCTGGTAGTAGGCACTTATATTCTGCCCGAGGTATTCCCGGAACTCACGAATATCTTCAAACCGGGCGCCAAGGTGGTTCATATTGACTTGAACGCCTATGAAATCGCCAAAAACCACCCAGTGGATTTGGGGATAGTGAGCGATCCGAAGTTGACCCTAGCGAAGCTGGCGGCGGCTTTGGAAGCGGCGATGACTCCTGAGCAGAAAAGTGCGGCCAAGGCTCGGGCAGAAGAAATTGGCAAGGCGAAAGCGGCGAAATTGGCGGCGGCGTTAGAAGCCGACAAGAAAATCCGTGATGACGTGCCCCTGCATTTCTCCCGGTTTATGGAAGAGTTCGCGCCGATGTTACCCGATGATGTGGTGATTTTTGATGAGGCTTTGACCTCTTCACCGGCGATCGTCCGCTACAAGCCCCCCACAAAGCCGGGACATTATTTCCTGACTCGGGGCGGTTCTCTGGGGTTAGGCATTCCCGGAGCGATCGGCTTGAAACTGGCCAATCCTGGTAAAACCGTAGTTGGGTTTACCGGTGACGGTGGCAGTATGTACACCATCCAGGCCCTGTGGACCGCCGCTCGTCATAACATTGACGCCAAGTTTGTCATCTGCAACAACCGTTCTTACCGGCTGCTGCAACTGAACATCACCGCTTACTGGAAAGAGCAGAACATCCCCGCTCACGATTTCCCCATACCGTTCGACTTGTCCAAGCCGGAAATCCAATTCCACGACCTGGCTCGCGCTATGGGCGTTCCGGGGGTACTGGTGACGAAACCCGAGGAAATCGGTCCAGCACTAAAACAAGCGATGTCAACTCCAGGACCATTCCTCATCGACGTAGTGTTAGAGGGCAACGTCCACCCAGAATTGATTGGGGTGCGTTGCGGTCAGTAAACCAGAGACCAACACCGGACAAGTGAAACAAATCGGTTTTCTCAAGGAGCTACAGGGTAAATGACACAAGCAAAGACACCAGGACAAGCTTTTTTTGACAAACACCTGGAAAGAATTGGCGCCGGGGAAATTGATGCAATGGTGGATAGCGACTATACGCCAGATGCGGTTTTGATTACCTTTTTCAACGGCTTTGACGATGAAGAGCCCCCGATGACCGTCAAGGGCCGGGAAGGAATCAAACAATTCTTTCACAAGTATATGAAGACGATCGGCTCCATCGACGTGAAAAAGATTGACTTCACCGAAAACTTCGACGGGAAAGAAGGCAGCATCTTTTTCCAAGCCGAATTCACCTGCGACCTGGGGCTAATGAAAGTGGGTGATGCTTGGACGATGAAAGACGGCCAAATCTTTATTCACTACGGTTTCTGGGCATCAGACAAACCCAAAAAATAAAGTGCCGGTGTCAATTGACAATTGACAATTATCAATTATCAATTGTCAATTATCAAATGACCAACCACAGTCAAACTCAGCCAAGGATCATAACTATGCCCTTAACCGCCGCCGAAATCCAAGAATTTGCCGTATCTTGGTATAAAAAACTCGACGTTCACGATCCGTTAGCAGAATACCAAGACCTGATGACGGATGACGTAGAGTTTCGCTTTCCCGAAGCCACCGTCACCGGCTTTGCCGGATATTCCGACTGGTATAATCGCGTCATTAGCATTTTCTTTGATGAAGTCCACACCGTCAAAGAAGCCACCCCCGAAATTAATGGCGATGAAGCCGATGTCAAAGTAGTGGTGAAGTGGGAAGCATCCGTCTGGAACCCACCCGAACCCAGCAGCAAGCGGATTGTTTTGGATGCCTACCAGACTTGGAAGGTAAAACGCCACCCCAAAACTGGCAAACCCGCGATCGCCATTTACATCGTTGACGACCTCAAATACTACGAAGGTTCGGCCACCCTGTAACGCCAAATTCCAGCAAATTTCCACATCAAAAGGAGAAATAAGACATGAAAGGAGTTCCAGATAGCGCCCTGGGCAAAATGTACAAAGAACACATCGAATTAATCCTGAAAAAGGATATCGATGGCCTATTGGCCCAGTATGATAAAGATGCCGTACTCATCAGCAGCTTTCAGAAAACACCTTTGTACTTCCGGGGTCACGAAGAACTGAAAGAACATTTCCAAGGCATTCTGGGTATCGAAGGTCTGGACACAGAAATCGCTTTCTGGGGGGAAACTGAAAATCCCACCACCCTAATGATTGTGGAAGCCATTAAAATGACCGTTGGCGGCCAAGAAGCCACCATGCGGTTTGCCGATAGCTGGGTATTGAAAGATGGCAAAATCGTCATCCACTTTGCCGGGATGACCCAGTATCCCGATGGCTCCGTAGCATAGAGCCTTACTTAAGGTTGCCAGATCATCATATCTGTTGACTGTAACTCAGTCAACAGATATATGGCGCCAATTTTAAATTTTTTTTAATAGAATAATGACCCAGAAAGTAGTAATTATTGGCGGCAGTTCCGGGATGGGATTGGCTATTGCCAAAGCAGCAGTAGCTAAAGGCAAGAAAGTGATTATCGCTAGTCGCTCAGCCGCTAAGCTCAATAAAGCTAAGGCAGAAATCGGTGGCGATGTAGAATCCGAGCTGGTGGATATCACCTTAGAAGTCAGCGTTAAGGAGTTGTTTGCCAAAATCGGCAATTATGACGCCTTGCTACTGACTCCATCCGTAGGGGTTAACGGGCCGTTTATGGAAGTGGACATCCCCACTGCCAGACAAGCATTTGAGAATAAGTTTTGGGGTTCATATTATGCCGCTAAATATGGAGCTGCTGGGTTAGATAAAACCAATGGATCTATCACATTCTTTTCCGGCTCTGTGGTAGAAAAACCGAGTCCGGGTTTATCATTGTTGGCGGCAATTAATGGCGGGTTGGAAGCATTGGCCAAGTCTCTAGCGGTAGAACTAGCACCAATTCGAGTTAATGTGGTATCACCAGGACTGGTGGTAACGCCGCTGTACAGTGGCATTCCCGAAGCATATCGCCAAAATTATTTTGATTCTGTAGCGATGGAGCTACCCTTGAAAAGAGTGGGTCAACCCGAGGATATCGCGGAATTGGCTTTGTTTTTAATCGAAAATAAATATATGACCGGAGCGGTAATTAATATAGATGGAGGAGTCCGCTTGGTTTAGACAAAGTTTGTCCCTTGTCCCTTGTCCCTTGTAATATGTCAAAGGACCAAGGACAAATGACTAAGGACAAATGACCAAGGACAAATGACAAATGACAAATGACCAGGGATAAATGACGATGGAAATTACAGTTACAGTCAATGGCAAAGCATATACTAAGGATGTGGCGCCAAATCTGCTCCTAGTTGACTTTCTGCATGACACACTTGGCCTCACTGGCACGAAAAGTGACGGTGGCTCCACCTCGGGCGTATGCACAGTTTTGCTCAACGGCATTTCTGTGAAAAGTTCTTATATCCTGGCGGTGCAGGCGGATGGTGCGGAGGTGGTGACGGTGGAAGGACTGGCGCAAAACGGCCAGCTCAGTACCCTCCAACAGGCATTCTGGGACAGCCACGCTGTACAGAGCGGTTTTTCTACTCCAGGGATGCTGTTATCGTTAACTGACCTGTTAAACCGTAAACCTAACCCCAGCGAAGCTGAGATTCGCACTTGGTTAGAAGGGGTAATTTGCCGGGATACGGGTTATCAGCATGTCATCGATGCGGTCAAGCTGGTGACAGCCCCTCGCTAGGATATAGCATTCCCTGTCCTAGGTGGAGTTTTGTGGGAACTGGCTCGCGAAATCTTGCGAGCTATGATGAGTAAACTGGCGAGAAAAAGGGGCTAATTGCCAGGAAATGCCCGAAAAAAAGGTAGTTCAGACAATTTCAGGAGTTTGGAAGATGAATATACAAGGATCCGTAGCTCTCATTACTGGAGCCAATGGCGGTTTGGGTACGGAGTTTATTAAAGCTCTGTTGGCTGCTGGTGTGGGTAAGATTTATGCTTGCGCTCGTCGGATTGACTCTCTGAATGCTACGGTGCAGCTAGATCCATCGCGGGTGGTGGCGGTGCAAGTGGATGTGACCAAACCCGCCGAGGTGGAAGCGGCGGCGAAACAATGTACTGATGTCACTCTGTTGTTTAATAATGCTGGGGTGAGCAAAGACCAAGGGGTGATTTCGGCGCCGAATATGGATGGTGTCCGGGCGGAGATGGAAACGAATTTCTTTGGCACGATGGCGATGTGTCGGGCGTTTGCGCCGGTGCTGAAGGCGAATGGTGGCGGCGCGATTATTAATATTGTGTCGTTGCTGGGTAAAATTAATTTGCCTTTTATGGGGACTTATAGCTGCACTAAAGCGGCAGAGTTGTCTCTGACTCAGTGTGTGCGGGCGGAATTGGCGGGGCAAAAAACTCTGGTAATTGGGGTGATGCCCGGGACGATCGATACTAAGTTTGCGGTGTTGTATCCTGACCCGAAAGTGTCTCCCGAAGAGGTGGTACGGGCGACTCTGCAGGCGATCGTCGATGAAGAAGAAGACATCTACCCCGGCGAACAAGCCGCCTATGTGTCTGGGGCATTGCTGCAAGACCCCAAAGCTGTAGAAAAACAGCTTGCGGGAATGCTTCCGGGTTTCCTAGAGCAGCTGCAGCAGCAAAAAGGCTCGTAGTTGGGCTTTAGCCCAAAGAAGGTTTGTAGTTGGGCTAAAGCCCAACTACAAACCTGTTTGAGGGTTCAAGCTCAAAACAAATTAAAGAGAAAGAGGGCTAAAGCCCTACTACAAACCGGGACAAGTGACCAATGACAAATCAATTTTCTCAATCTAGACGGAAATTTATTAGAAATGCTGCCCTGTTTACGGCTGGGGCAGTGTCACCGCTGCTCAAAATCCCCTATGGCAGAACCCAGAATAATGATTTTGTGGATGCTATTGTGATTGGCAGCGGTTTCGGGGGTTCCACAGCCGCCCTGCGCCTTGGTGAAGCTGGGATTAATACGTTGGTGCTGGAAAAAGGTAGGCGCTGGACTGTTACCAATCCTCAAGCTAATGATACTTTTGCCACTTTCCGCAATCCCGATCGGCGGGCGGGTTGGCTGAGATCCAACTCTCCGATCGCCCGTATCGGTTTCGGCGCTCCTAACGATAATCTGGTGATTAATCCTCCCTACGCCGGAGTTTTTGAAGGGTTAGATAACCTGAATTTTCTCGACTTCCTGCGCAGCTCTGGGATTGAACCCACCGCCAACGACACCAGGGTAAACCCAGAAAAAATCGATGTTAGAGGGGTGACTATTCTCAATGGCGTGGGTGTTGGGGGTGGGTCGTTAGTTTATAACACCATTCTCTATCAACCCAACCAGATGAACTTTGAGATGGTGTTTCCCCGGGAGATTAACTTCGCGGAAATGGCGAATGTTTTCTATCCCCGGGTGCTGGGCACTATCAAAAACGGTCCGACCCCACCGGATATATTGAATAGCCCATATTACCGCGCCACCAGAGTCTTGCTAGAACAGGGACAGGCAGCGGGATATCGATCTTTTTTGGTGAATTTGGGTGTAGATTGGGATATCGTCCGAGAAGAAATTAATGGTCAGAGAGTACAATCGGCAATTGTGGGGGAAACTTGGTATGGCCAGAATAGCGATGCCAAGAGCAGCTTGGATAAAAACTATTTATCCCTAGCGGAAGCGACAGGATTCGTCGAGATTGCCCCTCTGCATTTGGTCACAAGTATCAGTGAAGAACCGGGGGGAGGCTACCGCGTCAATTGCAATCAGATTGATGAAGGCGGCAACACGATCGCCACGAAATCATACACTTGCCGCTTGCTGTTCTTAGGCGCCGGTTCTGTGGGCTCCTCTGCATTGATGGTGCGCGCCCAAGCTCAAGGCACCCTCACCAGACTGAACAATTTCGTAGGTAAAGGTTGGGCAGGGAACGGCGACCTCTTAAACCTGCGTTTTGGTGTGCCACCCACAGGTCAATTCGACCCCGTACAGCAGGGTGGACCAGCGGGCGCGGTGATTCAAGATTTCCCCATTAATGAGGTGACGGGGCAACCCAACCCACTGTACAACGGGATTAATCCCATTTCCCTGATGAATCTGGCTCATTGGAATAATCCGGCGGGGCTTCTGGGTTTGGGCATCGGCGTAGTGCCTGCAGCGCGAGCTACGGGCCAGTTTACCTACAACCCAGCTACGGATAAAGTGACGTTAAACTTCCCCGACAGCGCCAATGCGGAATATCTCAAAGCTATGAACCGGATGGTAGAAAGGCTGGATACCAGCAACCGAGCCTCTAACCGCAACCCAGGTAGTATCGTCTCAGCTCCTACCACCGCTCACCCCCTCGGCGGGATGGTGATGGGTCAGGCTTGCGATGTAGATGGGCGGGTGCTGAATTACGATGGATTGTACGTAGTGGATGGCGCCTTGATTCCTGGTTCTACGGCGGCGTGCAACCCGGCTCTGACGATCGGGGCGATCGCTGAACGGTGCATGGACCGCATCTTGAACAGTCCCACAGGGCGCAGAAAATCCCAAATCTTTGCCTAAACTCTCCCTGGGTTCGTAGTAGGGCTTGAGCCCAAAAAAATTAAAGAGAAAGAGGGCTAAAGCCCTACTACGAACTTGATTTAGGGCTGAAGCCCTACTACAAACTTCGAGGCAGCAACCCCATGTTAGACGTTAGTGATTTATTTGATAACAGTTTTTATTTGGCCAACAACCCCGATGTGGCCAATGGCGTAGCTAGAGGTGATTTCAGCAGCGGTTTGCAGCACTTTGAGCTATTTGGACAATTTGAACGCCGCGACCCCAGCGCCTTTTTTGATGCCAGCTTCTATCAAGCGCAGTACCCTGACATCGCCGATGCGGTGTCTCAGGGTCTGGTAGTGAGCGAGTTTCAGCATTTCCTCTCTGCTGGCCAACTTGAGGGACGCGACCCTGTTGCCGAATTCGACACGGCTTATTACCTGCAGCAAAATCCCGACGTGGCGGCGATCGTGCCAGACCAATTCACCGCCTATGAACACTTTTTAGAGGCGGGTCAGGAGGAAGGACGCAATCCGATCGCCACCTTCAACAGCAATTTCTACCTGCAACAGTATCCCGATGTGGCCGACGGGGTGAACTCCGGTGTCCTCAGCAGTGCTTTCGCCCACTTTGTGCAATTCGGTCTCACAGAAGGAAGACTGCGGATGCTCCCAATGGATAAAGATAACTTCAGCACCGCCTTAGAGCTGGGGACATTGAGCGGCGATCGTACCCTCAGCGATAGCGTTGGGGCCGCCGACCCCGCCGACATCTACCGCTTCACCCTCGGTGCCGCCAGTAACATCAACCTCCGCCTCGATGGCTTAGCCGCCGATGCTGATTTAGAAGTCATGCGCGACCTCAATGGCAATGGCATCGCCGAAAATCAAGACCTAGTAGCGGCTTCTGTGGAATTGGCGACTGCTACCGATAGCCTGGGCGTCAGTCTAGGGGCAGGTACTTACTACATCCGGGTTTCTCACGTTCCGTTTATCCCGCAAATACCCCTAGCCGGTCAGACATTCGCGCCCATACCCAATGCAGACACCAACTACAATCTGAATATTTCTGTAGCCTAACCATCAGATGGGGTAGAGCCACGGCATATGGGATATCTCGGTTTAGCCTCCAGAAAGAAAATATGTCTGGTGGGCATGGCTGAGTTCTTGGTGAAATTTTGATTCTGTAGTATGACATGCCCACCCTACTACTTAGAGCGGCTCCAACTCCCCCATTGCCCCTACCTGTAATTGCCTCATCTGATGGCGTTTGATTATGCCGTGCCCCCACGTCGAATTGCCCAATCAGATGGCGCGGGGACACGGCATCTTATATATCTAGATTTGTCGATAAATATTTATGATGATCTGCCCACACCCCAGAGAATTCATGGTTTAATCTAGTTTATAACTAAACATAAAATACAAACCAGTGGGTGTGAGGAATGGATAATAGTGCAACTCGTCAACCTGGTTGGCGGAAAGAGGCCAAAAACTTCTGGATTTACTTGTTGCTTTCCGGTGTCGTGGCGCAAATGCCTTTACAGGCGATCGCCACGGAAGCTCAAACCGAACCAACCCTCCTAGCGCAGGCAACCGATACAGCTATCACATTAGATAACGGCCTGGTTGGGGTTGATCTGCCATCAGTGACAGATATCGCCCAACCGGCAAACACCAACGCTGATCTCAACCTCAGCCAGGGTGTGGATGGCGGCACTATGGATAGAATTAATTCCGTCAACCGCTTATCCGATGTCCGCCCCACGGACTGGGCTTTTAGCGCCCTGCAATCCCTTGCCGAACGTTACAACTGTCTCCTGGCATATCCCGATAACACCTATCGCGGTAATCGGGCATTAACCCGCTATGAATTCGCCGCCGGGTTGAATGCTTGCTTGGAAACTCTCCAACAGCAAATCGCTGCCGCTACCGCAGAAATCGGACAATCAGATTTAGACCAAATCAAGCGTCTCCAAGAAGAATTTGGGGCGGAACTGGCCACCCTGCGGGCGCGAGTCGATGGTTTGGAAGTCCGCACCGCCGAGTTAGAGGCAAATCAATTTTCTGCCACCACCAAACTATACTCCTTCGCCTGGTTTAACGTCAATGCTGGCTTTAACGGCGAAGGGGTGCAGCGGGAAAGGATTATTAATCCTTTTGCTCCCAGCGTCCGCGATACCCGCGTGATCCAAACCCTCGACGGCGACCCCAACCCCACCACTAACGGTTTGGTGTGGTTTGATTTAGTCACATCTTTTAGCGGGAAAGACCAACTCGTCACCCAATTGGCCTTCGGTAACGCTGGCGGGCCTCCCGATAACCCCCTGGGTAACGCTTATGTTTCCGATGGTTTGGAATTCACCTATGGGACTGATTTTACCACCCAAGGTGGCGGCGTCAACCGCAATGATGTGACCCTGCGGGAACTGTATTACCAATTCCCCATCGGCGATAAAGTGCAAGTGGTGGTAGGTCCGAGGTTTAACTATTTTCGCTTCTTGGAAGGAAACCAGTTTTCTTTCCTGTTTACTGGCGGGCCGATTATTTTCAACTTCTTTTCTTTCAACTCGGCTAACAGCACTCAGGTGAATGCGATCGACCGGGGGGGCGGTGCTTTGGTGATGATGAATCTCCACCCCAAAGTCAAACTGAATCTAGTTTATATGGGGGAAAGTGACGAATACCTGCCATCTTCTCTGTTTAACTCCGTCAGCAATCCCGAAGATGGTTTATTCTCCCCCACGAATACCGCCGCTGCTGAACTCACCTTAAAACCCACCGATAACTCTAATATCCGGTTCTCATACACCCGCACTGGGATTAAAGCCATTAACGGTGTGATTGGTTTCGGGATTAATGAGCCGATGACCGGTTTTGCTGATGACGGTTTTGGCGGTCGGGTAGGAGATGCTACTGCTGATACTTTTGCCGTCAATGCCGACTGGTTAATTACCCCCGGATTGGGCATTTTTGGGCGCTACAGCTACGGTAGCACCAACATTTTTGCCAAAACTCCAGGGCGTGATGACGGTGAGGTGAATATCCAATCTTATCAGGTAGGTTTGGCTTTCCCCAACTTGGGCAAACAGGGCTCAATGGGTACGCTTTCATTTTTGGTGCCTTATGACATTTTGGATGGGGAAGAATTCTTGATTACTGGCGCTGGTGACGGCGGCAAGCAATATGAGTTTGAAGCTAGTTACTTTTTACCGGTAAGCAAGAATATTGCGATCGTTCCTTCCTTGTTTGTGATTGGCAATCCCAACAACTTCGACGATAACCCGACCATTTATATCGGTAACTTCCGAACGCAATTTAATTTCTAGTCTTTCATTTGTCACTTGTCACTTGTCCCTTGTCACTTGTCACTTTTCACTTGTGTAAAAAAAAGGACAAAGGACAAATGACAAAGGACAAATGACAAATGACAAAGGACAAACTGCAATGAAAGATTTGCTCGATGGCATAGAAAAATGGCTTAACCAAGGTCGTGCCGTGGCGGTGGCTACTTTGGTCAGCGTCAAGGGCTCTTCGCCTCGGGAAGTGGGAGCCGCGATGGCGGTGAATGACGCCGGAGAGGTTTTGGGCTCTATTAGCGGCGGTTGTGTGGAGGGAGCCTTAGTAGATGAGGCATTAGACGCGATCGCCCAGAGCAAACCCCGTCTCGTCTCCTACGGTATCGCCGACGATGAAGGCTTTTCCATCGGGCTCACCTGTGGCGGTACTATTTATGTCTTTGTTACTCCCTTGTGGGGAGCTGGGGATCTGGGGGGCAGGGGAGCCGGGGAGATGTTCGATGCTATCCGCAACTCCTCCCAAAACCCGGTTGCTGTCTGCACTGCTGTGGCTGGACCCAATGCCGGAGCGCAAATGCTGGTGTGGGAGGGAGGAAATGTATTAGGCAGTATTGGGGATGCAGAACTCGATCGGGTAGTGGTCCGCGACGCCAGAGGCGAACTGGCACAAGGCCAAAAACAACTCCGCTACTACTCACTTATTGAAGGTTCCGGCTACTGCGCCGTCCCACCAGACCACAGCAGCGATGAGTCAGAAGTTAACATCGCCGTCTTTATCAACAGTTTTGCCCCACCGCCACATCTCATCATATTTGGTGCGGTGGACTTCACCCGCAGCTTATGCCAGTTGGGCAAAATGCTGGGCTACCGCGTCACCGTTTGCGATGCTCGTTCCCGGTTTGCTACGAAAGAACGCTTCCCCGAAGCTGATGAGGTAGTAGCCGAATGGCCACAAAAATATTTGGAAAAAACCCAGGTTTCCGAGCGAACCGTTATCGCCGTGTTGACCCATGACCCGAAATTTGACGTACCCGCTTTGGTGACAGCAGTCAAAACCAACGCGGGTTATATTGGGGCGATGGGTAGCCGTCGGACTACGAGCGATCGGCTCCGTCGTCTCCAAAAAGCCGGACTCACCGACAGAGAAATTAACCGCATATCTGCCCCGATCGGACTCGACATCGGCGCCACCACCCCTGCCGAAACCGCAGTATCCATTATGGCCGAAGTCATCGCCCTGCGCACCGGACGCCAAGGAGAAAGACTCGCCCACAGCCAAAACACCATTCACCCCATACTGG
This sequence comes from Oscillatoriaceae cyanobacterium M33_DOE_052, assembly GCA_015296065.1. Taxonomy (GTDB): domain Bacteria; phylum Cyanobacteriota; class Cyanobacteriia; order Cyanobacteriales; family Laspinemataceae; genus Koinonema. The sequence continues at coordinate 51,689 of DVDU01000023.1, read as the reverse complement.
GTGACGGGGTGACGGGGTGACGGGGTGACGGGGAGCAAAGGATGACAGCAACACAAGCATATCTATCGGGAGTAAACAAAATCGCCGTAGCCATTCTGGCCGCCGGTCGCGGGTCCCGCATGGGGAGCGATACCCCCAAACCCCTAGTCAAACTCCACCACCAAACCCTCCTTCAATACGCCCTCACCGCCGCCATTGACAGCGGTCTCGCCCCAGTCTTGCTCGTTGTGGGTTATGAAGGCGAAACCGTCGCCGCCACCGCTCCACCGGGTGTCACCATCATCCATAACCCCCACTGGCAACAAGGAATAGCCACCAGTCTCCACAGCGCCATCAGCCATCTGCAAAACCATAACTCTGTAACTGCGGTTTGTATCGGTCTGGCGGACCAACCCTTTATCGGTGCCCAGAGTTATCAAAGACTGCAAACCGCCTACCTTCAAACATCAAACCAAAATCCAGCCCTATTCGTGGCCACCTACGCCAAAGCCAGACGTAACCCCGTTCTTATCCCCCGTTCCCTCTGGCAGGATGCGTTAGAATTGCAAGGAGACGAAGGCGCCCGCCAGTTAATGAAAACTTACCCCGTGGTAGAAGTGGGCTGCGACGAAACTGGCGACCCCTTTGATATCGATACTCCTGCCAATTTAGTACAGGGAGAAAGACCAGGTTTGTAGTTGGGCTTCAGCCCTCTTTAACCCAGATTTTATCTCAATGACCAAGGACAAATGACAAATGACAATGAAATACAAATACGCTTTGATTATTGCCCAAGGTAGCGCCAAAAACTTAGTCATCGTCGAAGATGATATCCCCGAACCTGCAGCCGGACAAGTGCGAGTAAAAATGCAAGCGGCTGGGGTTTCGGCAGCCGATATTTTGATGCGTGAGGGTATCTATCCCATTGACCCACCCTCATTTCCCTTTATTCCCGGTTACGATATTGTGGGCACAGTGGATAAATGCGGTGAAGGCGCCACAAAATTTCAACCCGGACAGCAAGTAGCAGCATTGACCAAAACGGGAGCATATGCGGAATATGTTTGTATTCCCGAAGCTGATTTGGTGTTATTGCCCGCTGGGGTTGACCCAGTGGAGGCAGTATCCACAATTTTAAATTATCTCACAGCTTATCAAATTTTACACCGAGTTGCCCAAGTCAAACCGGGCGAAAAAGTGTTAATTTATGCTGCTGGGGGAGGGATTGGCACATCTTTGATAGACTTAGGCAAACTGGTCAATTTACAGATGTACGGCACGGACGCCAAGAGTAAACAGCAAGTGCTGGTGGATATGGGAGTCACCCCTATAGACTATCAGAGCGAAGATGTGCGGGAAAAGATAATGAGTTTGACCGGGGATGGGGTTGACCTGGCTCTCGACCCGATCGGCGGCGAAAACTGCTTCCGCGCATATTCCACCCTCCGAGAAGGAGGCAAAGTCGTCAGCTTCGGCGTTTCTTTCGGTCTCCAAGGCGAAACCCCCAGTTTGCGCGATGTATTTATCTGGTTTAATGCGGCATTATCTTTGAATTTGATTCATCCCACCAAAAAGGTGATGACTTATGCCGTGTCTCTGTTCAAGAAAGAAAACCATGATTTGTACATTCAAGATTTAACCGCCATCTTGAATCTTTTAGCCGAGAAGAAAATCAAGCCAGTCATTGACCGCACCATGCCCCTATCAGAAGCCCGCAAAGCTCACCAACTTCTGGACGATCGGGTAGTCAAAGGCAAAATTGTTTTAGTCCCCGGTTCTTAGTTGGGCTTTAGCCCTCCTGGTTCGGTTCGTAGTTGGGCTTTAGCCCTCCTGGTTCGGTTCGTAGTTGGGCTTTAGCCCTCCCTTCTAGTAACAAAGATAATTAACCATGAAAATCGGTATTTTAGGCGCAGGCAACATCGGCGGTACATTAGGCAAACTCTGGGCCAAGCAGGGACACCAAGTTTACTTCGGCGTCCGAGATGTGAACAGTGAAAAAACCCAAGCATTGCTTGCAGAAAGTGGAGGCAATGCCCAAGCTGGGAGCCTCCAAGAAGCGGCTAGTTTTGGAGATGTAGTATTGCTCGCCGTACATTGGCGCAACGTCCCAGAAGTTTTAGCACAAGTGAGCGGCGTACTGGGGGGTAAAATCCTCATCGACGCCACCAACCGGATGATTCCCCCACCACCGGATACCACCGGGTCCGCTGCAGGGGATATTGCCAAAGAGGTTCCTGGAGCCAAAGTAGTGAAATCTTTCAGCACTTTGGGCGCCAACAACCTGACTCGACTAGAGTTTGGCAATGAAAATGCCAGTAATTTTATCTGCGGCGATGATGCAGACGCAAAGGCTTTAGTAGTGGAGCTGTCGGAGGCAGTAGGCTTTGACGCCGTGGACTGCGGACCTCTCAGTGTTGCCCCATTAATTGAGTCTTTGACCAAGCTGTGGGTGCAGATATCCCGCAATTACAGCCGCGAAATCGCCTTTAAGCTGCTGCGGCGTTAAGCAGACAATGTGACATCTGGGGGAGGCGAGCCCGGAAAAGGCTTCCCCCCGGCTAACTTGCTGCTGAGCCGTTTTTGTCTTTTTCTAAAGAGTAATAAAGCTCAGCCGGTGAGGGTAAATTCCAAAATATTCAGACTTGATTGGTTATTGGTCCAGTGACACAGGACAACAGACAAAGAACCAATGATATGATTAAATTATTTACCATATTTTCTCCCTGTATTCAAGGTAAATTATCAATGAATTTTGGGCAATTTTTAACATAAGCAACGGATAACTTGAAAAATCTTTAGCAAAATTTTAGATTTTTCTTGGCAAAATCTCAAAATTTAGGTAACAATAATAAGTGGGTGGATATACCATTATTCATGGTGAAGATATTTGAGGTTTTGAACTGGTCTTAAATCCATAATGTCTGAAGGACAGGATATCAACATGGAAGAAGAATTAAACCAAACCGCTCGCACCGCTGAAGAGCAGCAAAATGTTAATCTAGTCTTCAATTTTTTGAGGGCCATAGAAACTGGGCAGGACGCTGCTTTTATTGATGCGAATTTTACCGATGATGTCAAATTCTTCATCGTCACCCAGCGGTCAGATTACAATGATGAAGGCAAAAATCACGAGCCAAATCTAATTAATCCTGCTATATTGCCTTTCGTCGGGAAAGAAGGGGCAAAAACTTTCACTGGTGGTTTACCCCAATTTCGCCAAGTCCGGCGGTTTAATGTTAACGATATAGTGGCTGATGGCAATCAGGTAGCTCTATTCGGGGATTATGTTCACATCAGCAATACTACGGGCAATTTAGCAGTAACACCCTTTTTGCTGCAAATAGATGTGGAAGATGGGAAAATTTCCCGCTACCACATCCGCGAAGATAGCTGGGCCAGCATCGCCGCCGAACGCACCGGCGGTAACTGGGAAGGTACATTTGGCCTCAATGATGACCCCCGCATCAATAATATCATCTTTGGCAGCACCGCTGGGGAAAATTTAGTTGGTGGTGATGGCGCCGACTTGATATATGGTTATCAGGAAGCCGACACCATTAATGGCGGGGCCGGTGATGATGAAATTTGGCCTGGTAGTGGCAATGATGCCGTGACGGGCGGCGGTGGTAGTGATAAGTTTGTCCTCGTGGATGGGGAAGGAACTAACACTATTACCGACTTTGAGGAAGGCGTAGATTTCATTGGTTTGGGAAGGAAAACCGACTATGTATTTGGTGATACAGTCACCCTGCAAACCAAGGATTTAAATTTCGCGGATTTGACGATCGGCGCTAATGGCTCCGATGCCACAGTGACAGTGACAGCCAGCGGCGAATTACTAGCGGTAATTCAGGGAGCAGCGGGGTCGATCGACGAATCAGATTTTATGAAAATGCCCACAGGGCCGCAGCTAGAATCACTCCCCGCTGCAGGCGACCCCACCGAGCAGGCCGACCCAACAGCTAATGAAGCACAGAATTTACAATTGGTGCAAGGCTTTTTCCAGTCGGTTCAAAACGGGACTTACAGTCAATATATCCCGGCCAATTTCACTGCCGATGCGGAATACACCATAGTGCGCCCGGATTATGACTATTCAGAAACTACGCTGTACCACGAGCGGCAACGAATTCTGCCTTGGACAACAGTGCATACCGGCCATGCCGAAATTGATGCTTTTGTTAAACAGCTAAACACTGAGTTTACCATTCGGGAATTCAACATCGATAGTACCTTGGTGGAAGGCAACACTGTGGTGACGTTCGGGGATTTTCTTTATGAAGATAACCGGACGGGAAACTTAGTCAATAATGCGCCGTTTGCGGTGAAAATGGAGATTGAAGATGGTAAGCTAGATTCTTACTATTTCATGGAAGATACGTATGCTATTGCCACGGCGCTCCGGGAGGAGGGAAGCTGGAATCGGTTTGGCCAAGAGCTGGTTTTTGGCAGTAGTGCGGCGGAGAGTTTGGTCGGGACTGAAGGCTCGGAGGTTATCTACGGCTACCAAGGCAATGATACCCTTGATGGCGGTGCCGGACCCGATAGCCTGTGGGGCGGTGCGGGTACGGATATGCTGATGGGCAGTGATGGCGCCGACTCCCTCTATGGCAATGTGGGTGTAGATATGCTGCAGGGAGGATTGGGCAATGACTGGCTCAACGGCAACCAGGATAACGATACGGTAGATGGTGGGGAAGGGAATGATACCATCTACGGCGGGAAAGCCACAGATATGATGATGGGTGGCAATGGCGATGACTGGTTATCTGGGAACCTAGGCACGGATATGGTAGATGGAGGTGATGGTAACGATATCCTTTATGGTGGCAAGGACAATGATACCGTCACTGGTGGCAATGGTGATGACTGGGTCTGGGGCGACTTAGCCGATGATATGCTCAGTGGCGGTGCGGGGGTGGATACCTTCGTCTTCGGTTCTGACACTGGCACTGATGTGGTGATGGACTACGCCGATGGCGAGGACAAAATTGCCCTCACTGGCGGGTTAACTTTTGCCCAGTTGTCCCTCACCCAAGGGGCGCAAGGCACAGAAATTCGGGTGGGAGACCAGTTAATGGCTACTCTGATGAATGTGCAAGTCACGGCTTTGGCGGCGGATGATTTTAGCCCGATCGCCTGAAGTGGTTAAACCATAGGCTGCGGGGAAATTCCGGTAAGCCGTAAGATTAATCGTTGGCTAGATATGCCCTCACCTTTCCGATGGGATATCTAGCCAACGATTTTTTATATCTTCATCTCCCCATTTCCTGCCAGGGCGAGAGGAACTAATGGGCAATAATTACCTATTTACCCAATAAAATTACTCATACATTAATTTCAAAATCTGGTATAATCCCCGAAAATGTGGTCTGGTTATAACTGAAAGAGAAACTGGATTACATCAAATTCACAATCAACAGGGTAAGCTCAATGGAAGAAGAAATGAATATGGGGACAACCCGCACACCAGAAGAGCAGCAAAATATCAATCTGGTGCTGGGTTATTTAGGGTCTATAGCTACTGGTAGTTATGCCGATTATATTGACGCCAATTTTAGCGAGAATGTCCAATTTAACGTCATCACGCAGCGGTCCGACTATAATGATGAAGGCAAAAATCACGAGCAAAATTTGCTGAGTCCCACTTTCTTCCCTTTTGTGGGGAAAGAAGGGGCGAAAAATTTCACTGATTCTTTGATAGAATTACGACAATTAAGGCGTTTCAATATTGCTGATTATATTGTTGATGGCAATAAGGTGGCCTTATTCGGGGATTACGTCCAGGTCAGCAATGAGACCGGGAATTTAGGGGTGACACCCTTTGCTCTGGAAATAGAAATCACCGATGGGAAAATTTCTCTTTACCATATCCGGGAAGATAGCTGGGCAAGTATCACACCCGATCGTACTGGCGGTAACTGGTCAGGAGAATTTGGCCAGGGTGACACCCCCATCATCGATAATATCATCTTTGGCAGCATTAGTGGGGATAATTTAATCGGTGGTGATGGCGCCGACCTGATATATGCTTATCAGCAAGCAGACACCATTAATGGGGGTGCGGGTGACGATGAAATTTGGCCGGGTAGTGGTAATGATTTAGTCACGGGTGGCGGTGGTAGTGATAAGTTTGTCCTCGTGGGTGGGGAAGGAACTAATACTATTACCGACTTTGAGGAGGGGGTAGATTTCCTGGGCTTAGGACGCAAGACTGACTATGTATTGGGCGAAACAGTCACATTACAAACCACCGATTTAAATTTCGGGGATTTGACGATCGGCGCCAGCGGTGACGATGCTACGGTAACGGTGACAGCAACGGGAGAATTACTGGCGGTAATTCAGGGAGCAGCGGGGTCGATCGACCAATCAGATTTTATGAAAATGCCCACGGGGCCGCAGCTACAATCACTCCCCGCCGCAGGCGACCCCACCCAGATACCAGAACCAGCGGATGAGTCCCTAAATTTACAAGTAATTCAAGGATTTTTCCAATCTATCCAAACGGGTACTTTTGCGCAATATATCCCAGCTAACTTCACGCCGGATGCGCAATACATCTTAGTACGTCCTGATAATGACTATTCAGAAACTACCAGTTTCCACGAGCGGAGTCGAATTATGCCGTGGAAGCCGTTATATACTGGAGCGGAGGAAATTACATCATTTGTCAACCTGCTGAACAGTGTTTTTACGATTCAGGGATTCAACATCGATAACACCTTGATAGAAGGCAACACCGTGGCGATGTTCGGTGATGCTTCCTACCTCGATAATCGCACGGGCAATTTGGTAAATAATGGGCCGTTTGCTATCAAAATCGAGATGGAAAATGGTAAGATAGATTCTTACTATTTCTTAGAAGAAACTTACGGCCTTGCAGCGGCATTTCGGGAGTCAGCAACCTGGAATCGGTTTGGCCAAGAGCTGATTTTCGGCAGTAGCGCCGCCGAAAATTTGGTCGGGACTGAAGGCTCGGAGGTGATCTACGGCTACCAAGGCAATGATACTCTTGATGGTGGTGCGGGTCCCGATAGCCTCTGGGGTGGCGCCGGTACGGATATGCTGATGGGCAGTGATGGCACTGACTCCCTCTATGGCAATGTGGGGGTAGATATGCTGCAGGGGGGAGCCGGAAATGACTGGCTCAACGGCAACCAGGATAACGATACGGTAGATGGTGGGGAAGGGAATGATACCATCTACGGCGGTAAAGCCACAGATATGATGATGGGTGGCAATGGCGATGACTGGTTATCTGGGAACCTGGGTACAGATATGGTAGATGGGGGTGAAGGTAACGATACCCTCTATGGCGGGAAGGAAAATGATACCGTCACTGGTGGCAATGGGGATGACTGGCTCTGGGGCGACTTAGCCGATGATATGCTAAGTGGCGGTGCGGGGGTGGATACCTTCGTCTTCGGTCCTGACACTGGGAGTGATATGGTGATGGACTACGCCGATGGGGAGGACAAGATTGCCCTCACTGGTGGGTTAACGTTTGCCCAGTTGTCCCTCACCCAAGGGGCGCAAGGCACAGAAATTCGGGTGGGAGACCAGTTAATGGCTACTCTGATGAATGTGCAAGTCACGGCTTTGGCGGCGGATGATTTTAGCGCGATCGCTTGAAGTAGGGGCGATTCGCGAATCGTGGTAGGGGCGATTCGCGAATCGCCCCTACGAACCTGAAGCGCCAGATGCACTGTCACCCCCCTGACGGTACATCTGGCGAACAATTTTTTATGGGGTAGTGGCAAAACTGTAAATAATAAACCATGAAACATCAAAAATCAACCATGAACCAAAACTGAGGAACTGATATTCTGCCCTTATGGGGAAGGATGAGGGCAAATATTCAAATATAGGTTCTTAGTGGGGCTTCAGCCCTCTTGAAAAACTCTACAACAAAGGTGTAATATGGCGCAAATTCTAGGAACGCCGGTGAAGAGGCGGGAAGACCCGGAACTGCTGCGGGGGGAAGGCAAGTTTATCGCGGATATCAACCTGCCCGAGATGCTCCATGTGGCATTTCTCCACAGCACCCAAGCCCACGCCTTGATTAAAGGTATTGATACGAGTGTGGCGCAGGGCATGCCGGGAGTGGTGCGGGTGATTACTGGCGCCGATACTAGCTCGATTATGCCCCTGGTGGTGATTATGAACCCTGGTGGCGCGGAAGCGAAATTCCCTCCTCACCCTTACGGACTGCCGGGAGCCCAAACGGTTTTGGCGACGAATAAGGTGCGCTACGTGGGAGATTTCGTGGCGGCGGTGGTGGCGGAAACTAGGGAACAAGCCTACAATGCCCTGGCGGGGATAAAGGTGGATTATGAACCTTTGCCGGTGGTGGTGGATGCCGAGGAAGCTTTGAAGCCCTCTGCGCCGCAGCTACACGACACGGTGCCTGGGAATTTGAATCAGTATTTCTCTTGTGGGGATAAAGAGGCGGCCCAGAAGGCGATCGACTCGGCAGAAGTCGTGATTAAACAGAGAATTCGCGTACCTCGGGCGATGGCGAACCCTACGGAAACCCGGGGGACGATCGCCTCCTACGACGCCGACAACGGGGAATACACCATGTGGACGAATACCCAAATTCCCCACGGCAACCGGTTCCTCCTCTCTCAACTGGTCCTAGGCATTCCCTTCAACAAAATCCGAGTCATCGTCCCGGAAACTGGCGGTAGCTACGGCTCCAAAGGTTATCTCTACCAAGAAACCGCCATTATGCTATTCCTGGCCAAACTCATAGGGCGTCCTGTGAAGTGGATCGACACCCGCCAGGGATTAGCGCGGACTACGGTTCACTGCCGGGACCATATCGAGTATGTCACCCTCGCAGGCACCAAAGACGGCAAAATCACTGCCCTTTACTGCACCAACTACGCCAACTTGGGCGCCTACCCCGCCACCAACGGACCAGGTGCCCCTACCAGCTTAACCGGTCGCAGTGTCACCGGCTCCTATGCCATCCCCAATCCTTTTTATGAGGTTTATTGCGCCTTCACCAACACGGTGCAAACTGGACCAATTCGGGGGGCGGGACGTGCTGAGGCGCATTTAGTCATCGAGCGGATGGTTGACCTGTTTGCCGCCGAACTGGGTATGGACCCCGCCGAAGTGCGGCGGAAAAATCTGGTGAAACCGGAGCAGTTCCCCTACCCCAATGGTTTGGGCTGGGTTTACGATACCGGTAATTATGAGGTGGCTTTAGATAAGGCTCTGGCAATGGCAGATTATGCCAATCTGGCGGCTAAGAAAGCCGAAGCCAAACAGCGGGGGAAACTGCTGGGCATGGGTATCGCTTCGTTTACCGCGATCGCCGGTGTCGGTCCTTCCGCATTCATGGGTTCCTTCATCGGTTTGAACGGCAGTACCTGGGGCAGTACCCACCTGCGAGTTCACCCCACCGGTGATATCACCATGATTCTCGGCACCCAACCCCACGGACAGGGCCACGTCACTACATTTTCCCAAATTGTGGCCCAGGAACTGGGAGTGGAATTAGAGCAAATCGAAGTCCTCCACTCCGACACCCGAGGCGCAGTGTACGCCCAAGGTAGTTACGGCTCCCGGTCCTACAGCGTAGAAGGCGCCACCGTGTATAAAGCCTGCCAGCAAATTAAAGAAAAAGCGCGGCGGATGGCGGCACATATGCTGAAAGTGCCCGAAGAAAATATCGTGGTGGAAGATGGCAAGTTTTACGCCCAAGGGGCGCCAGAAAATGCCAAAACTATCAAAGATATTGGACAGGCTCTCTGGTACGCCTGGGATTTGCCCGCAGGAATGGACCCCGGTTTAGAAGTGATTACCTTCTTTGACCCCCCAGATTTTAACTATCCCTTCGGCACCCACATCGCCATCGTGGAAGTAGATGAGAAAACCGGGGAAGTGGAAGTGGTGCGCTACATCGGCGTGAACGACTTCGGTAATGTGGGCAACCCCAAGGTGGTGGATGGTCAAAGTCACGGTAATGTCCACTTAGGCATCAGCTTGGCGTTGTTTGAAGAGGTGGTTTACGACAACGACGGGCAGATCTTGACGGAAGATTACACCACATATCCGATCGCCAAAGCCTCAGACTTGCCCTACTTTGAACTCGATCGCACCATCACCCCCACCCCGCACAACCCCCTCGGCGCCAAAGGAGCAGGCGACGTGAGTACCCCTCCCGTCGCCCCCGCCGTAGCCAACGCCGTATGCAATGCCCTGCAGGAGTTCGGCGTCAAACACATTGACATCCCCCTCACCCCCGAAAAAATTTGGCGCGCCATGAGCCAAAAAGGGTAGTTAGTCAATTGATAATTGACAATTGACAATTATCAATTATCAATTATCAATTATCAATTATCAATTGTCAAAGGACAAAGGACAAAGGCAGATGATACCTGTTCAATTTGACTACGCCGCTCCCGAAAGCCTGGAAGCCGCAGTAAAGCTACTCCAAGAAAATCAAACCGCCCAAGTTCTCGCGGGCGGCTACAGCGTCATTCAAGAACTCAAACAAGGCGGCTCTCGCCCCTCCCTGGTGGTGGACCTGCGGCATGTTTCCGGCTTAAAAGGCATCACCAAAGCCGCTGATGGCAGTATCCGCATCGGCGCTATGACCACTTATGACCAAGCCGCCACCGCACCCGATGTGCAACCATACGCCGCTTGGTGTGCTGCAGTAGGGAGCATCGGCGACCAGCAAGTACGCAACTGGAACGCTGTAGGTGACACCACCGCCTATCGGGACCTCGCTTGTGACCTGGCAGCAGCCGCTTTAGCCACAGATGCAAAATTTGAGCTGAGCGGTCCGGGAGGCACCCGGGTGGTGAATGCCAGTGAATTTCTGGTTGCCCCCTTGGGGACGGCTCTGGCTCCTGGGGAAATAGTCGCCGCCATTATTTTGCCCGCAACTGCCAACTCCCGCAGTGCTTACCAGCGGTTTATCCACCCCGCCAGTCGCTACACCATTTGTGGCATCGCGGCGGCTGTCAGCGTAGGACCTGATGGCAATGTCAGCAGTTGCCGCCTCGCCTTGGCTAGCGCCAGAAGCACTGTGGTGCGACTCACCGCCGCTGAAGCTGCCCTCACGGGCAAGGCGCCCACCCCAGAAAACATTGCCGCAGCGGCGAAAGCTGCGGCTGACACTGTGGTGTCTGAGGCGGCCACTGGTAGCGATAACCTCAGCCGCTTGATGGCACAATATGCTGGGTCTGAGTACCGCGCACACCTGCGGAGCGTTCTAGCAGAACGGGCCCTGACTCAGGCTGTGGCTGGTTTGTAAGGTTTGTAGTTGGGCTTTAGCCCAAAAAAAGATTCACTTCAGAAAGAGGGCTAAAGCCCAACTACAAACTAAATGTAGAGGGCTAAAGCCCAACTACAAACTTATGAAAGAGGGCTAAAGCCCAACTACAAACTAAAGACAGATTTTGGCAATAAATTTTCTGGATCAAAACTGTGAATAAGGATCAAATTCTCAACACTTCTGCTATGCCCGCGATCGGGCCGAGCTATGCCAAAGGGCCATATCGGTTCGTTAATCGGGAGTATTTAATCATCATCTATGAAAGCGACCCAGAGGCAATTCGCGCTGCTCTACCAGAACCACTAGAACCCCTGGCAGAACCGCAAGTTTACTACGAATTTATCAAAATGCCGGATAGCGATCGCAACTTTGGCGACTACACCGAAACCGGCATCGTCATTCCCTGCTTGTTCGAGGGTCAACGGTGTAACTTCACCTGCCAAATGTACCTGAACGACCATCCCCCGATCGCAGGTGGTCGCGAAGTTTGGGGTTTTCCCAAAAAATACGCTCAACCTTCTTTAGAAGTCAAAGCCGATACCTTAACCGGTAAGTTATATTATGCCGAAGAGCTAGTAGCTTTGGGCACAATGGCCTATAAAGAGGAATCTCTCGCCAGCCAGTCAGAGAATATCGTCAAAGCCCTGTCAACCACCCAAATTAATCTGAAACTGATTCCAGATGTAGATGGGAAACCCGCGATCGCGCAACTGGTTGGCTACAACATGACTGATATTACATTAAAAGGCGCTTGGGCAGGTCGCGCCAGAATCCACCTCATTCCTCATGCCAACGCACCAGTAGCCGATCTACCCGTGCGCCGAGTTATCGGGGGACGGCATTACCTCGCCGATATCACTCTCCCCTACGGACGAGTTTTACACGATTATCTCAAATAAACACAAAGGTTCGTGGTTTTGGCTTTAGCCCATCCGGAGGCTTGTAGTTGGGCTTTAGCCCATCTGGAGACTTGTAGTTGGGCTTTAGCCCATCCGGAGGCTTGTAGTTGGGCTTTAGCCCAAAAAATCTACGTTTTAGAGGGCTGAAGCCCAACTACGAACTTATCAAAGAGGGCTAAAGCCCAACTAAGAACCCGATCGAGGAAAAACTCCATGAAACTAAAAGGTTTATCAGCAATAGTTACCGGTTCTACCAGTGGCATTGGACTATCTATTGCCACAGAGTTGGCAAAAGAAGGCTGCAATGTAATGATTAATGGGCACCGAGCCGCCGGTGAAGGCACCGAGCAACAGCGGAAAAGTCTCGAAGCCTATGGAGTCAAATGTGTGTATTTTTCCGCTGACTTGGGCAACCCAGAAGAAATTCGAGCGATGGTGAAAGCCGCCGAATCAGCTTTTGGCCAAGTGGATATTTTGGTCAACAATGCAGGCATTCAGTTTACGGCGCGGACAGAGGAATTCCCCGATGACAAGTGGAATGCGATTATTGCCACTGATTTGTCTGCCAGCTTTTATGCGATAAAAGCCGTTTTGCCCGGAATGCAGCAACGGGATTTCGGACGGATTATCAACATTGCTTCGGCGCATGGATTGGTCGCTTCCGTTCACAAGGTAGCATATGTGTCCGCCAAACACGGAATGTTGGGCATGACAAAAGTCGTTGCCATTGAGAACGCCGAGCAAAATATTACTTGTAATGCGGTTTGTCCTGGTTGGGTGGATACACCACTGGTGCGCAAGCAGATCCAGGATCGCGCCAAGGAAAACGGCACGACCGAACAAGAGGAAGAGATGAAGCTGGTAGGGGAAAAACAACCTAATAAGCGGTTTTCTTCCCCAGAGGCAATTTCCAAGGCTGTTCTCTATTTTGCCGACCCGGATAACCGATATACCACAGGCACTCACTTGTCCGTTGATGGCGGTTGGACTAGCTGGTAAACCTTGAGCGCTGGTCAAAATTAGTCATTCGTCCTTAGTCAATTCCTGTCTTTGTAGTTCTGCAATTTGGGTGAAAGCGGGATTTTTGCCCCTAATTTCGCCAATTTTGCCAATAAATTTTCTCTTGACACCAGGCATATAGGGTTCTAAGATAGGGTTCTGTCATTGGTCAAAAGTCCCTTGTCCCTTGTTCGAAGGTAACAAGTCAAATGACCAAGGACAAATGACAAAGGACAAATATTTTATTCACCCATGACGGGAGGTAACTCAAATGAAACTCAAAGGAAAAAAAATCGGCGTTCTAATGGAAAGCGATTTCTATGAGCATGAAATTTGGTACTACCACTATCGCTTTCCTGAAGAAGGGGCCGAACTAAATTTCCTGACCCGCCTGTGGGGACAACGTTACCTCACATTCAAGGGACACGAATACCATGCGCCCTTCGAGGTGAACAAGAGTTTTGAGACGATCGACGATAACGAACTGGCAACCTACAGCGCTATCATCGTGCCTTCAGCAATGGTGTCCGATCGGCTCCGCTACACCGATGATGTGAACAAAATGCCTCCCGCCGTTGACTTCCTCAAGCGCGCCTTTGCCAACAAAAATATCCTCAAAGGCATTATTTGTCACGGTTTGTGGCTCACCTCTCCCGCCGCCTCAGAATTGGTCAAAGGTCGTCGCCTCACCTGTCACAATAACCTCCACGGCGATGCCATCAACTACGGCGCTATCTATGTAGATGAAGATGTGGTAGTGGATGGGGACTTGGTAACAGGACGCAGCGGCGGTCATGCCCACCTGTTCGCCAAAAAAATTATTGAAATTCTCTCCGAGAAATAAGCCCAGAATTTTTGTCCCTTGTCCCTTGTCACTTGTATAATCACAAAATCCAAAGGACAAATGACTAATGACTAATGACTAATGACATTAAGGAGCAATTAAGTTATGGGTTTGCAAATTTTTTCTCAACTGGCTTTGACTTGCAAAGACCAGGTGGCGACGGAAAAGTGGTACTGCAAATACTTTGGCTTCAAACGGGCTCGCGTCGCCCCTCTGCCCGACGGTAGCCAAATCGTCTTTATTAAAATGGCAGATAGCGCCTTCTACCTAGAGCTGTTCCAAGCTGCCGAAGAATCTCCCATTGCACCGGCCAAGAATGACGGTTATCAATTCCCCGCCGTCCGCCAAATCGGATTTAAAGTGGATAGTGTCGATGCCAAGCTGAAAGAAATGGGCGACGATGCGAAAATCAGCCTCGGTCCCCTGAGTTTTGACGATTTCATCCCCGGTTGGCGCACAGTTTGGATTTATGACCCCAATGGGCTCATCGTGGAAATCAGCGAAGGATTCCAGGATGAGGACAATCCTCCTGCCTTGTAAAAGTAATTATGCCCAAGAAAAACCCGGTTTCCTCAAGAGACCGGGTTTCTAGCAAGCGACAAAATTACCAATTTATGCGGTAAATTTTCCATTGTTTAGGGGATAGTAATATAAATATAATCGCCTGAAGGTTGATGTTACAGGGAAAAACCCCGATATTATTCTTAATATATTGGCTGAAAACTGGAATCCAGATGAGGATCCAGCAAACCGCTTGAGCCGGTCAAGTCCAGAAACTGGGTTTCTGGCTGAGAATCTCTGTCAAGGTACGAGATATCGCGTTGAGAGACCCAATTTCTAAAGGTGTGGCAGACAAGAGGGATAAAAATATTATATCGGTGTGAAACAGCAGCGGGTTAGGGATACTTCAAAATGGTAAAGGCCATAAATAATGATTGCAGCAGCAAGTAAAACTAACTATACGGTTGAGCAAGGAAGGCAGCACCCTTTGGGAGCGACTCCAGATCAAGATGGAGTCAATTTCTCGATTTTTTCAGAAAATGCCACGGGCGTGGAACTGCTCATTTTCGATACTCACGACGACCCCGAACCGGTTAAAGTTATTCCGTTCGACCCCACCGTTAATAAAACATTCCACTTTTGGCACGCTTACGTCAGGGGTTTGAAACCGGGGATGCACTACGCTTACCGGTTTGATGGGGAGTTTAATCCCAGTCAGGGACATCGGTTTGACAAAACCAAGGTATTGCTAGACCCCTACGCCAAAGGCAACAACAAAAACCTCTGGAAACGGGGGGATGCTTGCTTACATGGGGTTGACAACCTGAAAACCTCGATGCGGTGCGCCATCATCGATACGTCTAATTATGACTGGGAAGGGGATCAACCCCTGAACCGGTTGATGAGCGAAAGCGTGATCTATGAAATGCACGTGGGGGGTTTCACCAAGTCACCCACATCCGGGGTGAAGCATCCCGGTACGTTTGCAGGCATAATAGAGAAAATCCCTTATCTCAAAGAGTTAGGAGTAACAGCAGTAGAACTGCTGCCCATATTCGAGTTTGATGATACAGAAGTGCTGCGCACGGTAAATGGCAAACCGATGCGGAATTACTGGGGTTACAGCACGATGGGGTACTTTGCCCCTCACCCCTCCTACTGCGTCAACCCGGAAAGCGGCGACCATGTACGAGAGTTTCGCGATTTGGTGAAGGCCCTGCACCAAGCGGGGATAGAAGTCATCTTAGATGTGGTGTTTAACCACACGGATGAAGGCAACCACCAAGGACCGGTGTTTAGCTTTAAAGGCATCGATAATAAAATTTACTATTACCTGGTGCCGGGGGATAAGCAATATTACTATGACTACACGGGCTGCGGTAACACGTTTAACTGCAACCATCCGGTGCCAGAAAAGCTGATTTTGGACTGCCTCCGCTATTGGGTGGAGGAGATGCACGTGGATGGGTTCCGGTTTGATGAAGGTTCGGTGTTGGCGCGGGGTGAAGATGGTTCGCCGGTGGAACACCCGCCAGTGATTTGGGCGATCGAGCTGGATGATATCTTAGCTGATTCCAAAGTAATTGCCGAGGCATGGGATGCGGCGGGACTATATCAAGTGGGTTACTTCCCCGGATATCGCTGGGCAGAATGGAACGGACGCTATCGCGATGCTATTCGGAGCTTTGTCAAGGGAGAGCCGGGAAAAGTCGGTGAAGTAGCATCCCGCATCGCTGGCAGTTCTGACTTATACGGCAACCGGGGTCACTTACCGGTAAACAGCGTGAACTTTATCACGGCTCACGATGGGTTTACCCTCAACGATTTGGTTTCTTACAACTACAAGCACAACGAAGCCAACGGGGAAGGGAATAACGACGGAATTAGTGATAATTTAAGCTGGAATTGCGGCGTAGAAGGGGATACCAACGACCCGGAAATTAACCAACTGCGATCGCGTCAGATAAAAAACTTCGCCACGATTCTGATGCTCTCCCAAGGAGTGCCGATGTTCGTGATGGGAGACGAAATCCGGCGCACGCAACAAGGAAATAATAACGCCTACTGCCAGGACAGTGAAATTAGCTGGTTTGACTGGAGCTTGGTGGAAAAAAATGCGGATATGTTCCGCTTCTGGAAGTGGATCATCGATTTCCGCTTGCGTAACCCAACGGTTCACAGACCCCGCTACTTTACTGGGGTGGTAAACTTCTGTGGCTTGCCAGATATTAGCTGGCATGGGACGAAATTAAATAGTCCTGGTTGGAATGATCCAGAATCCCGCTGCCTAGGATTTACTTTAGGAGGATTAGACGAACAAGTAGATATTCATGTTATGATGAATGGATACTGGGAATCCCTAGAGTTTGACATTCCCCCAATTATCGGGCGGGATTGGTACAGGTCAGTGGATACGGCATTACCTTCACCGCAAGATATTGTCGAACCGGGTAAAGAACCACAGATTTCAGGCAGTACCTATTTGGTGACAGGACGCAGCGTTGTTGTGCTAATTTCTAAATAGGGCTTAAGCAACTGGGTTTCTCCAACCAAAAAGTAGTAGGGTGGGCAGGGCAACGCATCGATTAGTTGCTCCTAACAAAGAACCCAGTGGAGAAAGCCTACCCTACAGCAGCCAGGATTTCTCAAAGCAAAAGCAATCAGAAATCCAGTGGCGAGAAAAACCACAGCAGACAGATGGGCGATTAGGAAATATGGGTAAACCGATTCGGATTTTATTGCAAACTACGATCCCGACCACTGAGGATGACTGGAATATTGGCCGCTTTTCGCTGCTGCGATCGCATCTGGAATCCCTCAAAGATGAAGCGGGAGAGCCAATGTTTGCAGTGACATCACGCGATCGCACCCCCGACGCCAGTGGTAATGACCAGGTATTAACCAACCTGGCTGCCTCAGAATATGACGAACTGTGGTTGTTCGGGGTTGATTGTGGTGACGGGCTGACGGCAGCCGAAGGCGCAGGAATCGAAGCTTTCCACAAACGGGGGGGCGGCTTGCTCCTGGCTCGCGACCACCAGGACTTAGGAATTTCCTTCAGCAACCTGGGGACGGCTTGCCAGCCTGTTACCGCAGCGCACCACTTCCACACAGCCAACCCGGAACCAGATCCAGACCGCTGCTGTGAGGATGATATCTACGCCAAGAATATTTCTTGGCCAAACTACCACTCCGGCGATAACGGCGACTGTCAGAAAATTGCCCTGGTTGAACCAGTCCACGAACTGCTAAAAAACCCCGCTTCTCCTTCGGGAGTAGTGGAGTATTTGCCGAGTCATCCTCATGAGGGAGCGGTAAGCGTTCCCCCAGGGACCACTAACGCTCGTGTCATTGCTACAGGAAAAAGCACGGTGACAGGCCGCACTTTTAACCTGTTAGTGGCATTTGAGAAGACTCGGGATGCAGAAGGCAATAATCTCGGTCGGGCGATCGCTGAGGCCAGTTTCCACCACTTAGCTGATTACAACTGGAATCCAGATCTGGGATGTCCCAGCTTTGTGGAGGAAAAACCGAGCGATCGGCTCAAACAAGAGCCCAAGCTCCTTGATGACGTGAAAGCCTACGTCACAAACGCCGCCTTATGGTTGGCTTCATAACAGCAAAAAAAGTTGCTCCTTGGGCTAAAGCCTAACGAAGAATTGGGCTAAAACCCAACTCAAAACCTGACTTCATAATCAAAAACCCGTTTCAGTTAGGTAGGAAATTTCATGCCAAAAAGAGTCGAGTTTCCATTTTCCGACTTGATTGCTGGGTACGTAGTTAACTTTGACTCCAGCACAGACAAATTCACTCTCAAAACTTCCGATGGCCGGGAGTTTGAGGTGGGCTTAACTCCCACCACCTATGCCGAAATCATCCGCAACTTGGGTGAGGGGTATCAGGATGCTGGCGATATGCGAGCGATGATGGTTCCTGGCCGCTTCGTCTTCGCTTACGGAATTTTCTACCCAGATGGTCCCGATGGCGAATATCTGTTCGATGCTAAGCACATCGTCTTCGCCGGTCGGGCAGAAAATCAGTACGTGTTTGAAAAGCCGGACTGGTGGGTGAAACAAATCGAGCAGTTGGGTGACTTCTATATTGAGTCACAATTCGACTACTCGAAAGACCATGATATCGACTATTCCGAGTATCGCACCAACCTCAACATCAGCGGGATCAAAAAAACAGCGGGACGCCAAGAAACCGACACCATCTCCCGTTTGGTGTATGGCTTTGCTACCGCTTATATGATGACGGGCAAAGAAATCTTCTTGGAAGCCGCCACCAAAGGTACTGACTACCTGCGCGACCACTTGCGCTTCCAAGACAAGAGCGAAGGCATCTGCTACTGGTATCACGCTGTGGATATCAAGGAAGATGGCACCGAGCAAAAGTTGTTTACTTCAGAGTTCGGCGACGATTACGATGCCATTCCTTGCTACGAGCAAATCTACGCTCTGGCCGGTCCCACCCAAACTTTCCGCATCACCGGCGACCCCCGGATTCTGGAAGATATCAAGGGCACCATCAACCTGTTTAACCGGTTCTTCAAGGATCAAACCGATAAGGGTGGCTACTACTCTCACATCGACCCCATCACCCTGAGCGCCCACACCGAAGGTTTGGGACGGAACAAGGCCAAGAAAAACTGGAACTCCGTGGGCGACCACGCTCCGGCTTACTTGATTAACCTGTACCTGGCTACCGGCGCCCCAGAATACGCCGATATGCTGGAATACACTTTCGACACGATTACTGCGCACTTCCCCGACTACGACAACAGCCCCTTCGTCCAAGAGAAGTTTTTCGATGATTGGTCTAAAGACCAAACTTGGGGATGGCAGCAAAACCGCGCCGTGGTTGGTCACAACCTGAAGATTGCGTGGAACCTCACCCGGATGTACGGCCTCAAGCCAAAACAGGAGTACAAAGATTTTGCCCACAAGATTGGGGATGTGATTCCCGATGCTGGTTGCGATCGGCAGCGCGGCGGCTGGTGGGACGTGGTGGAGCGCGTCGTTCCCGAAGGTCAAAAATACCACCGCTTCGCATGGCACGATCGCAAAGCCTGGTGGCAGCAAGAGCAAGGGATCCTCGCCTACTACATCATGGAAGGTGTGTATGGCGACAAGCCCGAATACCTCAACTACGCCCGTGAAGGCACCGCTTTCTATAATGCGTGGTTCCTGGATACCGAAGAAGGTGGCGTTTACTTCAACGTTCTGACCAACGGTATTCCCTACGCTATGGGCACCGAGCGGGGCAAAGGCAGCCACTCCATGTCCGGCTACCACTCTTTCGAGCTGTGCTACCTAGCCGCAGTTTACACCAACCTCTTGGTGATGAAAGAGCCGATGGACTTCTACTTCAAGCCCATCCCCGGTGGTTTCCCAGATAACATCCTCCGCGTTGCCCCAGATATTCTGCCTCCTGGTAGCGTCCGGATTATTGAAGTCTGGCTGAACGGAGAATCCTACACCAACTACAACGCCGACGCCCTCACGGTGACACTGCCAGCCGATCGCAGTGAAGAACTGAAAATCCGCGTCCGCATCGTTCCTTCCAGCGTTCACTTCAGCGCCGACTTAGTAGAAGTCACCGGCGGCGTCGCTAAGATTGCCCTCGAAGGCAACCTCGACTCCAAAGGGCTGAAGTACCTGCAAGATGTGATGGCATCCGTGAAGGAACAAAAAGCCACGGCGATCGAGTTTGATATGATTCAGCTCGAGGCCATCTCCTCTGAGGCGGTGCGCTACCTGATTTTCACCAAGCAAAAGCTCGGTTCTAGCTTCAACATTACGATCATCGGCGCTTCTGGCCAAGTCAAAGAAGCCATTCAAAACAGTGAATTTAACTATGCAGTCACCATGAAGTAAACTTCAGAAGTGGCGCCACAGACAGCAACCGGGTTTCTCAGCCAGATTAATTTCCTGAGACTCCCGGCCAGATGCTGGCCTGGAGGCTAAGGCGTGGTATCTTCACGCATCTTCATAGTTTCTCAACCCGGTTTCTGGAAGAAACCGGGTTTTTCTTAAGCAAGTGCTATCATTGGTGGAGGCTGGACTGGTGGCTATCAAATTACTAAACTCTGGTTATGGCTCGAAACTATTTTTCTGCATTACTGCATTTATCACCACCTTTGCCCTATCTTTAATCCTCAAGATTTATCCAGTCCTGGGGTCAGGTAGCGAGTCGAGCCAATCTGAGATTGAAGGCGAGACTATCTCCACGTTATCCTTTACCCATATATTTGCTATATTATTTTTCGTTATTGCTCTTTCTTTGCTCCACATCTTTTCTCATCAAATTTTGACATGGATGCACCACAAATTTGCCCATGCTAGCCATCAGAAAGGCCATGATTTTCAAGTAATTGCCTCATCTCTGGGAGGTGGTATAGCCATTTCTTATGTGTTCTTGCATTTGCTCCCAGAACTGAATCACGTTCACCCAGATTTAGAAAAAATTAACCCTTACATTACCCTGTCCGGCTTTATGCTGTTTTATGGCTTGGACAATTTGGCAGACAAGCTGGCCACTCCTACCAAATCTAACGAGTGGGATTTTGTTAAGAAAAAGAGCCAACTGGCCAAGTATGATTTTAATTTAGAAATCGGGTTTTTATTCATCTATAATGCTCTGATTGTTTACACATTGCCAGAACAATTTCGCTTGGGCAGAGTTAGTGTAATCCTCTATATGTTGGCGATGTTGTTACATGTATTTAGTAACGACCATTTATTAGAAGAACATTATCTCAAACCCTTTAAGTCTTGGGGCTGCTATGTGTTGGGTGCGGCTCCCATTGTGGGCGCGATCGCTGATTTGCTCATCCCCTCAAGTTCCCTAATTTCCGGCATTCTCACCGCCCTGTTAGCAGGATTTATCCTGCTGAATGTTTTCAAAAAAGAACTCCCAGACAATGCCAAATCCAGCTTCGCTTGGTTTTCCGCCGGAGCGATCGGATTTGGCATCATGCTCTATTTCGCTCACTAGCTCCCTGGGGCGACGGGGAGCAGGTGTGCCATCTTTCCCCTTGCCCCCTGGGGTTATCAAAAGTCATCAACTAACAATTTGTTTCGCCACATTTTCCAGAACTTGAGACAAAATATTATCCGGGTATTTCAGACAGAATATACCTTTGCTAGCCAAAATCATCATCTCATCCGAGTGAGGCAACACCCCAGCCACAGGAGCCCCATAAATCGCTTCTACCTGGGCCTTGAGTTGGTCAAAATCGAAAATAGTTGGGGCTTTATTCACCATCATCAGCATTTTTGGCACCTCTAACTTGCGAGCCACATCTACTGTTACAGCCGTCCCCTGAAAGTCCTGTTGGTCAGGGCGCAAAATCAGCAGTAACACGTCAGAAATCGTGATAGATAGCAAAGTTTCCTCGTTGAGACCCGGGTGAGTATCGATAAATAAATAATCCAGCTTCAAGTCATCAAGCAATTCTTCAAACCCATCATTGAGGATTTGCACATCGTAGCCTTCCCGTAGGACTCGGGCAATATCTGTAGCTTTGACACTGGCGGGAACCAAGTACAATTGACTATTTTTATGCGCTTTTGTCCCCAAAACCGATGTGACATCGTAGGCGGCTTCAGCTATGCTACACCGCCCCCAGAGGTAATCGTTGAGAGAGAGATTCATCGTATCTTCATCAAACCCAAAGATTACGTGAATCCCCGGAGAGGGGATATCTGTATCCACGATGCACACCCGTTTGCCGTAGCTCGCCACCATCGCCGCCAGGTTGGCTGTGGAATTTGATTTGCCGGTGCCACCGCGATAAGAGTGAATAGAAACTATTTTCGACATATGGTTACTCCAATTTCATAAAAAAATGAGTTAATTCTCTTGATGTGAGAATCGAGATATAGCCGCATCATTTTTCTGCCCAGACTGTGGTTTTTAATTATTATTTCAATCCCCTAATCAATGTCTGGGGCAACCAAGTAGTGGGTAATAAACCTGGGGGATAACCTGACAGCATCTAGACCCAACCTCCCGCCGTCGGATGAATGGATCAACTGGGTGCCCATTTGGGGGCGATGAAGCAATAACATTTAGGCGTGAAGCATTGGCGCCTGATCCAAGGGTTTCCAGATATCAGAGGCAACGCGGCGCTTCCCTGGGGATACAATGATGAGTGGATCGCACGGCGTGCGTGATGATTCAACCTCTTGGTCAAAGCCTTGGGAGACGCGGAAGGCGATCGTCTTGTCCAGTGAGATTTCCCACTTCCTCACAGCAGCCGCTAATTCTGCCCTAGTCATGGACCAGTGACTGGGGATTTCGGGACTAATCACCAATAACCAGTGACAAAACAGCCCTGTGGCCGCTTGGGGTGAGACTTAGGTTAGCTCCTGGGGGGAGGAGATTGTCATCAATGCGTCAAAATTGCATTCCATAGCCACAATTTGAACGATACAATAAAAATTGGACTTTTGCCGAAAGTGGTAAGACGAGTGCTAGATACTCTTGTAGCTGACTTCCAGGTGATCTTCGATCGCGACCCGGCAGCTCGCAACTGGCTAGAGGTTGCATTCTGCTACCCCGGGTTCCAGGTGCTGTTATTTCACCGCGTGGCTCACTGGCTGCACCAGATGGGCATTCCATTTATCCCCCGCTTGCTCTCTCACATTGCCAGATTTCTCACTGGGATTGAAATACACCCCGGTGCCCAAATCGGCAAAGGGGTTTTTATCGACCACGGCATGGGAGTCGTGATTGGAGAAACCGCCATTGTTGGGGATTATACTCTCATCTACCAAGGCGTCACTCTGGGGGGGACTGGCAAGCAAAGTGGCAAGCGTCACCCCACCCTAGGCGAAAACGTAGTGGTGGGTGCGGGAGCCAAAGTTTTGGGTAATATCCAAATTGGCAATAACGTTCGCATTGGCGCTGGTTCTGTGGTGCTGCGGGATGTCCCTTCCGATTGCACTGTGGTTGGGGTGCCGGGGCGGATCGTGTATGCTGGTGGTGTGCGGGTTAATCCCCTCGAACATGGTCAGCTCCCAGATTCCGAGGCGGCGGCGATTCGGACTTTGCTCGATCGCATAGAAGCCCTAGAGGAACAAGTCAAACAACTGCAAACGCAGCAGCATCTGACTATCCCTCATGGTTGGGCGATGGAAGAGACCAGAACCCCTGTGGGTGCTAGCACCTCTCGCGGGTATTCTGTCGCCCCTAATTGCCGGATCCAGGATAAAGCCATTGAGGAATTTTTGGGTGGCGGCGGTATTTGAATTTGTCATTGATCATTTGTCATTTGTCCCTAGTCATTAGTCATTTGTCCCTAGTCCTTTGACAAATGACCAGTGACCAATGACTAATGACAAGAGACAAATCACCAATCAACAGGGGGCATCTCGATTGTTAACAGGGCGCATCTCGGCTGTTAATCAACGTAAATAAAAATCATGTCTGAACCAATTAACAACGAGAAGCAAGGCACCGAAAACCAACCCGATCGAGATTTGCCTCTCTCTCCACCAGAAACGCTGAAACCCGTTGATTGGCAAGCGCAATCGGCGGAGGATATGCGCAACATTGCTAAGGGTTTGGTGGTAAATATGATGTGGGCTTTTACGGGGCTCGAATCGTCAGGTGAGCGCAGCTCTCGCCAGCAAAAACCAGGCATCAAGGATGAGTGAGTAGGGGTTTGACCACCAAACCCCTACTCCATCTCTCCAGGGATGTAGGGCAGCACCACAGTAAAGGTAGTGCCCTCTCCCACATGGCTTTCAAGGCCGATCGACCCCGAGAGCAAATCCACCGCCTGTTTCACAATGGCTAATCCCAAACCATTGCCGGGAATTTTGCCCACATTACCACACCGGTAAAACATTTCAAACAGCTTTTGCCGATCTTCTTCGGGAATCCCGATACCTTGGTCTCGCACCCGGAACACAAGTGCCCGATCGCTCCCTGTTGGGGGAAAAAATCCCCCCCCAATACTTTGCACATCTTTTAACTCCGAGGCGCTACTATCTGTAGTGTTACCTCCACCACAATCAGATTTTTCACTCACAAAAAACTGTAAAGGTATAGAAGTCGAAGATAGCTTCTCTTCGAGAGCCCCACTGTGAGCCCCTACCGCCAACTGCTCTGGACCTACAATATCTTTAAGGCTCAATTCCAGCATCACTGCCCCACCTTCGGGAGAATACTTGAGCGCATTAGAAAGCAAATTGGATAAAATAATTTGCAGCAATTGCCGGTCTAGAACAGCCACCATGTCCGGTTCTTCAGCAATCAAAGTAACTTGAGGCTTTATGCCCTGCTCATAAATCAGATCCGGGGGTTTTTCTTGTACCTGCTCTATTAAACGGCGGCAAAAGTAGTTCAGATCAACTGCTGTAGGCTTGAGCTGAAACTTACCTGCTTCTATCCTGCCGATTAGCAGCATATCCTCAATTAACTGATTCATATTTTCTGCCGCCGATTGAATCCAGTTAAGATACTTTAGTTTAGTTTCCTCATTCCATCGCTCGCGATTGAATTGCAAAGAATCAGCAGACAAAAGGATAGTAGCCAGGGGGCGGCGCAGTTCGTGGGCGGCCATCGATACATATTGGTTCTGTATTTTCTCCTGATTTTGCGACATTTTGCGCAGATTTTCTGAATTTTCTAGGGCTTGATTGATTTTGGACTCTACCTGGTGTCGGTGTAAGGCAATCTCAATCGTCGTGTGCAAATCTTTCTCCTTAAATGGTTTGAGTATGTAGCCAAAAGGCTCCGTGACAACCGCCTTTTTTAAGGTTTTGTCATCAGCATAAGCAGTTAAAAACACAATCGGGATTTTTAAAGTATCGCGAATTGTTTGGGCGGCTTCTATCCCATCAACCGTCCCTTTTAAAACAATGTCCATTAACACCAAATCTGGGTGATTGGCTTGACAATGTTGGATGGCATCTTCTCCCTGAAAAACTATCCCAGACACTGTATAACCAAGGCGCCGCAAGCGAAAAGCTATGTCCTCGGCCACAATAATTTCATCCTCTACCACCAAGATGCGTTTGAGATTCATAGTTTAAATTCTCCGGCGATAATTTAACTCGGTAAATTTGATTGTAAAAACTGTCCCATTGAAACGATGCTGGCGCGACGCCTGACAGCGTTCCACTGCGAGGGAGCCTTCGAGCTGGCGTACCAGCATCACCACTAATCTCAAACCCAGGGTTTCCGTGTTTTCGATATCTAATTCCGGGGGAATTCCGATGCCGTTATCTGCAACTGCCAGCACCATCGCGCCAGGAGTCTCCTGCTGATAGAAATCAATTTTAATCTCTCCCTCCCGGTCCTCCTCCACCTCGGGAACATCAGGAAAAGCGTATTTCAGAGAGTTTGATACTAATTCATTGACAATCAAACCGCAGGTAGTAGCAGTTTCGATGTTCAGAGAAAGTTTTTCCACATTGAGCAGCAGGCGGACTCGATACCCACAACCAAAAGACTGAAACAAGTTATTGACCAGATATTGTAAGTAGTCGGCAAAATCAATCCGGTCTAGAGTGGGGGATTGATATAGATGCTCGTGAATCAGCGCCATCGCCTGGATGCGGTTTTGGCTCTCTTGGAACAGATGAACTGTCTCGTCATCCTCAATGTATTGCGATTGCAGTTCCAACAGAGAGCAAATCACCTGCATATTATTTTTCACTCGATGGTGAATTTCCTTGAGGAGGACTTCTTTTTCTTGCAGGGATGCTTTGAGTAACTTTTCTGCCTGTTTGCGTTCCGTAATATCTCGCAGGGATACCAAATACGCGGGCTCTCCATCCCAGTTAGTGGTGACGGCGCACATTTCCCCAACTCTGACTTCTGTGGAAGAGCGGTTGATTTTCAGCTCCACCACGGCCCCGCCATCAGAAAGAGCGGGGAGTCCCAAGTCTTCCCCCAGTAGGGGTTTGGTCACTAAACCCCTACCTAGCGCTGGACGACCGAACAATTTGGCTGCTGCTGGGTTGGCGAAACGCACTTTCCCAGTGCGATCGACCAGTAAAATCCCGTCAGATGTGTTAGTGACAATGGCATGCAAGCGAGCTTGACTTTGCCGCAGCGCTTCCGCTGCTTCCTTACGATCGCTAATATCCCAAGCCGTCCCCACCACCTGCTCTGGCGCTCCATCCGCCCCTCTCATAAATACCACATCCCGGCTTCTAAACCAGCGCCACGATCCGTCAGCATGACGGATCCGATACTCCGTCTCCACCACTTCCCGAACCCCTTTAGGGGTCCCGTCACCTACGCCCTTAAACGTCCCGCTAGCCTCAGAAATCGCCGCAAAGTTGCTCAGGTGTTCCCGAAAACCAGGAGCATCCACCGCGTGAATCGCTTTGAGAAAGAAATTTGGTTCTTGCTGTACTTGCTCTTGGGTATAACCCAACAGTTCCCAGATTTGCCGGTTGACATAAAGATATCGTCCCGTGGGAATATCGTGCAAATACAACACTTGGGGCAAAGTGTCGGCAATTCTTTGAATCAACAGCTTACTTTGTTCCAGCGCCACTTCGGCTTGTTTGCGCTCCGTAATGTCCAGCAAAGTACCAAACAACCCCACAATTTTACCTTGGGGGTTAAAAGTCGGTTTTTGATTACAAGAAAGATACCGGATAAACCCCCGATGCCGCACAATTCTAAATTCAAATTCACCACATTTCCCCTCCATACAATTCCTGATGTGGCTCGTCCATAACTGCCGGTCATCCGGGTAAATTTTTTCTACAAATTCGCTCCATGTGAGGGAATTAGATACTGGTTCCATCCCGAAAATGCGGAAAGTTTCTTCCGACCAGGTGATTTTTTGCTGTTCCCAATCCAGTTCCCAGCTGCCCACGTGCGCCACTTTCTGGGCTTCCGCTAGGTGGGCTTTTTCTCTGGCTAGAGCCACCGTGGCTCGCCGCCGCTCGCTGATATCCCGATACGCACTCAACAGCCAATTCCGCTGCTGATACCGCACAATCGAAGTAGAAACCAGCAAAGTTTTTGTTTCCCCATTTTTGGCGCAAATGGTAGTTTCGACATTCCGACATCCCCCCTGGAGGATGATTTCCTGAATCCCTGCTACTGCCTTTTGATACTCCTGGGGGTCAGGGTAAATGAGCGCCAAAAAGTTGCCGCTCATATTGGCTTCTTCCTTGGTATATCCCGTGATGATTCCCATTTGGGAGTTGAAAATTTCAAAGTATCCGGCGCCATCACTGAAGGTGATGCCTTCTCCCACGGTTTCTAGAGCTGCTTGCAACCGCTCGGCAGTTTGGCGGACTAAAGCCTCTGCCTCTCGCTGTTCGGTTACGTCTTGTCCTATCGCCTGAAACTCGATAATTTTCCCCCATTCATCAAAAATAGCTCTTTCTGTCCAATGTAGGGTACGGATTTGCCCTTGGGATACCACTCGGTATTCGCCGCTGGCTACGGGATTGGTGGGAGTCAAGGAAAACAGGGAGTCAATATAATCACATACTTTGTTGAAATCCGGATCGTAAATGGTGGGTAAAAAGCTGCTGCCGATCGCCTCTTCCCGGCGACGCCCGAAATAGCGGCAATAGGCTTGGTTGACAAAAGTGAGGGTGCCATCGGGTAAATACCGACAAATTAAGTTAGTTTGGTCTTCAACAATAGCCCGATACCGAGCTTCGCTCTCTTGCAGCGACTGAATTAATTTGCTTTTTTGGGCTTCCGCCAGCTCCCGATCGGCAATTTCCTGCCTCAGCTTCGCATTGGCCATCAATAATTCATCGTTGCGCTGCAAAACCATCCGTTCCATATAATTTTTGGCATCCAGGAGCGCTGATGCTTGCACCATCCTTTCCGTGATGTTTTGCACCAACACCATCCCCCCAAAGATATTCCGTCTCTCGTCTCTCACGGGGAGAATGTGCAACCAGTAAATCCCATCTTGATAGGGCACTTCCAAGGTGCTTTCCTCTCCCGCGATCGCCGCCTGGTATTTCGGAGCTACCAAGGCGCAGATTTCCGCATCAAATACCTCCCACAGCGTTTTCCCCTTGATCGCCTCTTTCTGCAGCCCCACTTCTGCCAACCCTTTTCCCTCTGCCAACAGGTAGCGATAATTCTGGTCAAACAGCAGCAGCACTCCATTAGGAAAATTTTCCGCTAAAGTGCGGTAGAGGCAACCCTGGTTCCTCATCAAGAGAGATGGCGAAGAAACCGGATTTTCTCGAACCACCGGGTTGCTCACTACTCCTAAGATGCTCTCCGGAGTAATCATGCCAATAATTCCACCTGCCTCATCCACTACAGGCAGGTGGCTGATTTGAGCCGTGCGCAATTTGGCTGCCACCAGTCCCAGATCAAAGGCATCCTCCACACTGACAGTAATCAGCTTCTTCGTCATCACCTCCCCCACCGTAGATCTGTCCCAACCTTCACCACGATCGAGCAGGCGCAGCACATCTCCCCTGGTGAGGACCCCTATTAATCTCTGGCCGGTTGTTTCCCCAGCATCTGTTACTACCCAAACGGCGCTAGTCTGTGCCTGACTCATGCGTGCTACTACCTCTGGCAGCAGCGCTCCCGGCGGCATGATCACAGCCTGATTCAGGGCGACCCCCGGTATCTTGCCAGGAGGCATACCCTGCCCACGGTTCAATAAATCCAGCATTATGGTAATTACCTGGCGATGAGTGTTGCTGTTTGAGACACTGGCGAAGAGGGCCGCGATTGAGCATCCGCTCCCCGATCCCAAGCTAAATTGCCCCGGTCATTTATCCTACTGACACTTTAAGCAAATCTTCAGATATTTTCTGTTTCCTAGCCAACATTTGTCAGAAAACCAGGACTTATTCATCAAATCTTAAACTAATTTCTCACTTTTATTCCCCATCACTTTCCCTATCTCACTTTTATTCCCCATTCCTTTGCCCCAGCCAGTAGCATTAATCATCTTTATGGATATCCTAATCTTGATTAATGGTAATGATAACTTCACTCAAACCAATTCCTTTGCCCCTGGGAATTTTACCCCAGAAATAATCGGAGCCAAATCTACTCAAACTATCTGTGGTCAACAGATATGGCCATTCTCTACCCGGAAATGATTGGCGCAACCATCCTGCGATAATTCTCATTATTATTGATAATTTATCCCTCTTATTGATGCAGCCCACCAGCCCAGTTCAAATAATTTTGCCGTAAAATTACATATCGCCAATCAGCAATAAAAATACTTTACAGGCTGTAATTTTTCTTAAATAATAAGAAATGTAAAGCTATCCCCCCAGTGTCACCCAAGGAGGCACGTTTATGCTTCTCGACCCCATCCAGCGGACCAAACTAGACCCCACCGATGATGAGCTGTTTTATGCCTACCCCCGCTTTGTCACCCATGTAGATGAAGGGTTCATCGACCAGCTCACCAATCTTTATCGAGAGCGACTGCAACCGAACACCCGCATCCTCGACCTGATGAGTTCTTGGGTGTCCCACCTTCCCGATGAGCTGGAATTTGCCCATGTGGAAGGACACGGACTCAACGCCGATGAACTGGTGAAAAACCCCAGACTCAACTCCTATTTTGTCCAAGACTTGAATAAAAATCCCCAGCTACCCTTCCCCGAAGAGAGTTTTGACGCGGTACTCAATACGGTCTCCGTCCAATACCTGCAATACCCAGAAGCGATTTTTAGCGAAATCTATCGCCTCCTCAAACCTGACGGGGTGGCGATCGTCAGTTTTTCCAACCGGATGTTTTATCACAAAGCGATTCAAGCATGGCGAGATGGGACTGATGCCGATCGGGTGGAATTAGTCAAACGTTACTTTCAGTCCGTCCCAGGATTTACCCCTCCCGAAGTTGTTGCCCGCGCCTCCACCGCTCCCGCCTTCCTGCAATTTCTCGGTATCGCCAGCGGCGACCCCTTCTACGCCGTCATCGCCTCTCGCTCCTCGGTCAACTCTCTTAGTCCAGGAAGAGGACAAACCAAAAACAGTCCCTAACAAGCCCCTCTCGGAATTTTAAGTTTTGTCAAATTTTCGTGACTTGCGCCCGATTCCGATTTATCATCATCAATGATTCTTTCAGCCAATATTCTCAGTTCAGGGCGCAATCTCCCGCAATCAACCTTGGGAGACTGCCCCTGAAATTTCCCTATCCACATACTGGTAGGGGCAAAATTAGCAGATCCAATTAAAATATCCTCTTAATTCCGAGGTGATCTCATGTTAGATAGCAACGCGGCTAAAATTTTTAAGACTGTAGCCGAGGCTCAAGCCACTGCCGAAAAGAAGCAAGCAATGGCTCATCCCGATAAAATCATCAAAATAGCGCGTCAGCGGGGATACAAGTTCAGCAAAAACCAAATCAAAAAAGAAATTCCCCAGCTCTCAGAAGAAGAATTGGCATCCTTGCTCAATCCCGGCGTATCTCCCCGGCATCACCTGTTGCCGAGGTAGGAATACCGCCAGTCTTCCTTTAAGCGTTGGCAGAAAGCTGATTTGGTTCGTCCAACTGGGCTAACATCACACCAACCCGATCGCATATGCCCTCGTGGTAGCGGCTATTACTGCCAATCAAGCAACCCCACTGATGCAAAGAAACCCCGTTATATCTCAGCGGTGTGCCATCAACCCGGGTAAACTTACCCCCGGCTTCCGAGAGAATCAGCTCGGGAGCCGCCAAGTCCCAATCTTTAGGGGCAGATTTCCCTGATAAAGAAATGTAAACATCAGCTCGCCCCTCCAGAATCGCCGCAATGCGGCAACCAATACTACCAATATATTCCCGCTTCCGTTTTGGCAGTAGCTCTAGCAGTTGCTGCCATTGCGGATGGCGGCGGTTGCGACTGATGACTAAACATAAGTCTTCAAACCGACGCTCGCTCAAAATCCCATCCCCCCCAGACAAGTGCAAGGGAATTTTTTCCCCATTGCGGGTTTCTACATAAGTGCCCCCACCCCGTTGCGCATAGTAAAGTTTACCCGCTCTGGGTAACACCACCACCGCCACCACCGGTCTGCCTTTGTAAACCAAGGCAATGTGAACCGCGTAATCTCCAGTTCCCAGGATAAAATCTCTCGTCCCATCGATCGGGTCAATAATCCATACCCACGGTTTGGGAATAGGCACCTGGTTCGGTGTCTCTTCGCATAAGTACCCAAAATTCTCGCTGCCAAAAGCGATTCTCAGTTCTCTTAAGATGTACTCGCTGGCAACTAAATCGGCAGTTGTCACCGGTCCATCTGGTTTTTCGCGGATGCCTAGAGTCCCTGCCGCCGCCGCTCCTTCGTATTTGCGGAGAATGTCCGCCACTCCCCACCCCACCCGCCGCACGATCGCGCCTATCCCCTCCAATTGCTCTGCTGCCACTACGTTACTCTCCAAGGGCTCCACCCTCTCTCCTCTCTCTGATAATATTTCTTTACATTTTAGCGTTGAAAATAGGGGTAGCAGCCGCTATTTTATCCAAATTGTGCTACAGTAATATTAGATAATGGGAATATTTGCTCAAATTTAAAAATTGTCACTATTCCCATTATCTAAAA
The DNA here is from genome assembly GCA_015296065.1 of Oscillatoriaceae cyanobacterium M33_DOE_052. Taxonomy (GTDB): domain Bacteria; phylum Cyanobacteriota; class Cyanobacteriia; order Cyanobacteriales; family Laspinemataceae; genus Koinonema. Next base: position 19,651 of record DVDU01000023.1, on the reverse strand, counting down.
TAATAAACCAAATGTCTCCACTTGTCTAGACTGTCCCACCCCATTTTCTGCGAAAATTTACAAAAATTAACAAAAAAAATTACTTGCCCTGTAGGTCAAACTAACCCAGTTTCAGGGTCAGTATTTGCCGATGCACTCATACTCGATCGGGTGCCGAAAAACTCACAGGAACGAGCGGCCACCTGCGCAGCGGCAGCCAAAGCGCTCTGGAAATCGCGTTGGAGGATATAATAACAGAAAGCGCCGTGAAAGATATCCCCAGCCCCCAAAGTATCCACAGGGTTGATTTGGGGGACAGCCACCATGCCATCCTCACCGTTGCTGCGGTATAAAATCGGTTTTTCCCCCTGAGTGATGGCGATGTGGGGAATGCCTAAATCCGATAAGTAGGCAAAAACGGCGGCGGGATGGTCGCATCCGGGGGGAAAGAAATTGGCGGAGCAAATGACAAAATCCGCCAAAGGCAAAATTTGCTCAAAACCGGGTTTCCAGCTACCGCCATCAATGACAATGGGGATGTTTTGGGTCTTGGCGAGGGAGGATATGGCAGCCGCTACAGCCATTTGATGGCCGTCAATCAGGATAATATCGATATTTTCCAGAAAGTTGGGGGGAAGAGCGGAAGCTCTTGAGGCGGTCCGGGTGGCGTTGAGGGAAATTACAGCTCGATCGCCCGTCTTCGCCGTGACAATAATTGAGGATACTGGGGGGGGAGTCGTCACATCAGGGGTTAAATCGGTGATGGCCACTTGGTAGGATTCTAAGTCAGAGCGGATTAAATGGGCGATCGGGTGTTGACCCAAAGACCCCATCACCGTTGCTTCATTCCCCAAATAGCTGAAACACACCGCCGCATTTGTCGCCGGACCCCCAGCGGCAAGAGTAGCATCCGCCGCCACCAACTTTTCATCACTTTTCGGGAAATGGGGGGCAAGATACACCATATCCCAAGTCATCAAACCCACAAACAAACCGCGATAATTCGGCGATGTTGACATATCCGATTAATTACAAATGGCCATATTACAACCATACCCCTATCTTTGAGCTAATCTCAAACAGCTAGAGAGGATAAATTACAATTCTTTCCGCCAGAGCAGAAATTGTATGTACCCACCACCGAAGACTACCAATACTGTAGTGGCAAATCGCATCACACGGGAGGTGCCCCCTCTGACTCTTCAAATCAAACACTAAATCTTTCTCGTCTAACCAGGAACCTTGCCGCCGCCAATCAACAAGATCACCAAAACGCCGTTCCGTATCTCTACCCGCATCCCGATGTCCCCCAATGCTTTCCCAGATGCTCTTTTGCACGGAAAAGCCAAAGTGGCCACTAGAGGATTGTACCCATAACTTATCTATGGTGTTCAGGTCAGTTATGGAAAACTCTAACCAATCATCACTATTCAAATATCCTTTGGCAGTGCAATTAGCTGCTTGAAGAACTAAAATCCTGGTTTGCCGATCTGCTTCTTTCCACTCACCAGCAGCTAGGAGGTCACGCAGGGGAGTATAGTCTATTCCACAATCGCTAGCTAGGGGTAAATCATCTAGCATGAATTATGCCTCTTGCAGTCTCTAAAAATTGAGGTGGGAGTAATAATCATCAAATAGCGCTAGGGTTATAAAATTTAGATGGGTTGGTCTTGGGATGATTCTAGGTTAGCACAGGCAGTGCTGATTTTTCTCACAGACGACCCAAGAACCCTAGCCTAACAACAGCTTATTCTGACACGGGGGGCAAAACTTGGGATGAGATGAGTTAATATGCAAACAATCAGGACTAACACACTGACTCATAGATACTCTTCAAGTCTGACTCTGGGGGTTTGAAGGCGGATATTTTGTCATTAGGGAGATTTTTCTCAACAGCCAATGGTAGATGCAACCAAACCAGGAATTTTATACCTAGTGGGCACGCCCATCGGTAATTTAGAAGATATCACATTTCGGGCTTTGCGGATTTTGCGGGAAGTGGATTTAATTGCGGCGGAAGATACCCGCCATACGGGAAAGCTGCTGCATCACTTCCAAATCCAAAAACCGCAAATTAGCTATCACGAACATAACTTGAAGCAGCGGGGAGCCGAATTGGTGGCGAAGTTGCTGCAGGGGGAAAATATTGCCCTGGTGACAGATGCGGGGACGCCGGGAATCGCGGACCCCGGCACAGCAATTGTCCAATCTTGTATTGAGGCGGGTATCACTGTCGTGCCGATTCCGGGGCCATCAGCAGCGATCGCCGCTCTCAGTGTCGCCGGTTTACCCACAGAAAGATTTGTGTTTGAAGGCTTTTTGCCCAGTAAAGGTAAACCCAGACGGGAGCGACTCCAAGCCATAGCCACAGAAACCCGTACCATCATTTTATATGAAGCGCCGCACCGCCTGGTGCAAACCCTAGAAGATTTAGGCGAACACCTGGATCAGCAGCGTCATTTGGTAATTGCCAGAGAACTCACCAAACTATATGAGGAATTTTGGCGAGGTTCGATCGCCGCCGCCATATCCCATTATCAACTCCAAGCCAAACACATCGGCGAATTTACCCTCATCGTCGCCGGAAAAACCCAAACCGCTCATCGCCTCAGTGAAGAAGCTCTCAAATCAGAACTAGAAAACCTGCTCAAACAGGGAATGTCTCGCTCTCAAGCCACCCAACACCTGGCCCAAGAAGCGTCCCTCCCCCGTCGCCAAATCTACCAGCTTGCCCTCACCATCCCCGATCCAGAGCCTCCATCAGAGGGTAATTGACAATTGACAATTATCAATTATCAATTATCAATTATCAATTATCAATTATCAATTATCAATTATCAATTAAATCGCATAAACCTGACCATCAACCAAAAGCCGGGTAATGCCTTTAGCTTCCAGATAAGCAGCGAGTTTTTGCAGGAGACTACCATCAGGAACCTTAATCACCCGTTGGTGACGGTTGGAAAAGCGACGAGCCACCCGATGATTATCAAAAACTGGCAAAGTTCTTTCCTGAAATTCCCCAGCGGGGATCCGACCGAGTTCGCCAAAATCTTTCAGGGGGCGAGTAATCAGCTCTCCAGCTCGATCGACCACCAAATAGCAAGGTTTGGGCAAATCGGCTGAGGAGAGCGGTTGGACTTGGAGGACAGTTTTGCGGCCCGACGGGGTTTTGCCCCAAAGCAGTTCCGCATCGAAAGCGACATCATCCTCCTCGTCGTCCTCATCGTCTAAATCGTCTAAATCGTCTTCATCGTCCAAATCATCCTCGTCGTCCAAATCTTCATCTTCAAGGAGATCTTCTTCTAAGGGGTCATTGATGATCGTGATTTCATCTTCACGGTAGAGAGCTTCGAGCTTCTGATCATCATCGGTGTCATCGTTAGAGTTAGACGCATCTAACAAATTCAATTGGGTGAAAAACCGAGTTTCGGTGTCTGCCTCGGAACTGCCAGAGGTAGAGCGAGTACGGCGGCGAATTGGTTCTGATGTAGCGATTGCCGCCACTGGTCTGGGGCGAACTTTTTCTGGGGTGACAGTCACCTGAGGGGGTGGTGTCTCACCGGGATCATTGGTCTGGAACCGACCTGCACGCTTTTCTTGAATCAGAGTTTCGTATTCCGAATCTGACAAAGTGCTTTTGAGGATGCGGCTGATGGTGGAGCTGCTCACGCCATACCGACTGGCCAGAGTTAAAGTGGTTTCTCCTGGCTGTCGGTAAAGCTGAAGGATATCGTACTTGTCAGAATCAGAAAGTTTTCGAGAACTCATGCCGCATCTGGGATAGGAGAAATAATTAATGGCGGTTAGGTGCTACTCGGTGCCGGTGGGCATAATCAGGGCGCCAAAACCCGAAGATTCAGGTGGGCGGAGCCTGGGATTTGTGAAGGTGGCCTGCCAGGGTTGGCGCTGTGACCAGCCACCCGATCGAGAGAAACTTCTCGTCGGGAATCAAACCCGTTGCGGGATGTACCCGTTGAAACCAAGTATAAATTCCCCTAAGCCGGTTAATTATATCACACAGAGATGGAAAAAGGCGAATCAGGGGAAGCAACGCCGATTTTTTTGGTAGATGAGATAAAAGTAGAGTCGGCGAGAAGATCCCGCCGACTCTGGTGTGCAGCCGCCAACTCCAAGGCGGGGCGGCCAAAAGTTTTGAACCTGTGGGGTTAAGAATCAGCAGCTGCAGCCGCTGCACCACCCCGGCGACGCCTACCCTGACGAGAGCGGGTAGAAATGTGGTATTCCAAAACGGCGCCGATGCCAAACAGCACCGGACTGAAAACCCAGAAAACTTCCAGGAGGCTGCCGCTTTGGTAGTCTGCCAAACGTTCGGCATACTTAAACCACATATCGGCGATGTATAGGGAAAATGTCCCAGCGGCAATCATTTGCCAAGACTGGGAAAAACGTCCTCCCCAAAAAGCCAGGAGCAAAGCAGTGGCGATAATGAGGAGGAATACATCAGCAACGACGTAAAACAAACCTACGTAATAGGCGTAGTTAGAGAGGGTGTTGTCGATCGTCTCGATAAAAGCTGGAGCGGTACTGGCGGGTAGCGAGACTTCAGCGGTCAGTGCTTCGGTGGTAGCAATCTCACTGCCTACCGGGGACATAGACACCCAAACCGCCAAGGCAATACCAGCGGCGGCGATGCCAATTAATACTGCCCACTGCCACTTTTCCAGATTCAGGCGTTTGGATACTACCGCCAGAACCATGCCCCAACCGAGGCAGATGTAGGTGAGCAGGTAGAACATATCACCCAAAGTGACATCTGGGTCCAAACCCCAAACCAGCTCCCAACAACCGAAGAGGAGATCGCCGATCGCGTAGGAGAGCATCCCGATGCCGATCGCTAGCCAGACGGTACGACCGCTGACCACCTGGGGCGATCGCCAATTTCGCAGACAGAGAATCCCCGCCCCCACATTAGCCACCAATCCGAACACGAAAGTGCCAATGGAATACCAAAGAGGCCGGCCTTCATCACCGGCGGGGATTGTACTGAACAGAAGAAAAAACAGCAGAGCGAGTACCGCCCAAGTAATGCCGCTAACGATTAAAGTTTGCGCGGTGAAGACAGTGGGAGAACTTGTGGTTACTTTTTCGGATCTCGTGCGCATAGGCACCCCCAAATTTACTGGCTTTGCGGAAGCAATTTGTCAAAGAAGGTGGAATTAGTCGAGAGCATTACCCCTCAACCAACGCCCCACATCTTCCCTAGGGGATACTGATTCATCCACTCGATGAACTGCTTGCGTTCCCCTGCGGGCATATCTTGCAACACCTCAACCGCACCCTCAGCAAAGCTGGTATTACCGAAATATTCTTTGCCCATGCGGTAGAGTTCTTGCAAAAAAGTAGTGATATGATGTTCTTGCCATCCCGGCATCGATCCACCAGCGAGGGGATCGATTTTCAGCAACTGCTTGACGGCAGCCGGTGATTCTGCTTGGGGAAAGCGCCACTTTTGCAACACTTGCACGATCTCCTGCTCGAAAGCACTCGCCTGCCTCGTGCCCAGCAAATCTTCCACATCAAAGTACACCGCCTGCAGTAGCAGCAAACAGGCTTGGGTAAACAGGGGCGCTACAGCCACCCCACCACTTTGTGGTTCGTCTCCGAGCTGTTCGAGGCGAATTTTCCCCCACACGCTGTATCGGTCAGGCTCCTCGAGGAGGACGCACGCTTTCCCACGATTATCAGTGAGGTCACGCCAGAAGGCTTTCGCTTCTTCCGCCTGTGCTGCACTGAACACATTAATCAAGCGGAAGGTCTGACCCTGATAATTGAGAATCGGAATTTGCTGCCCCGTTTTCGGGTGCTGAATGCTTGATATTTCAACATCCTGCCGTTTCAGAATAAACATGACACTGCCAATTGAGTCCTGGTGGCTTGCCCTGCGGTTGTGGGTGCATGGGAAATGCAGAAGCGAAAATTCTCGACAGGGGCCTGCCCGGTTACGGGTAGGGTTGTGCGAGCGGCGATGCTCCCAGAGGGAGCGCCCCGATTGGGACATCGCCCCCAAAGCGCGAGAGCGCAATTGCTTATCTGGCGCGAGAGCGCAATTGCAGCTCTCTCGAATTTTACTTCATAGGGAAGCATCTGCAACTCCCGGCGTGTATATTTATGATTAAAATGCTCTTGCCACCATCTCCCCCAAGAGCGGTAAAAGTTATTTACTTACTTGGTGTGGTAGCAAGTAGCCATTTTTTGATACTATATGCTAGCGTCCGACATATGGGGCATTTTTTGCCACTTCGGTTTGGCTCCCAGCCGGAGGTACGGGTAACTAGACCCCAATCAGGTTCAGACTTGGGTGCGTAACTCAGGTGGATAGAGTAGCTGCCTTCTAAGCAGCGAGGCGCAGGTTCGAGTCCTGCCGCACCCGTCCCCACCACCAACAGATAGGCATATTATATACACAAACCTCTAGTGCTTCATGGATATAGCTTTCAGGGGAGGTAGTGATTTAACTCCGGTTGCAGGGAGTCAATTCTCAGTTATGACAAAGATTTCGCCACGCTTCCCATTACACTATAAGGTCATGGTGAAAAAATGGTGAAAAGGACAGACCACAGGCGGGATAAAGGAATGCCCATACGCCTGTAATGAAAGGATTAGACTAAAGCCCGTGACGAGGATTGAACTCGTGACCTCACCCTTACCAAGGGTGTGCTCTACCACTGAGCTACACGGGCAACTGCATTTGCTAAAAACCGGGATATTTTGATTCCAGATCGCTGTTGTGGATTTGTGAGGTGGGCCGGGCTGGATTTGAACCAGCGTAGGCGTAGCCAGCGGATTTACAGTCCGCCCCCATTAACCGCTCGGGCACCGACCCGTTTTCCTCACAGATAAACATCTTAGCACAAAGCTCAGGAAATGCAACCCTTTTTTGAAAAATTTATTAATTTAGTTGAAAGCCTTACCCAGAGGGGCTAATAGCCAAAAACCCAGATATTAAAGGTGGCGGTTGCCCGGTGTGGAATTAGGAACAATCAGATCGTCTCGGCGGGGATGGCGGCGTCCGGGAGACTCGTTGGTCTCCCCTGGATTTTTCCCCCCGTGGCGGCGGCTGGGAAAATCGCTCTCGTCGTAAATTTCCCCTACCAGTTCCTCTAAGATATCCTCCAAAGTCAGCAGGCCCACAGTGCCACCGTATTCATCCACCACGATCGTCATATGTAAACGCTGCTGGAGCATTTCCTTAAGTAAATCTGCCACCCGCTTAGTTTCCGGCACATACACCGGTGGGTCCATAATTGCCGTTACTGGCGGATGGACAACCCCCTGGTTTGCCTCCACCGGCTCACTGCCGAACGGGGCCGGTAAATTATCCCCCTGCTCACTAGGATTAATAGGTAAACTCTCCAAATCCCCCCGCTGGGGAGTTACCGCCAAAGCCTGTAGGGCTTTTTTCAAGTGAACGATACCCACAATCCGGTCTTTAGACTCTTCTTGCACTGGCACCCGGGAATAGCCAGTTTCCAAACAAAGCCGCACCAATTCTGGTAGAGAGGCTTCGTGAGAAATCGTCCGCATCTCAATTCTGGACTTAACCACATCCCGAGCGTTGAGGCTATCGAGCATTAAAGCCTTGTTCAAAAGCTGATGCTTATATATATCCAGCTTCCCCTTCCCGCCGAGAATTTCAATCATCAATTGCAGGTCCTGCAAAGATTCCCCCTGGGGTACGGTGTTACCCTGCACCACGCGAATTGCCCATTGGGCGATATTTTCCATAAGCTGAACCATCCCCAACCAAGACAGGACCCGGGATATGCCATAAATCAGAGGCACGCCCAACTTAAAATAGGGGACCGGGTTGCTAATCGCCAGGGACTTGGGGGTAATTTCCCCAAACACCAAGATCAGAAATGTCGCCACCGCTGTTGCTACCCCCAAGCCAGCCGGACCGAGCCAGATGGCAAACACATTACTGGTGAGGATGGCAGAAAAATTATTCACCATATTGTTGCCAATCAGGATCGTCGTGATAAACCGAGTCCGGTTTTGCAGTACCAGGGTAAAAAGCCGGCGCGGGTCCCCCTGCTCCTGAATTATGGCTCTGAGTTTGAGATTATCCAGAGAGGTGATGGCAGTTTCCGATGCAGAGAAAAAAGCGGAAACCAAGAGCATCATCGCCAGGACTCCAATATCGATCCATATATTACCCAACAGGGGTTTGGTGTCAGAGGCGATGAGTAAGTAATGGTGTAGGGGTAGAAAAATCACAAATTTTGCCACTGGGTGGAATGGGAGGGAATCAAGAAAGCACAGGGAGAGGAACTAATGGGGGGCGGGGTTCAAACCCAGCTTAGGTGGCTTGAACCCCTACCACAGGCTCAACCTCAGCCATTAAACCGAGGTGGAGAGGGTCAGTTTAAGGCATAGGCGGCATTTATGGCCCACCAAATGAGGCAGCCAATGGCGCCCAAAACTAATCCAGAGGAGATGACGATCGCGCCTAGGCTATCGGCTCCCTTGAATTTCATAATTCCCCGATCCAAATCGGACATGGTGATTTTGCTCCTTCCTCCGCAATCTTAAACGGTTTCGGGTGGACAACGATTGTAGTAGCACAGCAGTGCCGTGCCCTGCCCAGTCTGACGGCACCAGGGTTAACACCGGCGCAAAAGTCTGACTGTGCCACAGAGATTGTAGCTCACTCTGACCTGTTACCAGGCGGGCCGGTCCGGCAGCCACCAGGGGCAACCAGGAAATTGCTGGGAATCTGGGTCAGAGCTGACTTAAGTTAAGTTATATTAATTAAGAGCAATTATTGCTCAAAGCGCAAAAACTTAGTCTTACAATTTACGGCATGGGCAACAAGCCAACAATTGCCATAGCTCATCTAGGCTGTGAGAAAAACCGCATCGATACGGAACATATGCTGGGCTTGCTGGTGCAAGCGGGCTACCAAGTAGATACGAACATCGAAGAAGCCGACTACGTTATCGTCAACACGTGCAGTTTTATCGAAGATGCCCGCCGGGAATCCGTGCGGACTTTGGTGGAACTGGCAGAGGCTAACAAAAAAATCGCGATCGCCGGCTGTATGGCTCAGCACTTCCGGGACCAGCTCCTAGCAGAAATCCCAGAGGCAGTAGCCCTCATCGGCACCGGAGACTATCACAAAATCGTGGAGACGATCGAGCGGGTGGAGGCAGGGGAGCGGGTGAAGGAAATTTCCGACCAACCCACTTACATTGCTGACGAACACACACCGCGCTACCGCACCACGCCGGAACCGTTCGCATACCTGCGGGTGGCGGAAGGGTGCGATTACCGCTGCGCCTTCTGCATCATTCCTCACCTGCGGGGCAATCAACGCTCCCGCCCTATCGAATCGATCGTTGCTGAAGCACATCAACTGGCTGCTGAAGGGGTACAGGAAATCATCTTGATTTCCCAAATCACCACTAACTATGGCATGGACTTGTACGGCCAGCCCAAACTGGCGCAATTGCTCCGGGCTTTGGGGGAAGTGGATGTGCCGTGGATCCGCATCCACTATGCCTATCCTACGGGCATGACCCCCGAGGTAATTGCTGCCATCAGGGATGTACCGAATGTTTTACCTTACATCGATTTCCCCTTGCAGCACTCCCATCCAGAAATTCTCAAACTGATGAATCGCCCTTGGCAGGTGGGAGCCAACGAGGGTATAATAGACCGCATTAAAATGGCTCTGCCAGATGCGGTTTTGCGAACTACCTTAATTGTCGGATTTCCCGGAGAAACCGAAGCACATTTCCAGCACCTATTGCAGTTCGTGCAACGGCAGGAATTCGACCATATCGGCGTTTTTACTTTTTCCCCAGAAGAGGGAACCCCTGCTTACACCATGTCCGATCGGGTATCTCGCAAGGTAAAAGATGCCCGCCGTAAAGCCATCATGGAAGCTCAGCAGCCCATCTCCTGGCGGAAAAATCAGGCGGAAATCGGTAAGGTAGTAAATGTTCTCATCGAACAAGAAAACCCGCAAACGGGAGAATTAATTGGCCGCAGCCCTCGGTTTGCCCCGGAAGTTGATGGGGTAGTCCGTGCTACTGGTACAGCCCGTTTGGGCTCGATCGTGCCAGTAAAAATCACCGGTGCTGACACATATGATTTGTATGGTCAAGTCTGCGCTTTCCCTACTTTGTAGGGGCGGAAACACTCCCGGAGGCAAAGAATGCTTCCCGAAGCGTGCATGGGTCGAGCCACAGGAGGCGCTCACAACGCTGAAGTGGATTTCACCCACCCGGACTCCGCCGCTGCTATGTATCGGTCCTGTTGGTGTTCTAAGTAACAGAACCGCAGCATGAGAATGTGTAACAGAGCGTTGTTTAAGCAAGCATTGGTGAAAAAGTAGAGAAAAGGATAATTCGGTTCTTTAAAGAACTCAAATCTGACGTTGTTAGGAGAATAAATGACAATTTCTTTTGCAAGTTTGGGAATTTCTGAAACCAGAGCGAAGCACTTAGAAACACTAGGTTTCCAAGAGCCAACGGAAATTCAAGCCCAAGCGATCCCCCACTTACTCGCAGGTCGAGATGTGGCGGGGCAGGCCCAAACGGGCACGGGCAAAACGGCGGCGTTCGCCCTGCCAATTTTGGATACCCTGGATACTTCAGCACCAGGGGTGCAGGCTCTGATTTTGACTCCGACTCGGGAGTTGGCGGTACAGGTGACTAATGCTTTCCGGGAATTGGGGGGCGATCGTCGTCTGCGCATCCTCTCAGTTTATGGGGGTCAATCGATTGATCGTCAAGTCCAACGTCTGGATCAGGGCGTTCATATCGTTGTAGGCACTCCGGGCCGGATTATCGATATGCTCGGACGCCAAAGCCTGAAACTTGACCACCTCAAATGGTTGGTACTCGATGAAGCCGATGAGATGTTGAGCATGGGCTTTCTCGATGATGTGGAGCGCATCCTCAGCCATGTGCCAGACGAGCGGCAAATGGCCTTTTTCTCGGCGACGATGGATATTTCCATCCGGGAGCTAGTGCAAAAGTTCCTCCACAATCCGGTGACTGTGACTGTTAAACAGCTCAAAGCCACTCCCAAGCGGATTGAACAGGTGGTGTATATGGTGCCTCGGGGGTGGTCGAAGGTCCGCGCCCTCCAGCCGATTTTGGAACTCGAAGACCCCGAGTCGGCTCTGATTTTCGTGCGCACCCGTCGCGCTGCGGCTGAACTCACCAGCCACCTGCAAGCTGGGGGTCACAGTGTGGATGAATACCACGGGGACCTGAACCAGGCGCAGCGGGAGCGGTTGTTAAATCGCTTCCGTCAGCAGCAAGTGCGCTGGATTGTGGCGACGGATATCGCCGCTCGCGGTTTGGATATTGACCACCTCACCCACGTGATTAATTACGATTTACCCGATAGTGTGGAAAGCTATATCCACCGGATTGGGCGCACGGGACGGGCGGGCCGTGAGGGTAAGGCGATTTCTCTGATTGAAGGATACGATCGCCGCAAGCTGATTAATATTGAACGGCGAGTGCGGCAAAAGCTCACAGTCACATCGATTCCCACCCGCTCCCAAATCGAGGCCCAGCAGCTAGAAAAACTGCAAAACCAAGTTTTAGAAGCGATTAAGGGTGAGCGTCTGGCTTCTTTCTTGCCGATCGTGGCGAAACTGAGTGAGGATTACGAACCCCACGCGATCGCCGCCGCTGCCCTGCAAATGGCATACGATCGTACCCGCCCCACCTGGGCACGCACCGAAGGAGATGCTCCCAACACAGGTTTGATGGAAGACCCCGACCTTCCCAAACCCAAACTGCGACTCAAAACTTCTTCGGGCGATCGCAATAGCTAACTCTAGGTTCAGAGTAGGGCTTCAGCCCTCAATATAAGGTTTGTAGTTGGGCTTCAGCCCTCTTTCCCTCCGGGCTAAAGCCCAACTACAAACCCACCGGGCTAAAGCCCAGAGGCATTTGGGTTTTATTTGTTTAATATTATTCCTTATTCATATAAATAGCTTTAAATTTAAATGAAAGTTATCATCCTTGGTAATGCAGGCTCCGGCAAAAGCACAATGGCGCGGCGCATTATTGGGACGATGAATATTCCCATCCTATCATTAGACGAAATTGCTTGGAACCCCGGCCCAGAGAGAAAGCCATTAGCAGAGAGCATTCGAGACCTCCAGCTATTCATGGATAACCATGAGCAATGGATTATCGAAGGATGCTATGGAGACTTAATCGAAGCCGCATTGCCCTACTGCACAGAGCTACGGTTTCTCAATCCGGGGATTCACATATGTGTAGAACACTGCCAAAACCGCCCTTGGGAAGCAGATAAATTTCCTTCCCCAGAAGCCCAACAAGCGATGTTTGCCGGACTGATCGAATGGGTGAAACAGTATGACAACCGAGATGATGAATACGGTTTAAAGCGACATCGCCAGATTTTCGATAACTTCACTGGACTAAAGAAAGAGTATTTGACAGTTGATGCCTACAATCAAGACTAATACCAGAAATAGACCTCTTGCAAGAGGTCTAATAAAAAAACTGGGGAGGAAATTAGTTTCCCTCCCCAGCTAGAAACTGGGTTGATGAGCCCCCAGTTTCTTTGATTAGCCCTGTGAAAGATTAGCCGACTTTCTTGCCGTTGCGGCGACGCAATACCATCGCTCCACCAGCTAACAGCGAGCCAGCGATCGTCAGAGGTTCGGGCACTTGCTGCGCATCGTCGCCGCCGCCAGTGGTGTCGCCGCCGCCAGCAGTGTCGCCGCCGCCAGTGGTGTCGCCGCCGCCGCTAGCCACAGTTGAAGGGGAAGTGCCTAGAGTTTTGCTGCTCAAGTCACGACCGTTACTAGCATTACCCACGCTCATCATCCGGGTGCCGAAGGTTTGAGCTGTGAAGTTGCTCAGAGTCAACCCAGCAGCAGAGATGTTAAAGCTGGTAGTTTGAAAGTCATCGCCACCGGCAATACCTTGTGTGCCAATTTCCACACCACCAGTGAAGGTAGCGCCGGAGCCTTGGAGGTCAGCACTGTTGCCAAAGCTGCTGAAGTTACCCGTGGTGGTAGCAGCGGTGATGGGGCCGCCAGAGCCAGCACCTTGGGAGAGGGTCACACCGCTGACGCCAGGGATATTGAAGTAAACGCCGCGCAGGTCGCCGATATATCCGGTGGGACCGGGTACGACATCGACTTTAACGTGGATAGTACCTGCAGTGGCGGTTTCCGAGAGAGTAATTCTAACAGTGGGGTAGTTGCCAGTATTGGTGTTGGTAACGTCGCTGAGGTTGATGGTGAGGCTGTCACCGCCTGCTACTGGGGCAGTGGTGGTGGTGCCAATGGCGGGGGCGCTAGGGGTAGTGGTGGTTTGATTGGGGTTGCCGCCGCCGCCACCGCCACCACCACCGCCGCCGCCGCCGCCACGGCTTTGGGCAAAAGCAGGACTAGCGATAATGGTCGCTGAGGCGAAGGCTAAGCTGGCTGCGAGAAAAGCACTTTTAACTACTAGATTGTTGAATTTCATTTTGGTTTGACCTCTTGTTGTTGGTAAGGATACACCAGCGCCATTATGGAGGCTTCGCCTTGAACATCGCTGGGCTTCATTTCGCTTGTAGCACTATTCTGGCATTACCTTTCTGAAGTGGTCAAGGGGTTTGCCTGTAGTTTTAAACAAACAATATATTTGTTCCCACTACTTAAAGATTCCGTAAAGCCTGTTAAATCTAAGCCATTTGGCGGATGACATGAGTTCCTGGATGGGGGTGTTTGGGTGTATCAATGCCCAAGTAATTTTTCCGCCAGCCGCCTTTTAACTTCTGGTATGCAGGGAGAATCAGCCAAATGGCGGATGACGGGCGAGCAATTTTCTCCAATATAACCTAAAAAAAGAAAAATAGCCCCAGTCTTAATCAAACTTAGAAACCGGGTTTCTGTAGCTGGTTCGTAGCACCCTCCTTTAGCCCTCTTGATATGGTTCGTAGCACCCTCCTTTAGCCCTCTTGATTGAGGTTCGTAGTAGGGCTAAAGCCCTCTTGATTGAGGTTCGTAGTTGGGCTTTAGCCCTCTAAAATGTAGATTTTTTGGGCTGAAGCCCTACTACGAACCGAATTGTGGGCTGAAGCCCAACTTCCAGATTTTGGGCTGAAGCCCAACTAAGAACCGAATTGTGGGCTGAAGCCCAACTACAAACCTTCTAAAGTGAGTTGGCGGAAGTGGTCGCCGCGTTGTTCAAAGTTTTGATATTGGTCAAAACTGGCACAAGCGGGGGACAGCAGCACAACGCGAGCTAACTTTTGCTGGGCTAATTCGGCACTGCGGGGGACGGCTCGCGCCATAGTTTCGACGATTTCGACTTCGGTAATTCCTACTTCGGCAAAACGTTGGGCAAAAGCCGGGGCGGCGTCACCGATGAGTAAAACGGCGGCACATTTGGCTTTGATGGCTTGTAGCCATGCGGTATCGTCTCCTTCTTTGGGGTCGCCGCCTGCGATGAGGATGACGGGACCGACGACTGCGGATAATCCAACTTCGGCGGCGTCGTAGTTGGTGGCTTTACTGTCGTTGATGAAATCGATTCCTTGCCAAGTGCGGATGAGTTCGAGACGATGGGAGACGCCGTTAAAGTTGGCGACGGCAGTGGCGATCGCTTCGGGGTCAATTCCGGCGGCGGTGGCGGCGGCTACTGCCATGAGCAGGTTTTGGCGATTGTGTCCTCCCGGCATCCGCAAAGCATCGGCGCGAACTATGGGTTTTCCTTGGGCTACCACCCAGTCATCTTGGATATAAACTCCGATTTCTGGGTTGACGGGGAGTGAGTCTTTGCCGTTAACGCTAGTCCAGATGGCATCAGCCCCAATTTGCTGAGCGGCATTGTGGCGCAAATAAGGGTCATCGCCGTTAAAGATTTTGATTTCTGATTTTTCTAGGAGGGAAGCCTTGATGCGAAAGTAGTTTTCTAGGGTCCGGTGACGCTTGAGGTGGTCTGGGGTAAATGTGGTCCAAAGGCCGATGCGGGGGGAGAGGGTAGAGGAGGACTCGATTTGATAGCTGCTGATTTCGGCAATTACCCAGTCAGGGGTTTTGCCGGTGGCAGCGGCGATCGCCAATTCGCAGGCCGCATAGCCGATGTTACCGCAGGCGGGAGCGTGTAAACCAGCAGTTTGGAAGATGGCAGCAATGAGAGCGGTGGTGGTGGTTTTGCCATTAGTCCCGGTGATGGCTACCCAGGGAATATGGTTGAGGTGACGCCAAGCCAGTTCCATTTCCCCGATCGTCTCGATTCCCATCTCGCGAGACCGAACCAAGGCACCCACATCCCACGGGACACCGGGACTAACTACTACTAATTGCAGGTCTGCTTCTGGAGCAAAAGAATGACCGAGAAGCACTTCTATGCCTTCGGCGGTGAGTTCTTGTTGCTGTTCGCGGAGGCTGTCGTTACTGCTGGCGTCGCTGATGGTGACATTCCAGCCCTTGATTTTGAGCAACCTCGCGGCGGCAATCCCTGATTTTCCTAAACCGATGATGTGAGCCTTGTCCTTTGTCATTTGTCTTTTGTCACTGGTCATTTGTCCTTTGTCCTTTGTCCTTTGAATTGATAATTGATAATTGCCAATTATCAATTATCAATTATCAATTATCAATTGACTAAGATTTGACGATCGGGCCGAAATCGGCCAACACCCGGGCGTGATTGCGCAGGAGTCCGAGCAAATTCAAGCGATTGCGTTGCACTTTGGGGTCTGCATCCATGACTAAGACACTTTCCGGTCCGTCAAAAAAGTTGCTAACGACGGGAGCGATCGCGGCCAAACTATCTACCAACTGCTGATAATTTCGGGTATCTCGGGCAATTTTCGTGGTAGGGACCAACTGCACCAAGGCATCATAAAAACCTTGCTCGCAGGATTTTTGAAATAAAGCCGGTTCTACCACAGCGGCGGGGTCTAATTGCTGAGTATCCAAGTCCCCTTGTTTGGCCAGACGAGTAGAGCGGTTGACAGTTTCATAGATAGTATCGAGATTGCCGTTTTCGCGGATGGATTGCAGGAATGTGGCGCGATCGCGCAAGTCCAACAAATCCGCTAACGCCCTTTTTGCATATTCCGGGTCATTTTCCCCCAGCACCGCATTCACCAAATCATAATCAATCAAGCGCTCTTCGAGCAACAGAGCCCGCAGACGCTGACCAAAAAAATCAGCTACTTGATTAAAAATCAACTCCTGACGTTCACCCCGCACAGTTTGGGTCAGCAACTGGTGCAAATTTACCGACAAATCAGCCGCCCAAGTAATATTAATTACCGCATTCGCCGCCCGACGCAAAGCGAAGGGGTCAGAAGAACCAGTGGGCAACATCCCCAAACCAAAAATACTGACGATCGTATCCAGTTTATCAGCCAAAGCGATAACTTGACCCGTCATAGTTTGGGGCAAAATGTCCGCCGCATTCCGGGGTAAGTAATGCTCAAAAATGGCGGTAGCCACTGCTTCCGATTCCCCAGCAATGCGGGCGTATTTTTCCCCCATCACCCCTTGCAGTTCTGGGAACTCATAAACCATTTGGGTCACTAAATCAGCCTTGCACAGCAGAGCAGCGCGCTGCACTGCCTCCCGTTCTGCCGGATTTAATTTGAGTTGCTCACTAATCAAACCAGCAATTTGGCTGATGCGAGCTACCTTGTCTCGTACCGAGCCCAAATCCTCTTGGAATGTGACCTTTTCTAACTGAGTCACATAGGTTTCTAGGGTTTTAGCCGTATCAGTTTTATAGAAAAACTGCCCATCAGCTAAGCGAGCGCGCAATACCCTTTCATTGCCAGCAGCGATAATATCAGATTTGGCTGGGTCGCCGTTAGAAATAGTGATAAAATAGGGCAGGAGTTCAATTTTAGTCGTATTTGGTTTCAGGACTGGGAAGTAGCGCTGGTGTTTCACCATCACAGTGGTGATGACTTCTGGGGGGAGGATTAAAAATTCCGGGTCAAATTTGCCGATGACAGCGGTGGGCCATTCCACTAAGTTGGTGACTTCTTGGAGCAAGTCAGGGGGGATGTGGGGGACGCCGCCGACTTTGGCAGCTACAGTTTGGATTTGTTGCAGAATCGTGGTTTGACGCTGCTGGGGGTCAACTTCGATAAAGGCATCCTGTAGGGATTGGATATAGTCGGTAGCGTTATTGATGGTAACGGGTTCCGGGTGGAGGACCCGGTGTCCGGCGCAAACTCTCCCTGACTCGATGTGTTGGGAGTTATTTTCGATAACTACTGGGAGGACTTGATTATCCAGGACCACGGTGAGATTACGCAGGGGACGAGAAAATTTCACATCCCCATCTCCCCACCGCATCAGGCGTTTGCCTTCCAGGGAGTTAATCCATTGGGGGACTAAAGCGGCGAGAATGTCGCTGGTGGCGCGTCCCTGGATTTTTTTTAGCACAAAGACGAAATCGCCTTTATCGGTGGGGCGAATTTCCAGTGCGTCTAACTCTACTTCCTGCTTTTTGGCAAATCCGATCGCGGCTGGAGTGGGTTGGCCGTTTTTGAAGGCGGCGGCGGCGGGGGGGCCTTTGATTTCTTCTTCTCGGTCTGGTTGCTGGTGTGGCAAACCTTCAATAAGGACGGCGAGGCGGCGGGGGGTGCCGAAAACACGAATCGCGTCGTTTGTCAAGAGGTTTTCGGCGATGGTGGTAGGGATGCGACTTTGCCACTGGGCAATAGCGGACGCCACAAAATCGGCGGGCAATTCTTCTGTACCAAGTTCGAGGAGAAAATTGGGCATATTCTGTGATAATCGATAATTGATAATTGATAATTGACAATTGACAATTGACAATTATCAATTATTAATTGTCAATTATTAATTGTCAATTGTCTAAGGACAAATGCCCGGTATCTATATTAGAGGATGCCGCGCCCCTAAACCAAGGCTTTGAGATTTTCCGCTACTTGGTGGAGTTGTTGGCTGCTCATTTTCGCTTGAGTCATTCCGGAGGCAGCTTGGGATGCGCCTTGGTTGATGTCGTTCATGGCCATGACAATTTGCCCGATCGCCACCGCTTGTTGCTCCACATTCAGAGAAATTTGCTTGGTGTTAACCACCACCGTATTGATGGCAGCAGCCACCCCCGCAAAGGTTTCCGCCGTGTTGTTTGCCACGTTCACACCAGATTCCACCGTGTAGCGACCTTCCTCCGTAACCCGGACAGTAGAGGAAATCGCTTTGTGGATATCAGTGACAAGAGTGCTAATTTGACTGGCTGATTTCTGGCTTTGGTCTGCCAGTTTGCGGATTTCAGCCGCCACCACCCCAAAACCTTTGCCGCTTTCCCCGGCCCGCACAGCTTCCACGGCGGCGTTAAGAGCCAGCATATTCGTCTGTGCCGCTAAATCCCTTACCGCTGTGGAAATCATGCCAATTTGATTCGTTTTCTCACTCAACCGGGTAATCTCTTCAGCAATCTGGTGGACTTTGGCCCTCAGCTTTGCCATTTCCTCCAGGGTTAACTCCACCGCTGTTGTACCATCTGCGGCCAGATTCAGGACTTGGTTAGCACTGGTGACAGCAAACTCTGCTTGCTGTGCTACTTGTCTCGAAGATGCCCCCAGTTCATCCACAGTAGTGGTGGTTTGATTCACAGATACCGCCTGCTGACTGGCAATGCGCTCCTGTTCGGTAACGCTGCTGGAAATTTGTGCCGAAGATGCAGCAATTTCTATGGCGTTTTGATTGATTGGCTTGACGACTTGTCGCAACACAAACCAAATCATAATCCCGGAAATTGCTACAATGGCAATTCCCCCACCCAGAATAATAAAATTATCTGTGGCCTCGGCTTGATGGACTTTTAGCTGGCGCTGTTCTAGCAACTTCAATTCTGCCTGTTCGATTTCTCCCAGTTGAGCTTGGAGTTGGTCTAAATTAATGCGGCTCTGTTCTGAAGATAAAAGCTCGCTTAGCTGTTGCTGCTTGCCTTGCCTTTTAATGCTGATAATTTCCTCAATTTCCTTAAATTTTTCATCCAGGGCGGGAGGCAGATCCTCCAAACGTTTTTTCTGCTGAGGGTCGATTACCAGATTATTTAAATCTTGCAAAATCGTGGGAATTTGGGTTTTAGCCGCAATATAAGGCTCTAAATCTTCTTCTTTGCTAGTAATGACAAATTCTTTTTCTCCGGCTTCCGCATGAATCATCGTTTTTTCCAGCAATCTTAAATCTGCCATAACAGCATGAGCCCGATTTAAGTCTCCCATTGTATCTATTAGCATTTGATTGCTGGTTTTAGACATCCACAGCATACCAAAATTTAAGACGGCAATCGCCCCTAAACCTCCAATCAATACTTGACCGAGTTTCCAGCTAGAATGCCGGGGTAATTGATATTTTTTGAGCGTCCGATTTTGACTTAGTTGCATGATCGCCATTTGCCCAATCTCCAGAAAGTAGGTGACTTTTATTCAATAATCAAAATTAATAATTTTTTGTCGCCCAAGCCACCGCCAAAACAACTATATGGTGTTGATTGTATAATGAGAAATATTGCCAATTAAATATAACCGAGATCAGAAGTGTTGAATGTCAATAAAAAAGTGGTAAAAATAGCCACAATTATGTTATAATGAGAGCCGCAGATAAAAAAAAAGGAGTTTAAGCATGACTAAATATTCATTCTCCATGATTCTCAAATACATCTTGAGGGAC
>DVDU01000141.1 GCA_015296065.1 Oscillatoriaceae cyanobacterium M33_DOE_052 | reverse complement strand
TTTGATGATGGAGAACCCTTGGAAAGCAACCGCCACCGCATTGGGATGAATGTCCTCATCCGGTCATTGCAACAAGCCTGGAGCCAGCGTAATGACTTCTTTACTGGGGGCAATATGTTCGTTTACTACAGTAGCGACCAAGCCATGAACAGAGATTTCCGAGGCCCGGATTTCTTTGCGGTCCTAGATGTAGATGGCACAAAAGAACGACAGGGGTGG
The DNA here is from genome assembly GCA_015296065.1 of Oscillatoriaceae cyanobacterium M33_DOE_052. Lineage (GTDB taxonomy): Bacteria > Cyanobacteriota > Cyanobacteriia > Cyanobacteriales > Laspinemataceae > Koinonema. The sequence goes on along the minus strand of DVDU01000141.1, from coordinate 3,384 downwards.
GTAGTGTGGCTGGAAGCGGGACGCTATCCCGATGTCATTGTCGAGCTAATGTCGCCGAGTACCGCTCGGATAGACAAAGGAAAGAAAAAGGATCTTTACCAGCAGACGTTTCGGACGCCAGATTACTTTGTCTTTGACCCGTTTGAGCCAAATTCCTTGCAGGGATGGCATTTAGATATTTCTCTGGGTTATCAGCCTTTAGTCCCAAATGAGCAAGGTTGGCTCTGGTGTGAGACTTTGGGCTTTTGGCTGGGAACTTGGCCCGGAACCATAGACCGAGAGGCGGCAGTTTGGTTGCGGTTTTACGATACCGAAGGTAATTTGGTGTTGTTACCGGAAGAGGCAGAACGCCAAAAAGCCCAACAAGCTGAACAACTCGTTGAGGCAGAACGCCAAAAGGCTGAGGCAGAACGCCAAAAGGCCCAACAAGCTGAACAACTTGTTGAGGCAGAACGCCAAAAGGCCCAACAAGCTGAACAACTCGTTGAGGCAGAACGCCAAAAGGCTGAAGCAGAACGCCAAAAAGCCCAACAAGCTGAACAACTCGTTGAGGCAGAACGCCAAAAGGCTGAGGCAGAACGCCAACGAGCAGAACGTCTCGCCGAACGGTTGCGGGACCTAGGGCTAGATCCCGATAACCTTTAAGGGAATTAGAAACCGGGTTTCTGATCCAAATCTTTGGTTAAGTTGCCAAAATTGTCGCTTTCAACCCGGGTTCTTTCCTGGTTAGCGAAAGGTGCGATCGCGCCTTTCCCTTTTGCCCGGAAATTGTCCAGAAACAAAGAAATCGAGTTTTGCCAAAAAACCCAGTTTCTCTGGGAGATTATAGATGCGATCGCGTTTGATTCCGACGAGCCGGAGCCCCGCGTAATCATTCTTCGGGACTAATATCCTCATCGATTTCTGACCAATGAATCCCATAACCTCCGGCACAAATTACCCATTTTTCAACTGTTGGGGAGTAGCTTTTAATAGTCGAGGAAACCAAGCTAAAGCAACAGTGAGAGTGCGCCCATCGATTAATTCAACACTAAAAGCATCTTCATGGATCAGAACAGTTGTGCCAAACAAAAAGCGCCCCCAAATTGGAGGCGCTTTGTTTATCTAAATCTCAAATTAACCGTTGATGGAAGGAGCTTCCACAGCAGCCAAGTCGAGAGGGAAGTTGTGAGCGTTACGCTCGTGCATTACTTCCATACCCAAGTTGGCACGGTTGATGATATCAGCCCAAGTGTTGATGGTGCGACCTTGAGAGTCGATGATGGACTGGTTGAAGTTGAAACCGTTCAGGTTGAAGGCCATCGTGGAAACACCCAGAGCGGTGAACCAGATACCGATAACCGGCCATGCACCTAAGAAGAAGTGCAGAGAGCGGCTGTTGTTGAAAGAAGCGTATTGGAAAATCAGACGACCGAAATAGCCGTGAGCGGCAACAATGTTGTAGGTCTCTTCTTCTTGACCGAACTTGTAGCCATAGTTCTGAGATTCTTCTTCGCTGGTTTCACGAACCAAGGAGGAAGTTACCAAAGAACCGTGCATGGCGGAGAACAGAGAACCACCGAAGACACCAGCCACACCCAACATGTGGAAGGGGTGCATCAGAATGTTGTGTTCAGCTTGGAACACAATCATAAAGTTGAAGGTGCCGGAGATACCCAGAGGCATACCATCAGAGAAGCTGCCTTGGCCGATCGGGTAAATCAAGAACACGGCGGTAGCGGCGGAAACAGGGGCGCTGTAAGCGACGCAAATCCAAGGACGCATCCCTAAACGGTAGCTCAGTTCCCACTGACGACCCAGGTAGCAGAAGATACCAATCAGGAAGTGGAAAATCACCAACTGATAGGGGCCGCCGTTGTACAACCACTCATCCAAGGAAGCTGCTTCCCAGATGGGGTAGAAGTGAAGACCAATGGCATTGCTAGAAGGAACAACAGCACCAGAGATGATGTTGTTGCCGTAGAGGAGAGAGCCAGCTACAGGTTCGCGGATCCCATCGATGTCAACCGGAGGAGCAGCGATGAAGGCGATGATGTAGCAGGTGGTGGCGGTTAAGAGAGTAGGAATCATCAGGACGCCGAACCAGCCCACATAGAGGCGGTTTTCGGTGCTTGTGACCCACTGGCAAAACCGTTCCCAGATACCGACGCTTTCGCGTGTCTGAAGAGTTGTGGTCATGTGCTTATGATTGCGATTTAGTTTTCGATGTTCAGATGATGTTTTTATCTTAGGGGGATTGTTACGGTTTGTAAAGGGGTTTTAATCACATTTGTCCTGATGAGTCTGATAAGTAGGGCTTATCTGTTGGGGGATTGGGCTAAAATCATCAATAACTGAGAATTACCAGAAGTAGGGAGCCCAGATATGTCGGTCGAGCTGACTGTGGAGACAAGCCCCGAAACCGCTGTGGCGCCAGAATGGGAACCCCCCATGCCGCCCACGGATTTAATATTTGATGATGGAGAACCCTTGGAAAGCAACCGCCACCGCATTGCCATGAATGTCCTCATCCGGTCATTGCAGCAAGCCTGGAGCCAGCGTAATGACTTCTTCACTGGGGGCAATATGTTCGTTTACTACAGTAGCGACCAAGCGATGAACAGAGATTTCCGCGGCCCGGATTTCTTTGCGGTCCTAGATGTAGATGGCACCAAGGAACGACAGGGTTGGGTGGTGTGGCTCGAAGGCGGACGCTACCCGGATGTCATTGTCGAGCTATTGTCGCCGAGTACCGCTCGCATCGACAAAGTGACGAAAAAGGATTTGTATCAGCGGACATTCCGAACCCCAGATTACTTTGTGTTTGACCCGTTTGAGCCCAAAGCCTTTCAAGGATGGTGTTTGGATGGTTCCCGGCGTTATCAGCCTTTAATGCCAAATGAGCGGGGTTGGTTGTGGTGTGAGACTTTGGGCTTTTGGCTGGGTACTTGGGAGGGGACTATAGACCGAGAAGCCGCAGTTTGGCTGCGGTTCTATGACGGTGAAGGCAATTTAGTGTTGTTGCCGGAAGAGGCAGAACGCCAAAAGGCCGAGCAGGCTGAGCTAAAAGCCGCACGTCTCGCCGAGAAACTCCGGGCAATGGGAATTGACCCCGATGCAGAATCAGAATAAATAGACAAAAACAAAAAGCGCCCCCAAATTGGAGGCGCTTTTTTCTGTGGAGTGGTAATTTTTGTGAATCGAGCCTGCCGTAGTGGGAAAATTTTGCCTTCGCCATTGTTCGGGGTTCCATAGGAGATGGGGGAATGGGGGGATATCGTGCCATAATTGAAACGGCGTCAGCCAAGGTGATAAACTATGCCAGGGTATGAGTAGGCCAATTTTTACCTAGTTCAACTTCTATTTGCCAATTGCTGATGAACGAAATAGAATCGACAGTTGCAG
>DVDU01000035.1 GCA_015296065.1 Oscillatoriaceae cyanobacterium M33_DOE_052 | reverse complement strand
GTCCCTCAAGATGTATTTGAGAATCATGGAGAATGAATATTTAGTCATGCTTAAACTCCTTTTTTTTTATCTGCGGCTCTCATTATAACATAATTGTGGCTATTTTTACCACTTTTTTATTGACATTCAACACTTCTGATGGAAACGCTGTCACCAAGTCTAGGAGGAAATAATGATGGCTGACCAGCTCTGGGAAGAACTGATGCTACCTGAAAAACCGGAGATTGTTTTAGTTGTAGATGACAACAACACTAACATTAAAGTGCTGTTTGAATTTTTGAGACAATTTGGCTATAAGATTTTAGTAGCTAAAAATGGGGAAGATGCCTTGATTAAAGCTGAACAAGGGCAACCCGACATAATTCTACTTGATGTAATGATGCCCGGAATTGATGGATTCCAAACCTGTGAAAGGCTGAAGTCAATTCCCGAATTAAAAGAAATCCCAGTCATTTTTATGACGGCGCTGGCTGAGCCAGTAAACAAAGTTAAAGGGCTAAAATTAGGGGCGGTAGATTACATCACGAAACCTTTTCAGCACGAAGAGGTTTTAGCTCGGATACAATTACATTTAAAAATCAGTAAAATTACCAAAATTTTGGCAAAACAGAATGAAATTTTAGAGCAAAAAGTGACAGAAATAACGGTAGAGCTTTCTCAATCTTTGGCATCTTTGCAGCAAGCACAAGTCCAGTTAGTGCAAAGTGAGAAAATGTCCACCTTGGGTCAACTTTCGGCTGGTATTGCTCACGAAATTAATAACCCGATCGGATTTTTAGCCGGAAATCTAGATTTTTTAACCAAATTCATCAACAACCTGATTGAACATCTGCAATTATACCAAGAAGCCTTGCCGTCACCAGGGGAAAAAATCCTGCGTCACGCCGAAGAAATAGAATTAGAGTATCTACTCGAAGACGCTTACCAAATGCTCGACTCGATGCGGGAGGGAACCGATCGCCTGCGCCAGATTAGCCTCTCCATGAGAACCCTGTCTCGCTCCGATACCGCCAACAAGGTCCCCTGTAACATCCATGAAGGCATTGATAGCACCTTAATGATCTTGAAACACCGCCTCAAAGCCAACGAAAACCGCCCCGAAATTCAAATTATCAAAAAATATGGCAATTTGCCAGTCATTAATTGCTACGCCGGACAGCTATACCAAGTATTTATGAACCTCCTGGCAAATGCCATTGACGCTCTCGAAGAAGCAACCCCGCCGCATCCCACCAACCCCAACACCTTCTCCCCCCGAAAAATTATTATTGCTACGAGTTTTCATCGCGAGAGTCAAACCATTGCTATTTCCTTCCTAGACAATGGCATCGGGATTCCGGAAAACTTACAAACCAAGCTATTTGACCCTAATTTTACCACCAAACCACCTGGACAAGGCACTGGTTTGGGGTTATCTATCTCCCGCCAAATTGTGCAAAAACATGGCGGGAAATTGTCTTGTATTTCCACTTTCGGAAAAGGAGCAGAATTCCGCATCGAACTGCCCATTGAATAAATATGATAAAATCTGGAAATAAGTAAATCCACATAATTAAACCTTAAATAAAATCAGGTGATGTAGGGTGGACAGTAGGGGCGATTCGCGAATCGCCCCTACTACTGGTGATGAAGAGAATTTTCGGTGAGGCAATGCCCACCCTACTACTACGGCTCGGCTCTAGCTGGCGTTTTTTTGGGTTGACCTACTTATCGGTCAATTAAGATTTGACTGATTGGTGTCTGTTCCTAGACCAAAGAAGAAAAATTGAGCGTTTCAATTATTTTGGCTAAATAATCATTAATTGGCTCATTGTCTGCCGAATAGCGAGTGATATCACAATCAATTGAGTAAATTTGCACTGGTTCACTTTTTCCTTTGGTTTGGCGATCGCCCAGATACACGAAATCCCATTTATGATGGGCGCTATTTTTCACGGCTGCGGAAAAAATCAGGGCATATGGTAAATTTCGCGTTGCTCCTTCTAACCGGGAAGCCAAGTTAACCGCATCACCTAAAATGGTATAATCTTTTTTCACCGCTGAGCCGATATTGCCTTCAATCACCGGTCCTTTAGCCAAACCAATTCCCGTATGCAAAACCCTTAAAATGCTCCCATCAAGGGCAGTATTCCGCAAATTTTGAATTTCGGTTAAAATGTCTAAGCTGGCTTGAATCGCATCATCGGCTTGGTCGCTATCAAAGTAAGCCATCACGGAATCACCGATAAATTTAGTCACTTCGCCGCCTCTTTCGCTGATGATATTGGTGCAAATAGTCAAATAATGGTTAACCAAGAAAACTACTTGCTCTACTGGCAGCTTATCGGCAATAGTGGAAAAAGACATAATATCACAAAACATGATAATTTTTTCGACTTTACGCGGGCGGACTTCTAAGGGATTAACACCATTTTTGATTAACTTAAATATAGTAGGCTGAGTGTATTTTTCTAAAATTCGGTGCGATTCAGTGACATTATGCAGTAAAGTTTTGATCGGCTTCACCAGCATATCCGTATTTTCATCTAGGTTGATGGTGCGCATTGACCATTCGGGAAACAACCGCTCGGTGATGTCACTTTCTAATTTTAAACACAGGATTTCTGTATGGCGATCGTCCCGCAGAATCTTCTCATATACCACATCAATTTTTGTCTCCTCCCCTTCGAGAATTTGAAAAAATATTTCCCCCAAACACAACAGAACCCCAGTTATATTATTAAGTCGATTCTTGGCACTAGACACAGAACCGATATTTTCAATATCCTGGGGGGAAAGGTGACGGGAAAATTTGCTGATGTAAGTGAGCCTTTTCATACGCTGATTGCCTGTGGTAGCTGAGATGACGGGAAAATGCCCTCCCCTCACTGTGTCCTCTATGACTCTGTACTGGCTCAAACCACTACAGACACAGAGGGCGCAGATAGGGAAAATATCTGCTTTAATCTTATTCTGGAAAGAAAACAGGAAATCGGTGCAAATTGATGAAAGAAATTACGGGCAAGACGAGAATCCTCGGCATCATTGGGGACCCGGTAGAGCATTCCCTCTCCCCAGTGATGCACAATGCCGCCATTGCCCACCTAAATTTAGATTACATCTATGTGCCATTCCCCGTAAAACCCAAGGACTTAACAACTGCCCTGGCTGGGTTTGAAGCCGTGGGCGTCCAAGGTTTCAACGCCACCATCCCCCATAAACAAGCCATTATCCCCCTCCTCACGGAAGTATCCCCCCTGGCTCGATCGGTAGGCGCCGTGAACACCATTTGGCGAACTCCCGAAGGTTGGGCAGGCACAAACACCGATGTGGAAGGCTTTCTCGCCCCCCTACTCAGTATCCCCCGCCAATGGCATCAAATCAAAGCCGTAGTTTTAGGCACTGGCGGTGCTGCGCGAGCTGTGGTGGCGGGTTGCGCCCAACTGGGTTGCCAAGAAATCATCATGGTGGGCCGCAACCAGGAAAAACTCGCCGCTTTTGTCGCTAGTTGGGCTCACCAAGCCCCCCCAGTCCCCATGACACCTGTCACCTGGGAGGAATTACCCCAAATTCTCCCCCAAGCGGGTTTGCTGGTGAACTGCACTCCGGTGGGGATGTACCCCCATATTGACGCTGCCCCGGTGAGCGCCACTTCTATGCAGTACCTACCCCCAGGGGCGATCGTCTATGATTTAATCTACACCCCCTGTCCTACCCAATTTCTCCAACTAGCTCAAGATGTGGGCGCCACTACTATTGATGGCCTAGAAATGCTCGTTTGTCAGGGAGCCGCCGGATTAAAAATTTGGCTCGGGCGAGACACCGTACCAGTTACCGTCATGCGTGATGCCCTCATCCAGCGCTTGATGCGGTAAGCTGATCCCAGCACCATTTTTCTATCCATCCCATGCTCAAATTGCGCCAGCCCACATTAGTCGCCGTTGCCCTTTCCTTGCTGATGGCAGCCGTCTCCTGGTTGTACGCCCCCAGCGCCTTGGCTCTCACAGAAATCAAACTATTTGACCTTGCTTATAACAACTGTCCCGCAGAGCTAGCCGAAGGGGCAGTCACTAGCGGCGGCAACTCTTTGGCTGCTAACTGCTTTATGATCACCGGCAAAGCCGAAAATCCTTCTAATAAAACCGTCTATGATGCTGATATTTTCGGTCGGATCTATGACGCCAACAACAACAATATTCTGCCCAATCGCACTCGTTTGGGTAACATCGAAGTCGTACCCCCTGGTGTCAGCAATTTTGAGATGAGAATTTCCGTAGCCGCCAATCTTCCCACCCCCCTGAGCTTAAAAAACTTTAAAGCCCGGGGGTTTGAAGGTCGCGTTACCCCCTTATTCCCAGAATAAACCATGAGAGACGCTATTTCTTAGCGTCTCTCACATTCCTGCTGCTCACCAATGTGGCCCCGAAGGAGCGCTCACAAGGCAATTCTAGAACAGCCCCATCGCCACTTGAATCAGCAGCAGTGCTAATAGCGAGGAAAAGTCAATTCCTCCTAATGGCGGAATAAAAGAGCGAAAAATATTCAGATAGGGGTCAGTCAGTTGGCTGAGGATGGAGAATGGGGGGTCAAACCAGTTGACCTGGGGAAACCAACTCAGCAAAATCCGAACTATCAGCAAGACGAAATAGATTTGGAGAAATGTCGCTAGGGTACTGGTAAGTAATTCTATGGCGGGATTGGCTGGATTCATGGTTGGGTTTCTTTGTGAGTATCTATAAAACTTCTACGTCTGGCGATTCATCTTTCAGTTTAATCCATTCCTGCCCGTGCGGTATTTAGCACGGGTTCGGGATTAGGGCTCTTCGGCTATTGCCTCGGAGCCTTCGTCTTCTAGGTAGGTGCCGTTAACGCTACTGAGCTGGTAGCGCAATTCATCGAGCGCCTCATTCATTTGGGCAATTTTATCCTCTAGGGAACGGCGCGCCATTTCCCCGGTTTCCTTGCCTAGGCGCTTTTTTTTCTTCGCAGCTTTTATCTCTGGTGGACTATCACTGTCTGTTTCTTCCGTTTCTGGAGCCAGCCGAGAACTGAGGAACACGCCTAGTGCCCCTCCGAGTAAGCCGCCGACGATCGCCCCAGCCAGAAAGCCGGGGGCAAAATTATCTTTATTACTCATTTCTCTCTCATGAGCGATTAATATTGGCTACAAGATGTTTTGTTTCGTGTCCCTTTAGATTAGCAGGTTCTGGGCTAGATTTCAGGTGCCAAAAGCCCGATCGCCCGCATCCCCCAAACCGGGCACGATAAAGCCCTTTTCATTTACTTTCTCATCTATGGTAGCGGTGTAAATGTTTAAACTGGGATACGCGGCGCTCAGTTGCTGCAACGCTGGTGGCGCCGCTACGACTGAGATAATGCGCACCAGTTCCGGTTCTATCCCCCGCTTTGTCAGCTCCGCCATCGTCGCCATGATGGTTCCCCCCGTTGCCAGCATGGGCTCCGTCACCACCACTCGGGTTTGGGGCGCGAACCGATCGGGAAACTTGTTCAAATAACATCTGGCTTCCAGAGTGGCTTCATCCCGCACCATCCCTATATGATAGACCGACGCCAGGGGTAACACCCCCTGGGCTCCATCCAACAGCGCCAACCCTGCCCGCAGGACCGGCACCACCACCACCGGCACTTCTGGGTTAACGATCGTGCCGGGGCAAGCCGCCAAGGGAGTTTCCACCATCACATCTACTGTGGGTAGCCACTCTCTGGTGGCTTCGTAAGTCAGCCACCGTCCCAACTCTGTCATCGCCGTGCGAAATAATGCCACCGGGGTGGCAGCATCCCGGGCAACTGCCAGCCAATGTTTGATTAACGGATGGGGAGGGACGTAAACTCGCAGTTGCAGGGTCATAAACCTTGGTTGTTTAGGGCTTTCCGTGAATCATCATATCAGTCTCATCCCCTGATTATTTTTGTTTGGGTAATTAGTTGCGGTTTTGATACCCCCCCAATCCTTCTTTATTTTATCTATTATTGGCAATCTGTAATTTATTAGAAAAAATAATTGAAAAAAATTATCAAAATTTCTCAAAAAACAGTTGACAAAGATTTTCAATAAGTTTATATTGGATGGAAAGTGTTCTCCTCTCAAAGGATCGGCAGGCGGGATTGGTCAGCAGTAGCGGGCTAGTCCCGTATTTCTTTGGCGATCGTAGGGCCAGGGCCTCATCAACCGGGATCTGTGACCACAAATATTAATGACGCCCTGCCCAGATGCCCTGAGTGCTTTAAACGATTGGGTTCATGGTATGATAGCCATGTCCAAAGGGGCGGCTGTGCATACAGTCAGCTCCGGGATGGAAAAGAGAGCGATTTAGCACCACCAATCATGGCCCTTTCATACGATGTTATCGTCATCGGCTCCGGCATCGGCGGCCTCGTCACTGCCACCCAACTAGCCGCCAAAGGATCCCAAGTCCTAGTTTTAGAAAGCTACATCATCCCCGGCGGCAGTGCTGGATACTTCGAGTCCAATGGCTACCGGTTCGATGTAGGGGCCTCGATGATTTTTGGCTTTGGCGACCAAGGCACCACCAACCTCCTCACCAGAGCCCTTGCCGCTGTCAACGTCAGCCTGGAAACCATCCCCGACCCGGTGCAGATTCACTATCGCTTGCCCGGGGGCCTAGAGGTGCAAGTCCATCGGGATTATGATAAATTTTTGCAAGAACTCACGGCCAAATTTCCCCACGAGCGGGAAGGCATTGCCCAATTCTACGGCGAATGCTGGCAAGTCTTTAACTGCCTCAACGCGATGGAACTGCTCTCCCTAGAAGAGTTTGGCTACCTGATGCGGGTATTTTTCCAGCATCCGTTAGCCTGCCTGGGACTGGTAAAATACTTGCCCCAAAACGCCGGAGACATTGCCCGCAAGTATATTAAAGACCCAGCTTTATTGAAATTTATTGATATAGAGTGTTACTGCTGGTCAGTCGTACCCGCCGATATGACCCCCGCCATCAATGCGGGAATGGTCTTTAGCGATCGGCACTACGGCGGCATCAACTACCCCAAAGGCGGCGTGGGTCAAATCGCCCAAAAACTGGTAGAAGGACTAGAAAAAGCAGGCAGCGAGATTAAATATAAATCCAAAGTCAGCAAAATCATCATCGAAAATAACCGCGCCGTGGGAGTGGAACTAGCCACCGGCGAAATTTACCGCGCTAAACGCATCGTGTCCAACGCCACCCGCTGGGATACCTTCGATAAACTCCTCGGGGACGTTCCCCTGCCCCCCAAAGAACAAAAGTGGCGGCAGAACTATCGCAAATCACCCAGTTTCCTCAGCCTCCACTTAGGCGTTGGCGCCTCGGTGATCCCCCCAAATACCGCCTGTCACCAGATCATCCTAGAAGACTGGCAGCAAATGGAAGACCCAGAAGGCACTCTGTTCGTCTCCATTCCCACCCTCCTGGACCCGGACTTAGCACCTAGTGGCTTCCATATCGTCCACGCCTTCACTCCCCATTGGGTAGATGATTGGCGGGGACTGGCTCCCAAGGAATATGAACAGCGGAAAGAAGAGGCAGCGGGTCGCATCATCCAACGCCTAGAAAAGATATTCCCTGGTTTAGATGCCCAGTTGGATTTCATGGAAGTAGGCACCCCTAGGTCTCACCGGCGATTTTTAAATCGGGTGGATGGCAGCTATGGACCGATTCCCCAGCGACGCCTGTGGGGTCTGTTGCCCATGCCTTTTAACCGCACCTCCATCCCCGGTTTGTACTGTGTCGGCGATAGCACCTTCCCCGGACAGGGGTTAAACGCCGTGGCCTTTTCCGGCTTCGCCTGTGCCCACAGAATTGCTGTAGATTTGGGATTTTAGGATTGTGGAGAGGCGGCTAAGCGTTGCCTTAAAGCGACGATACGCAGCCGAGCTTTGGTGTGGTTGGGGATGATTTTCAGGGCTTCATCGTAAGAATCGATCGCCTCGGCGTAACGTTCCAGTTGTTCTAGGGCGACACCCCGGTTATACCAGGCATTGGCTGGACCAGTGAGGGAGCCCCACTGTCCCTGACTGGCGATCGCCCGCTCGTATGATGCCACCGCTTCCACGTAGTTGCCCTCCTGGAGCAGAGCAGTAGCGCGGTTATACCAAGCCAGGGCGAATTCGGGATTAATTTCGATCGCCTTGTCAAAAGCTGCGATCGCCTCCGAGCGCTTCTCCAACCACCACAATACCGAACCCCGGTTCAGCCAAGCATCCGCCAGTCCGGCGCTGTTGCCCCAAGCGCCATTTCCCTGGAGAGCGCGATCGAACGCCGCCAGAGCTTCTTCATAGCGCTCCGACAGCTTCAACACCATCCCCTTCTGAAACCACGCCTGGGAATGTTCTGGGGAGATCGTCAAAGCCCGGTCTAACGCCCTGACAGCCGTATCATACTTTTGCGTCTCTTGTAGCACCATCGCGCAGCCCAACCAACCAGGCAGCTCACCACCATTGAGGTCGATCGCCCGACTGTAAGCCATCAGCGCCTCTTGATAGCGTTTTAAGCGGAGCAAGTTATCCCCTTGACTCAGCCAGGACTGGAAGTTATCTGGCTCTTTAACTTTCACTTCCACAGTATTGCCCACTGAGGAGGGAGCGCAAATAGCCTCCGATGCAGCCTCGGCGGGAGTCCCTGGGGTAGGGGACGCCTCCGGTGAACTTGGCGCCAGTTGCTTGGGAGTAGGTTGCCCGCCACTAGCAGCCTCCGCAGTGCGGGCATCAACCACCAAAACCGCCGCCCAACCGAGGGTAACGAAGGCCATAATGCCAATTGATTTTAGGCAGCGCCGGAGCAGGGCAGTATTTGACAACATCATACTTTAATCAGAGACTTTAGATAATGACAGCTAGCACCACAAACATACCTGATTGGTATGGGTTTACCATGAGCGTGTTTCACGGCCTAGAAAAAATCCCATCGCCGATTAATTTTAACAATTTTTGCGGCTGAGTTGAACCGCAGATAATAGCTGAGGCCACGGCTGCACCGACAGTCCAAGCGAAGCATCGCCGTTCGGCGCCGTCTCAACTGGCGGTTTTTACTGGCAGCGTAATGGTGACAGCGGTGCCCACCCCCACGGTACTGGCCACGGCAATTTTACCCCCGTGTAATTCAGCGCACTTTTTCGCGATCGCCAAACCCAATCCCGTCCCCGGAATATTGCCGATATTATGACCCCGGTAAAACGGATTGAAAATTTCCAAAAGCTCTTGCGGGGCAATCCCAATCCCCCGGTCTTCGACCCGAAACATTACCAGTTTATGCTCCGCCAAACCCCCGGCTCCCCCCAGATCCATCCCCTCCTCATTTGATATCTGGGGCAAGTCCTGACACCGCACATCCAGAGAAACCTCACTATCTGAGCCAGAATATTTAACGGCATTTTCCAAAACATTTCCCAAGATTTGCCGCAGCAGATTGCCATCAAGTACAACCGCCGCCAATGCTTCTGGAAACTGCACTTTAATTCGGCTCTGCTGCCCACCGGCACCCATCCCCCCAGCTTTCTCAGCCAAATCCGCTACCAGTTGCAAACACAAAGCCTTTAAATCCACTGCGGCTGGTTGAAATTGCAATTCTCCCGCCTCAAATTGAGAAATCGACACCACATCACTCACCAAGTGAGTCATATGTTTAGCCGCACTTTGAATCCGCTTCAAGTGCTGGTGACGCTTTTCGGCAGTCCATCTTTCTCCATAATGTTCCAGCAATTCCGCCGAAGATAAAATCGTCGTCAGAGGGGTGCGGTACTCGTGAGACACCATCGTGACAATCCGGGAGCGCAAATCATTGAGTTCCCGTTCTCGTCGCAGAGCTTTGAGTATTTCTGTTTCCGCTTCCTGTTCCTGGAGCAACCGCCGCACCCGATAACGCAGGACCGCCCAGTGAATCGGCTTGGTGATGTAATCCCGGGAGCCAGCACTGAAGGCACGCTCCACGGATTCTTCATCTTCCAATCCCGTAATCATCAGCACTGGGGTAGAGCTACCGCCGGGGAGGGTTTGCAATTTGCTACAACACTCAAACCCATCCATCACCGGCATTTTCGCATCCAGCAGCACCATACTTGGCATCAAATGGCTGTATGAGTCCAAACATTGGATCCCATTATTAGCCTCTGCCACCCGATATCCTTCTGATTCCATAGCACGACGCAGCATCATCCTGGTTGTGCGGTCATCATCCACCACAAGGATGATAGGAGCATTTTTCTCTTGAGAGGTGGTGTTCATGTTTGCCTGATTGCAGTGTCTTGACGAACAAATTAAGTTCTGTTTTAGGTATTTAGGACCAGCCCTGTCAAGGTGGCAAATTTTGTCACGGTAAACCGTCGTTTCTGACGTTCATCCAACCAGATTTAGTCCACCGATCCTGGCGCGGACCCCAGAATTGTCAGAGTTACGAGAGCTGAAAACCAGCCACCTCGTTAACCACCTTGACAGGGCTGGGTATTTAGGACCTATGAGAGTACCCCCGATCGTCAACTAGGGCCTTGGGGGCTGGGGTAATGGGTGACGAACTTTAGATGTATTCTCCCTTGAATCGGCAAGAATTGACTACTGGCGCTGTACAGTCCCAAAATCAGGGGGGGACTGCCTCTGTGGAAAGAATTGCCCTCACCGCCAGCTCTCTCGTGCTGGCTTCCCCATCAGCGAATCGCTTTCGTGACTTCTGGGTTGAGTTTTTCCATCTAAAATCTAAAATATAAAGATGGATGGATGAAACTGCCTGTTGGGAATCCCGGCAGATATTGGCCATAACGGCATCACTCCGTCAGCCCACCGCCCCGGGGGCACGGAAGCGCTGTCAGAGCCGATCGCGATCGACTAATTCTCCCCAGCCAACCCAGACCAATGCCCATACGCTCACACTTACCCAGCCGTATGGGATCTTCCCAGGTCCAGCACTGGGCTCGTTCTTGTTGACAATAAGTTGACGAACGAAACCCAAAAGTTGATAATTTGGATGGTCAGTTACCAAGAGGCTGACTTTATTGATATAGAATAGTGTGCGGGGCGGGTGAAACTTTACCAAAGCCCTTCCAGGGATTGAAATATGGCCAACGCCAAGATTCTTGTAGTTGATGACGAACCAGCCATCCGCAATCTCATCCATCGGTTTTTGCTCAAGCAAAACTATCAGATGGAGTCCGCAGAAGATGGCAAGACTGCTTTACAGGCGTTTGAGCGCTTCAAACCCGATTTGGTGATTTTGGATGTCAATTTGCCAGACACTACTGGTTATCAGCTCTGTCAGCAAATGCAAACCCGCACTGACGTGTTCGTGCTGATGCTCACCAGTCGCTCCGACGAAGCCGACAAAATTAAGGGGTTTTCCCTCGGTGCAGATGACTATATCACCAAACCTTTCAGTTTAGTAGAACTCGGCGCTAGAGTCGGTGCCCTTTTAAAGCGGCAGCGGATGGTTCACACTACGGACCAACACTCTCTATGTTTCGGCAACCTCACTATCGATCCCGTGCGGCGTGAGGTGACATTAGACGGCGAGACAGTGTCGTTAACTGCCCTGGAATTTGATTTACTCTATTTTCTCGCCAGCCACCCCAGTCGAGTTTGGCGTCGCTCCGAGTTGTTACAGGAAGTCTGGAACTATGACTATGTAGGCGACCAGCGCGTGGTAGATGTCCATATCGGCCAAATTCGACGCAAAATCGAAGGCGATGGCACCCAGCCTACCCGGATTCAAACCGTCCGGGGGGTGGGTTACAAGTTTGAGCCCAACCCACTCTCCGACACAGTTAGCTAAATTTTGCGAGATCAGGGACTACGCGACCAGGGGTGCAGGGGTGCAGGGGACTGGGAGAGTCCGAGCCTGGGGGACCAGGGGACTGGGGGCAGGAGACCGTCACCCCGTCACCCCGTCACCCACTCCTAAACTCGGTGTTGAAACAGGGTCTCTAGGTAAACTCTCGCCGCGCTGTGGTAACAGCGCGAACCTTCTGGCGTGTTCCTATGGTCATTTTGGAGCAAAAACAGCGATAGGGCCGCTGACAGCACTCGGTCTTGATCCCAGTCAGGATGTGTTTCCAAATAGCTTTTGAGTGATTCGTGCAGTTCTTCGGGAATTTCTGCCAGGATGCTGATATACGGTCTCATAATTGCCACCTCCAAATCTATAGCGGTTTGTCACCTACGCGCCCGCACTGGCAGTCAACATATATAGCGGGCCAGTCCGCCCATAATCTATCTGGTATTTGATAACTGCATTTTTTGACGCGCCTATTTTCACCAGGCCGATTCATTGTGCTATATCCGGGGGTGGTTTTGTCAACAATACAAAATGTTACAACCAGCCGCTCAAGGGTCCAATCTGCACGCAAACAATAGCTTTTTCGCCCTTCTTTGTTACCTTTCTTCACGAAAATGTCCCACGGAAAATCTGGTAGAGAAACGCCCAGGGAAATCCCCAATTCCTCCTGATTTCCCCTGCTTACCGTTGTCCGCCTGTGGAAAAATTTGTTGGATTTGTGGAAAATTAGGTGGCGCTTGGGGAAATGAATGTGGAATTTTTGGGGAAAACCTAGCCTAAAGATAAGAATTACAAAATCTGATGAGAATTTCCTATTGACAGGTGCAAAGTTAATTGTTGATGGGCAACCAGTAATTATGCAAACGGTCCGTTAAATCTCCGGCTTCCCGTTGGTGATGGTATTAATTACCCACTCTTGATGTGCAGTCACTTAGATGCGGCGAAAGTGCTAATTTATTTCTCACTTGAATCACATCACTAATTATCCCTATATTGAGGGATAGTTTTTTTGAATACATAATAGACCTCTTGGATAAATCCAAAAGGCCAAGTGGCATTTTTCAGGGGGGTTGGGGGCAGCAATTTTTATTGATTAGAGAGGTCTAATAAACCGCTGGATTGACGCTCAAATACTTATCCCCCGGATAACCGATCGTCAATAAATTTCAACTGGTGATATAACATGGAAATCAGGGGTAAATCGGCGCCTAAGCTGGTAGCCATCCGCAAAGGATAGCCGAAAATTGCCTCGACTTCTAGGGGATGGGCGCGATCGAAGTCTAATTTCATACTCGTGAGATAGGGTTTCATCTTCTCCGTATGCTCCAGCATTTTTTGGATGAAACTATCAGAGACCACCCGACCGCAAGCCGCCGCCCCCGCTGCCACTTCCTGCATCAAACTGGCCGCTAACTGGCGAGTATGAGGTGAAGCCATAATCTCATCAGTCCTAGCATCCAGCACTACGGACAGGCCATTATAAGGGATATTCCACACCAATTTTTTCCATCGCGCTAGGAGCAAATCTTCTTCTAGAAAAATCGGGATTTTGGCTGCCTCAAAATCACTTTTAATCGCCTCCATCGTGGCAGTGATGCCCGCTGATTGATAATCTGGCGCATATTCTCCTAGGGTAATGGCGCCATAGTCGATATGGCGGATATGTCCGGGGCCAATTTTGTTACTACAGATAAAAGATAAACCGCCCATCACGGTTTGGGCATCAAATATTTTCCCGGCTTCGGGCTCAGCACCTAAACCATTTTGCAACAGTAAAATAACCCCATTCGGCTTGACTACTGGGGGCAGTAGTTCTGGTAGCAGATGATTTTGGGTGGTTTTCAGAGCGACAATTACCACATCACAAGGAGGCATATCGTGGGTATGTCTCCAAGCGTTGACCTCCGGTAAAGTAAAATTGCCTTCGCAAGATTCCACAACTAAACCATGTTCGCGCACTTGTGGCCAATCTCGGTTCAGCAAGAAATGCACTTCTATTCCCGCTCTTTGCAGTCTGGCACCGTAGAAACCTCCTACAGCCCCGGTGCCAATAATGGCATAAGTTCGTCCTTTGTCCTTGGTCATTTGTTACTTGTCATTTCTCATTGTACAGGTTGGTAGTTGGGCTTTAGCCCCCCAGAATTTTTGGGCTGAAGCCAAAACCATAATCCCCTATCTCGCCATTTGACGTTACTTAACGATTGTCCTTTCAATCACTGTAGCCATAGGGGGCGCAAGCCTGAAAAGGGGAGCCGTTCCGGGGTGATGGGTGCGGGTAAGTCCTTGACTGGAGTACCGGGAGACAGAGGAATGAGCCAGAGGCGACTATTTGTTACTACGGCTCCGGAGGCGGTACGTGGTCCTATGGCTGCGGCAGAATTTCCTGGTTTACTGGTGGTGACAACTTGATCGAATAAGAGGGCTAAACCATCTGGGGAGAGGCTGATTTGGATATCGCGCTGTTCGGGCAAAATCACCAGGGGTTTGATGTCTTTGGTGTTGATGTCGATCGCGGCAATATAAGGCTCTTCTCGATAAGAATCTTCAGTTTCAATCAGCTTGGTCACGAGACAGTAGAGGGTGCGATTGGTGGGGTCAAACTCAGCGGCGAGAATTGACCCTCTGGTGCGAAACAGTTCTTTCTCCACTCCAGCAGTAGTGACTAAAAACAGAGAGCGGCGGGGATTGTTGGGGTCACGGTTGAATTTTACCATCGCAGCGGCGGAGCCATCTGGGGCGAACCCGAGGACTTGTTCAAACTGGGGCAGAAATTGCACCGTATCTCCCTGTTTTTCCAAGGATAGGATGGCCACACCCTGTCCTTGCAGGAGTGCCAGGGAGTTACCGTCGGGGGCAATCTCGAAATCTCCCCCTGGTTGTGTTGGCAGGCGTTGGGGTTTTTCTCCCGGCTGGAGCGTCCATAAGCCAAAATCTAGGGGATTTTTCAGGTTTTGGCGAGCTACTATGCCCAATTTGCCATTGGGAGAAAGGTCAAATCTCAGGTTGCGGTATTCCTGATTGTCCAAAACCAGTTCTGGTTTTCCGGGCGGTTCCCAGGTGGTGATACCTTTATCTCGATCGGGGCGCTTAATGCCGGTACTGACGGTGTAGAGTTTGGGGAGGTTGACCTCTTTGCCTGTGGCTTCACGGGGAACGGCAGCAAACAAGATTTTGGAGCCATCGGGATAGGGTTCATAGTCTTGGACGACCAAATCTTTTGGTGTCAAGACTAGCTGACGTGGGGGATTGGCGCTGAGGTTATATAAAATCAGTTGCCCTTGTTCTTCGGGATTGACGCCGAGATAAACTAGGACTCGATCGCGGCTGCGAAATTTCCCCACAAAAGGCTCGCTCAGAGTGCGGATATCATTGGATGATGAAAATGTATCCCGCGCCCCCTGGATCTGGACTTGAAACTGCACGCCGTAAGGCACCGGTGCGGTGAGGGTGTAAGCCATGCGTCTGCCTGCCCAGCTAATTTTACCCGGTAGCGGCGGGTCAATGCGCAGGTTTTCGGCGACGCTTTTTTGGTTCATGGGGCGGCTGAAAGTGAGGATAAATGCCCGATCGGGCGCGCTCAGCTCTCGGTCTTGCCAGGTAAAAGACCGCACCCGGGGCGCCGCCGCTTCCCCACTGAGGAGCAAAACCCCGATCGCCACAATCAGACCCAAAACCAAGGCTAGAGCCACCTTATCTAGGGGTTGGGGAAAATTTTTCGCCGGTCCATTTGGATTTAACATCTGCCATTAACTGCCCGATTTAACCTGCAAGTGAAGCTCTCCGGGGTGACACAGGAGGGATTGCCCCTGCAACTTTTCCCCAGCCTCCTGTTCTTGGAGTTGAAATTATATCAATTATGAACCGGTTCGCATCATCCCACCTCGTCCTAATTGTCACTGGACTTTGATATATCTTAACTTTAGCCTATTGACTGGTGCCCCAAAATATGTTAATCACTTAACTACCTTTAACCGGGAGGCTTCCCAGCAGAGCGCCCTGGAGTGAGAAAAGAGGTTGGAACCAGGAGGCAAACTTCCCCTCCCGTGGTACGGGGGTCCCCGCCCGTGACATCATCGCTCCTCCCAGCAATCCATCTGCGCGGGTATCTATCCGTACCGAGAGCTAAATTGATGGCGAACCATAGCGGCACAAATGTGCCAATAGCTAGAATAGTAACAAGGGATAAACATTGCGGATCAACACTCTCGATGAGAAACTGGTTCGTTCCAGGCCAAAACCAGGGTGAAACCAGCCAACGCTCCCAAGTAAACCGATTTTTGCCTGCGGGGAAACAGCAGATTTTCAGCACCCCGGTTTCTCCAGTAGGGACAAGGCAAAAAGAATCCCTATTGGTTGTTACCGATAAATCAGATAGATGGTAGTTAGAGGGAATAGAGGGAATTTTCAGGAATTCAGCCCAGGGTCACATTTTCAATATTTGGAGCAGATTAACCCATGATTTTTGCGATGAGAAAAGTAATCGAAACTAGGTTACAGGAGAGATATTTTCGCTTATTTTTAGCCCCCATATCCGCCGGTTTTGGCGCTCAAGATAACAGACTGCCACAGCCATTAGTCTGGGGTGTATTAGCAGCGTGCCTTTTACCTCTGCTCCTCAATCCAATGGGTTTTGATTTTAGTTCACATCACCCACCCCTTGACTGGGAAACTGCAGTACACCTAGTGGCGGGAGCAAAACCTGATCCCTTATACCACAGTTTAGCAGGAGATTTCACCCACACGATTTTAGAGTGGAGTGCCTTTTGCACCGCCATTTTTACTGTTATTCTGGCATTTGCCCACTTCAGTATCGATCGCAACCCCACCACCCCGGTTATTGGTGTGACCCTCCTGTGCGCGGGAGTTATGGATGCCTTCCACACTTTAGCAGCCGATCGATTAATTGACGCAGTAGCCGACAACCAAAACCTCATTCCCTTCACCTGGGCAATTTGCCGTCTGGCTAACGCTCTACTCGCCGCCACAGGCATCAGCATTTTAATGGCATCAAATACCAAAAAGTGGCAACATAATATTCATTTTGTTTTTATAATGACCAGTGGATTTGTCCTGATGGCATATGGCATAAT
The DNA here is from genome assembly GCA_015296065.1 of Oscillatoriaceae cyanobacterium M33_DOE_052. GTDB lineage: Bacteria > Cyanobacteriota > Cyanobacteriia > Cyanobacteriales > Laspinemataceae > Koinonema. The sequence continues at coordinate 5,958 of DVDU01000035.1, read as the reverse complement.
TCACTTCTGCGCCACCAGCCAAATCCTCCCAGAAACCATATTCCCCGACGCCATAATTGCTCGTCCTTGGGACGTGGCCCCATTGCTAATTTTTATCATGTCTGGTATTTTTCTTTATCCCAAATTTTACCAGGAAAATCCCAGTATTTTTTCCCATGCTTTAGTGATTAGCACTATTCCCAACACGGCCACGCAATTATACATGGTATTTGGTTCAGATGAGCTTTTCGATAATAATTTTAATGTGGCTCATCTGCTGAAAATCATTGCTTATCTTGTTCCCTTAATGGGATTAATTTTTGACTATAGTTTCACCCATAAAGCCTTACATAAGAGTCATCAATCTTTAAAAGAGGAGATGAAACGCAGAAAAAAAATCATGGTAGAGCTAGAGAAATCAGAAGCGAGGGCAATAGAAAAAAATCGCGACTTAGAACAAGCATTAAGGCAGCTTCAGCATACGCAATCTCAACTCATTCAAGCCGAAAAAATGTCATCTTTGGGGACGATGGTGGCGGGAATTGCCCACGAAATCAACAATCCCATTAATTTTATCTACGGCAACACCGAACACGCTAATAACTATATTCAAGAATTACTAGAATTGCTCGATACTTACCGGGAAGAAGCGGTGAATATATCTCCGGCAATTCAAGCGAAAGAAGAAGAAATCGAGCTAGAATTCATTCGCCAAGATTTATCCCACATTTTGGCTTCTATCAAAAATGGTACGAATCGAATTCGCCAGATTGTTCTATCATTGCGCAACTTTTCTCGCCTAGATGAAGCCACGATTAAGTCAGTCAATATCCACGAAGGGATCGACAGCACCTTGGTGATTCTCAACCACAAGCTGAAACAGGAGATAAAGATTCATCAGGAATACGGAAATTTACCTCTAGTAGAGTGCTATCCTGCCCTCCTAAACCAGGTGTGGTTGAATATTCTTACCAATGCCATTGATGTCCTGGAAATTCGCAAACATGGGCTGGAAGGTGGGAGTCACTACCAACCAGAGATTTACATTCACACGGAAATTGTTACCGGCGATGGCGAACCGGGGCGGGTGCGGGTGCGCATCGGCGATAATGGTCCGGGCATGACTGCGGACATCAAAAATCAGATATTTGACCCATTTTTTACCACTAAGCCAGTAGGTTTTGGCACTGGCTTAGGGTTGTCTATTTGCTTCTCGATCGTCCAAAAGCACAGCGGCAAAATCGACTGTATCTCCCAACCCGGAGAAGGCACGGAATTTGTGATTGATATCCCCATCAGAAGGCCAAAAATGCCCCCGAATCCCTTAGAGGCAAAAATCGCTTAATTTGCAGCCATTTCTTGGGGTTAGGAGCATCTGATCGTAGTTTGTATTGTGCCCTTACCCCCAGAATTAGGGGCAAATTGTTCATAAATTCGGCAAAATTGCCGCTGCTAGCGCGACGCCAGCGCAGTGAGCAGGATTACTTCCCCAAAATCTCGCATCTACTTTACCCACCCCCGCTCCTAGGACTGACATTAATCCCATTTTGTTTTATAATTGTCACAAATATGACAGCTTAGGAGCTTTTCTTGGGAGCAAAAATTTTTTAATTTTCTCCTGGATATCTGGTTTATCACTAAATTAAAAATGAGCGATTATTCCGGCAATTGTGCTGATAATTATCAGCAAAAAGCGGGTGCTACAGCCTGCCCGTTTAATTTTTTTTATGGGGATTTTTTACATAGACACCGGTCGCGGCTACAAAAACAGGGACGCATGAGTTTTATCCTGAAAAATTTAGACCGGATGTCCGAGTCAGAGTTACAGGAAATTCGCAGTTTGGCGAGGGACTGGCATGGTGATGGGGAGTAGGGGTTTGTAGTTGGGCTTTAGCCCAAATATGGATCAAATGGGCTAAAGCCCAACTACAAACCAGCAAAGCGTTACCCCACCGGGGCGGTGGTAGATATCATTGCTTTTATTAGTTGGGCGGGGGTGACTTCAAAGGGTAAGTGGTGGATGTCGGAATTGGGCTGGCAAGCAATTTCGGCGGCTGTTTGGAAATCTTGGCTGCTGATTTCGCCGAGGTTTAAATCGTAGATGGTTTGGGGTAGTCCGATATCGGTGTAAAACTTGAGGAGTTGCTGTCTGGCGGTGGCGGCGAGTTGGTTGCCTTGTACCATTTCCTCGAGACGTAATTGCACGAGAATGCCGTAGGCGACTTTTTCGCCGTGGATGGTGTGGTGGTGGGGGTCGATGTGGGTTAAACCGTTGTGGACGGCATGAGCGGCGACGGTCCGGCATTGGGCGCCTCCGAGTCCGCCGATGACGCCTGCGAGTAGGACGGTGGCATCTACTACTTCTCGCCAAATTTGGCTTCCTGGCTGGGCCAGGGCGGCGGCGGATTTTTGTAATAGTATGTCTCGTAGGACTCGGGCTTGTTGTACGGCGGCAATGATGAGGGGGTCTTGGGAATGACCGCTGCTAACGGAGGCTTCGTACCATTTGGCGATCGCATCCCCAATCCCTGCCACTAGGGTGCGTTGGGGCGCCGTGGCAATGATATCGTAATCTAGGATGAGCAAATCGGGACATCTATCTAAGGGCACATCATAGAGAAATGCTCCCTGGTCGGAATAAACGTTAGATAGGGCGGTCCAAGCGGCACAAGTAGCGCCGGAAGTGGGGATAGTGACCACAGGGAGACCGCAGCGATACGCCAAAAGTTTAGCGGCATCGAGAGCTTTGCCGCCGCCAGTGCCAATAATCATATCTCCTTGGTGCGCGGTGACAGCTTCGGTAAGTTGAGCGAGACTGTTGTCGCTGCAGTCGGGGAGATATGAGGAGCTAGCCGCGATGAGGTGATGTTGTTGCAATACTGGTTCCAGGCGGGGGAGGGTGACGGCGAGGGAGTGAGTACCCCCGACGATGACCGGACGGCTCCCTAAATGGGCGATCGCTTTGCCGACCTGTCGGTTCGCCTCCCCAGCATCACTCAATATCCTGGCTCCCCGCATTACCCGTGATGGGGAAACTTGCAGGGTTGGAAGGGTGTAGGGTTGTAGGGTGGCAATGGACTCTGTAGCAGTTTGATGTTGCATTTCCGTCGCTCAGTTTCAATCCCCGAAAGGGATTCGGGTAGATTTCCGGGCAAGGTGACATATGCCCTAGCCTTACCCTCATTGTAAGCGTTTCAATCCCTGAAAGGGATTCGGGTAAATTTCGGGGAGGGGCGTTGGCCTCTCTCTTCGTGGAACGAGAACCTGTTTCAATCCCTGAAAGGGATTCGGGTAAATTTCGGGCTCCCTGGAAATCAAGCGGGCGAGTCCGGGCACCGGGTTTCAATCCCTGAAAGGGATTCGGGTAAATTTCGGGTCCCAAAGCATCCGAAATACTGAAAGTAGCCGCCCTGCGCAGTTTCAATCCCTGAAAGGGATTCGGGTAAATTTCGGGACTGCCACATCGGGTGACATCAGCTATTCTCTGTGTTTCAATCCCTGAAAGGGATTCGGGTAAATTTCGGGTCTTGGTTAAAAAGTGAGATTTGTCGATTTTGGGAGTTTCAATCCCTGAAAGGGATTCGGGTAAATTTCGGGAGGAAGTAAGTAAGCAGGTAAGTCACGAGTCCGAGGGTGTTTCAATCCCTGAAAGGGATTCGGGTAAATTTCGGGGGCACACACCAGCACCAACTGGTACACACCAGCACCAACTGTTTCAATCCCTGAAAGGGATTCGGGTAAATTTCGGGTCGCCAAAGAGCGGAATTTGAAAATCTTTGATTTGTTTCAATCCCTGAAAGGGATTCGGGTAAATTTCGGGTTCTTTCTGCCAAAATTCGCATGACTGACCCTGTTGTTGTTTCAATCCCTGAAAGGGATTCGGGTAAATTTCGGGACGTGAATGCGGCTCTTGCCCAGATGGCGGAGATGTTTCAATCCCTGAAAGGGATTCGGGTAAATTTCGGGTCTTCCATCCCGCCAGTGGCAAAAACCGCATCCAGGCTAGTTTCAATCCCTGAAAGGGATTCGGGTAAATTTCGGGTCTCGCAAACCCGCCAAATGGTGGGATTTAATCAAGTTTCAATCCCTGAAAGGGATTCGGGTAAATTTCGGGAGGATGAGGGATACAATCCAGAATTCCCCTCCCCAGATCCGTTTCAATCCCTGAAAGGGATTCGGGTAAATTTCGGGCTACAGCAGATGTCGAGGCAGAAATGGTAAGGGATTGGAAGTTTCAATCCCTGAAAGGGATTCGGGTAAATTTCGGGTCCCGGCCTGATTCGAGCAACAGGCGATAAGCCGTTTCAATCCCTGAAAGGGATTCGGGTAAATTTCGGGACTATCGGAATAATCAGCGCCAGTGCCTCACTTGTTTCAATCCCTGAAAGGGATTCGGGTAAATTTCGGGCTCCAAAGAGCAGCTCCCACCAACAAGCTGCTCGATAACAAGTTTCAATCCCTGAAAGGGATTCGGGTAAATTTCGGGCTTATGGAGAATGGGATTGTAAAGACAAGTATAGGCGTTTCAATCCCTGAAAGGGATTCGGGTAAATTTCGGGCCGGAAGTGGTGGGGGTTGATAAGCTCTCCATCATTAGTTTCAATCCCTGAAAGGGATTCGGGTAAATTTCGGGTTTGCTCAGCCATAGCCATTCCAAGAAATCCTCCGAGTTTCAATCCCTGAAAGGGATTCGGGTAAATTTCGGGGCTTATTAGAAATGCGCGCGATTGCACGTCGCCAGAGTTTCAATCCCTGAAAGGGATTCGGGTAAATTTCGGGGTCAACCCTCAGAACGCGCAAATATTTGCCGTAACGGTAGTTTCAATCCCTGAAAGGGATTCGGGTAAATTTCGGGGCTACTGAGTACCACTATGCAGCATCCAAGGACCTGTTTCAATCCCTGAAAGGGATTCGGGTAAATTTCGGGATATATCAGGCTGGAGCCAATGTGGTTTCCAGCCTGTTTCAATCCCTGAAAGGGATTCGGGTAAATTTCGGGCCGTCTTCTGGGATACTCACCGGCTCACATTTTTGTTTCAATCCCTGAAAGGGATTCGGGTAAATTTCGGGTCCACCATCTTGATGCCATTTCTCAATGGCATCAAACGTTTCAATCCCTGAAAGGGATTCGGGTAAATTTCGGGGGGGAGCCAAGGGAATTGGCCAGCGCCGAGATAATCTTGTTTCAATCCCTGAAAGGGATTCGGGTAAATTTCGGGCCCAAAAACAATTGAATCAGGGGCAACAGAATATTTCACTGTTTCAATCCCTGAAAGGGATTCGGGTAAATTTCGGGGTAGCACTTGTCCCTGTATTGCCTGTAATATTCCGTTTCAATCCCTGAAAGGGATTCGGGTAAATTTCGGGAAAAATATCAAAACTTTACAGCAATGTGAAGAAATTGGTTTCAATCCCTGAAAGGGATTCGGGTAAATTTCGGGGAGATGAGTTGCGGCAAGATTGCAACTTATAATAGTTTGTTTCAATCCCTGAAAGGGATTCGGGTAAATTTCGGGATTCTGAGAACGATATACCAGCTTGACTAACCGCACTTGTTTCAATCCCTGAAAGGGATTCGGGTAAATTTCGGGATCTGGTTGGCGGTTATCCTGCCGTTTTGGCGGTTGTTTCAATCCCTGAAAGGGATTCGGGTAAATTTCGGGAATGAATTTTGGTCATGGTATGACCGAGAGATACTGGTTTCAATCCCTGAAAGGGATTCGGGTAAATTTCGGGCAGCACTCCACAAAATCCGCTAAATCCCAAACTGGTTTCAATCCCTGAAAGGGATTCGGGTAAATTTCGGGCATTGGATGAGTCAAATGCTGCAAATGCTGCACACGTTTCAATCCCTGAAAGGGATTCGGGTAAATTTCGGGTCTTGAGGAAAAGCTAGGCTATCCTCGTTCCACAAACGTTTCAATCCCTGAAAGGGATTCGGGTAAATTTCGGGTTGTAGGTTGTACTGTTTTGTAGGTT
>DVDU01000065.1 GCA_015296065.1 Oscillatoriaceae cyanobacterium M33_DOE_052 | reverse complement strand
CCCCTCCCCATCTTCCCCCCCCTCCCCATCTCCCCGTCCCCCCGTCTCCGAGTCTCCCCGTCCCCCCGTCTCCTTTATTCCCGGAGAAAATCAAGGCAATAAACTGGGCAGGGGAGGGAGAAGGTTTTGAGGAGCTTTCCTTGGTGAGACCAGATTTTTATGGTTTTGTCTTCGCTGGCGGTGGCGAGGAAAGCTGCATCGGGGCTGAAGCTGACCGCATATACCAGATTTTCATGGTGAAGAGTATTGATTAAACTGCCGTCGAGCCCCCAGAGTTTTACTGTGCGATCGGCGCTAGCGGAAGCAATTACCGCGCCAGTGGGGCTAAATCGCACCTGGAAAACCGCATTTTGGTGTCCGGTGAAGGTCAATACTCGGCCATTGCGTCCCCAAGCGCTATCTCTGAGCCAGAGTTTGATGGTGCCATCTCTGCTGCCAGAAACTAATTTTTTGCCATCGGGACTGAAGCTGACGGAATAAACTACACTTTCATGCCCCTGGAAAGTTCGCAAACAAACGCCGTCAGGATGCCACAGTTTCACTGTATTATCCGCACCGGCGGAGGCGAGCAATTTCCCATCCGGCATGAAACTGAGACCAAAAACTGCTCCAGTAAGTCCTTTGATGGTTTTGATTAAACTGCCTTCTAGCCGCCAAATTTTGATAGTTTCATCAGCGCTGGCGGTAGCGATACGTTGCCGATCGGGACTGAAACAAACGGCAAATACTTCTCCTTGGTGGCCTTTGAGGGTTTGGGTGCGGGTATAGTTTGGCGTGGGCACCCCAGAGCGGTGTCCTCCTCTGGTTGGCTCTCGTTGCCAGAGTTCGATCGTACTGTCAGCATTGGCGGTAGCGAGGTGCTGCCCTTCCTGACTAAAGCCAATCCCCAGGATGCTGCGGTTGACTCCCGCCGAAGCTAACCGATTCCGGCGGCCCTTGAGAGTCGCTGGCTTAGTGCCGTCCAGGTGGTAAATGTTTACAGTGCCGTCAGCAGTACCAGCGGCGAGCCAGTAGGGCATATTTGGGGAAAAAAGCATGGAGATTTTCAGCTCATCAAAAATTTAATAAAAATTTTCTTGATTTCAGGCAAAATATATGATAATTCACTGACATGATAGTTGAGAATTTAAACGATAGTGGTGCAGTTAATTAAAGGAATTAATCTCTATCTCGTGGGGATGATGGGTGCTGGGAAGAGTACCGTGGGAAGAGTCCTGGCGCGGGAGCTGGGGTATAGGTTTTTTGATACAGATGATTTAATCGCGCAAATCGCGGGTAAATCGATTACGGAAATTTTTGCCGAGGCGGGGGAAGATGGTTTTCGCGATTTGGAAACTCAGGTGTTATCTCAGCTTTGTCCTTATAAAAATTTGGTGGTAGCTACGGGGGGAGGGATAGTGTTGCGCCAAAAGAATTGGAGCTATTTGCATCACGGAATTGTTGTGTGGCTAGATGTGCCATTGGATGTACTGCAAGCTCGGTTGCAGGGTGATGGGACACGACCTTTATTACAAGACCCTGATCCTTGGGGGAAATTGCGATCGCTTCTTGACCAACGTCTGCACCTGTACGCTCAAGCTGATGTCAAGATTAAAGTCAGTGCAGAAGCAACCCCCGAACACTTGGCCCAGCAAGTCCTGACGGCAATTCCCCAAGTTCTGAAACCTGCCACGGATCACATCTAGGACTTTTGTCATGTGTCATGTGTTATATGTCATTTGTTCCAGCCTCCCCCGTATCCAAAGGCTCCCCATCTCATGGGCTCCGTGGGGGCGGGTTTCAAACCCACCCCCACACCCTAGTCCCCTAGTTCCCCGTTGTAGCGGAGGCAAAGCTCCTCTAAACTGCATTTAACTAAGTATTTTCCATTTATCTAAATCTGCCCATGCTCACCGAAAACGAAGACAACATCTTGACCCAGGAACAATACAGCAGTAGGGTACAAGTCCTCAGTGAGGCGCTACCATACATCCAGCAATTTTCTGGGCGAACCGTGGTAGTCAAATACGGCGGTGCTGCCATGAAAGACAGCACCCTCAAAGACCAAGTAATGCGAGACTTGGTGTTTCTCTCCTGTGTGGGACTGCGCCCAGTTCTGGTTCACGGCGGGGGCCCGGAAATCAACTCCTGGCTCGCTAAGCTGAACATCGAGCCGCAATTCAAAGACGGTTTGCGGGTGACGGATGCCCCCACAATGGATGTGGTGGAAATGGTCTTGGTGGGTCGAGTCAACAAGGAAATTGTTTCTCTGATCAGCCAAGCTGGGGGCAAAGCTGTGGGTTTGTGCGGCAAAGACGGTAACTTGATTAAAGCGCGTCCTGATGGCCGGGAGGGTATCGGGTTTGTGGGAGAAGTCAGCAGCGTAGATATCAAAATTTTAGATACCCTGGTCAAGAGTGGTTACATTCCGGTGGTGTCCAGTGTGGCGGCGGATGACACGGGACAAGGGTATAATATCAACGCTGATACAGTAGCTGGGGAAATTGCTGCTGCTTTAGGGGCGGAAAAGCTGATTTTGATGACTGATACGGCGGGGATTTTACAGAACCCGAAAGACCCATCTACTCTGCTGCATAAATTAGATATCCAACAAGCGCGGCAGTTGATTGCTGATGGCGTTGTAGGCGGTGGGATGATTCCCAAGGTGAAATGCTGTGTGCGCAGTCTCGCCCAAGGGGTAAAAGCTACTCACATCATTGATGGTCGGATTCCTCATGCTTTGCTACTGGAAATTTTTACGGATTTGGGGATTGGCTCGATGATTGTGGCGTCGGAATTCATCCGCAATTAAATTTGGTCATTTGTTCTTTGTCCTAAGTCCAAAGGTCATTGGTTCAAAAGGGTTTGTAGTTGGGCTTTAGCCCACAGGAGTTTGGGCTAAAGTGCAACTACAAACCCAGGGACTTGCGGACAAGTGACAAGTGACTAATCACAAGTGACTAATGACAAGTGACTAATGACAAATGACAAATGACTCAGGACAAGAAAGGTTAAAAAGTGAGTACCAGGCGGGGCGTTATGCCTTTGAGCGGGGACAGTATCGGCAAGCGGTCCAGCACTTGGAAACTGCCAGCGGTTTGGGAGATTTGGGCTCCCGGTTGGGGGGGGAGGTGCGCATGTGGCTGGTGACGGCTTATGAGGCTGTGGGGGAGGGCAATAAGGCGATCGCTCTGTGCCAGCAACTGACTAAGCATCCCGATCTAGAAACCCGCAAGCAAGCCAAGGGGTTGTTGGGAATTCTGGAGGCGCCTAAGCTCCGATCGCGTCCGGAATGGCGGGTGGAAATTCCCGACCTGGCGAGCCTCGATGAAGGCGCTGCTGCCAATGCCTTGGCGACGGCACCCAAAACACCGCGATCGTCTGCGTCCAAGCGCTCCTCGGCGAAACCCCAGCCAGAAATTGACCTCAGTCAGGTCAATCTCAAAGATAATAGTTTTATCTGGGTGGCATTGGGACTCAGTGGCATCATCCTGGCCAGTTTGGTGTGGTTGAGCTGAAATGATCATCTAATGAACCTTGGTCACAGTGGCCTTGGTCACAGTGGCCTTTGTTGTTTGTCCTTTGTCCTTTGTCGTTTGTCCTTTGTCCTGTGGTAACAAGCGGACAAGTGACAAGGGACAAGGGACTAATGACAAGTGACAAGTGACAAGTGACAAATGACAAAGGACAAGTGACAAATGACAAAGGACAAATTCCCAGTTTTGGCGGTGATGTGGGAGCGGTTGTGCCGGATCGTGGCATCTCGTGGGTTAACTTTGGCGATCGTCGCCGCGTGTCTGTTGCTGAGCGGCTGCGTCAAATATGACGTGGAAGTGGCTTTCGATAGTCAAACTCACGGGGAAATTGTGCAGCACATCAAGATCGGGGAGCGGTTGACGGCTTTTAGTAGCGAAACTGCTAGCGCTTGGTTGGACAGTATTGAGCGGCGGGTACGCAAGTTGCGGGGTAGCACGAAGCGAATTTCCCCCCAAGAGGCGATCGCCAGAATTCCATTTAATAATGGTGCGGAACTGGCAGCAAAGTTTAATGAATTTTTACGGCCCGTAGAGGCGCGGAAGTCGGATGATGTGGGGGCTAAGGTGGGTAAAGAGGAAACGGTCCTGCCTGAGATTGTCTCCCAGATGGGCATTCGGCAGAATAATTTGCTCTTGGTGCTGCGCAACCGCTTGAGCTGGGATTTAGATTTAACTTCTCTGGGGGCGATCGCCGCTGATGGCAATGTCTTAATTGGCACCGGTGCCCTACTTGACCTGAAATTTGCCCTGGCTACTCCTTGGGGGGCGCGCCTTGTCACCACCGCTCCCCCGGGAGAGACCCCTCCGGGCGAGATCAACTTGGTGCCCGAGGTGAAGAATGGGGGGCGGAAGCTGATCTGGACCTTGCAACCGGGACGGGTAAACCATATAGAAGCTGTTTTTTGGGTGCCCAGCCCGATCGGACTGGGGGCGGTGGCGATCGCCTTCTTCATCGCGGCGGGCTATAACTTGCGGTATCGACTGCTTCCCGCTCCGGGAGGCAGCAAAACCTCTACTCCCGCTACCGTTCCTCCCCCCGTCACCCAGTAAATTCATCGCCAAGAGCGGCGCCGCTCTTGGCACAGAGGAATTACATCATCTTAACTCCGTATTTTCCCCAGTCTAGGGGCAAAAACTCACCCTCCCAGAAGCGCTTTGGCGGCAGTTTTACCCATCCCACCCCAGCGGATTACAAATTGTAAAATTACGCAAACTTTCTTCTTATTCCGCCGGAATTGTAGCGCCAAAGATGGCCAAAATCTTAAGATATTGCAATTTTTTAAAGCCAAAATCAGGCCGCATCAAATCAAATTCCCAGACGTTGCATTACCAGTAACGGGGGATTCCTCATCTACCCTTACGCTAAGCCCCTCTGAGGCGACGATCCCCAGACTTGGCGATCGTCACGGAACAAAGATAAATTTCCGCGATTTTGGCCGCAAGCGGCACTCATAGCACCGGTTGCGGTAAAGTTATAACAGAGAGCTAGCAGCAGCGCGGTTTAGAGATGGCATTTCCCCAAAAACCGCCCAATCACATCGAGGGAACCCCGTCGCCTATGGCAAAACGTCGCTCGGGTGTAGCTTAAACTATGAAGAAGACTGGTGAGGAAATATGTCTGCAAGTTTGAATCCCGTACCCACAATCTTAGCTGTAGATGATAGCGTTGTCATGCAAGATTTGGTCAAACGGGCATTGGCCAATGATTATCGAGTGCTGGTGGCAGATAACGCCGTAGATGCTCTATCAGTAATTTACCACGAGCATGTTTCCCTATTATTGCTTGATGTTTCCATGCCCGGTATCGACGGTTTGGAACTATGCCGCACGGTGCGCAATATTCCGCAGTTTCAGGAACTGCCCATTATCATGCTTACGGCACGAGACGGTTTGTTTGATAAAGTGCAAGGACGCCTTGCCGGAGCTACGGAATATCTAACCAAACCCTTTGATGGCAACCAACTGCGCCAGGTCGTGAAGAATTTTCTCCCTGCAGAAACTCTGGAAGCTGGTGGAACTCCTGAAGCTACAGGTTTGAGTAAATAACCTGATAAAAGCCGGGACAACCGGTTTTGATATCTGAAAATGTTTTTATTTTTATCGATTAGATGATCAGCTCCAGCCCAACTAGGAAAATTTGGGTCATAATTATCCCAACTAGGAAGCGAATTCCCTGCTAATATGAGCTATTGCCTCAATCCTGATTGCCGCCAACCACAGAATCCCGAGGGGACTAAATTTTGCCTCAGTTGCGGGGGTAAGCTAAGTCTCAAAGAACGCTACCGAGCGATCGCCCCGATCGGTCAAGGTGGTATGGGTCGCACCTTCCTAGGCGTTGATGAAGACCGCCTCAACGCCCAATGCGCCATTAAACAATTTTTGCCCCAATTTCAAGGGGCCGCTCTCGCCAAAGCCAAAGAACTGTTCCACCGAGAAGCCGTGCAGCTATTTGAGCTGGGCGAACATCCCCAAATCCCCAACCTTTACGCCACTTTTGAACAAGACCATCATTTATATCTGGTGCAGGAATTCATCCCTGGTCAAAACCTGCTCCAGGAACTGTACCAGAGTGGACCACTGAGCGAAACTCAACTTCGGGAATTTCTGCTCAGTATGCTCCCAGTCCTCCAGTTCATCCACGATCGGGGTGCCATCCACCGCGATATCAAACCCGAAAATATCCTCCGTCGCCACCCAGACGGTAAACTTATCCTCGTGGATTTCGGTGTCGCTAAACAAGGCTCCGCCACTGCCCTCGCTCAACCGGGAACTACCGCCGGAACTCAAGGTTATGCCCCAATGGAGCAACTGCGCGGCGGTCAAGCATATCCCGCCAGCGATATTTACAGTCTCGGCGTCACCTGCATTCAGCTCCTAACTAAAACACCCCCAGATGAACTCTACGACTCCCTCCGGGGTCGGTGGATTTGGCGAGAACGATTAGCTGTCCCAGTCAGCCCTCAATTAGAGCAAATTCTGGATAAAATGCTTCAAGAGTTCGTCAAAGACCGCTATCAAACTGCTACTGAGGTATTGCAAGATTTGAGAGCAGGGGAGCAGGGGAGCAGAGGCGCAGGGGAGCAGGGGAGCAGAGGCGCAGAGGCGCAGGGGAGCAGGGGCGCAGGGGCGCAGGGGCGCAGGGGAGCAGGGGCGCAGGGGAGCAGGGGCGCAGGGGCGCAGGGGAGCAATATTCCTCCCAAACCTCCTACACCTCCCAAACCTCCCACACCTCCCAAACCTCCCACACCTCCCACACCTAACCGCAGGGATCATGTGAATTTGGAATTAGAGGAATTGCGCCTCTCCTACAGCCAAGCCCAACCGGCGTCACCGGTTAGTCCAGGTCCACCGCCAAAAAGCACTGTGGGACAGAAAACAGCTTCCTCAGACCCAATTGAGGCAGATTTAGAGGCTTTGCGCACCGAGTTCGGCGAGTCAAGTTAACTTGACGATCGCTTTGGTGAAGCGGCCCAAGTCAGCAAACGATATGATCTACAGAAGCAGGAGCCGATCGGGGCAACTATGGCAGGGGAGCAGATGAGCAAAATTGAGGCCCTATTGCAACTTATGGGTGATGGCCAATGGCACCACCCACAAGATTTGATTCCTGTCAGTCACCGTTTTGGCGATACTATTGATAGAGCAAGGCGCAAGGGCTATTTAATTGAAACAGAGCGGCTCAAAGGTAACAATTATCGCTATCGGTTAGTGGGGCACAAAGATGAGAAAATTTGGGCAGAGTTTCAAGAAAACTGGCAGGCAGTTTCTATTTCTTTGACTCCAGAATTAAAAACTATAGAGGGATGTGTAATTGAGCATATTTCTTTAGACAGCAATATGTGTGAGGTAATTTTTCACCTCAAATCTGCTGATGGTCAGCATCATAAACTGAGAATTTTTAGTCAGCAATCGCTCAATTTTATCAAGGAAGCGCCGTAATATCAAGTCCGGTGCAACACCGCCCCAAGCGAATTTTGGGCAGTCACGGTGGCCACGGGATTTGTGGGGAATTAACTAGACTTGATATTAGAGGTGGCAGGGACGCAATCCCAAATAATTATTACCATATGAATCTGTGCCTGATGAAAATTGCCAAGGGCTGTATCATAAAAATGTGGTTGGTTGTTCTGCCTGAATAGGCAAATTTTAATTAAATATATACTATGAGTTATTGCCTCAATCCCCACTGCCAAAAACCCCAGAATCCTGAATCAACGAACTTTTGTCTGCATTGCGGCTCCCGGCTGCAATTGAAAGACCGCTATCGAGCGTTAAAACAGATTGGGGAGGGTGGTTTTGGCAGGACTTTTATTGCTGAAGATGCAGACCGCCTCAATGCTCGTTGTTTGATTAAGCAATTTTTGCCCTTACCCCAGGTGCAGCAAAAGGCAGGTTTGCTGGAAAAGGCGCGGGAAATGTTTGCTCACGAGGCTTACCAGTTGCTGCAACTGGGCAGCCATCCCCAAATTCCGACTTTGTTTGCAGATTTGGAGCAAGAAGGTTGCTTGTATTTGGTGCAGGAGTTTATTGATGGCAAAAATTTGCTAGAAGAGTTGATGAGTAGGGATTCTGAGACTGGGATAGAACCAAAAGGACATTTTACTGGGGAAGAAATTGAGGCGATTTTGCTGGATTTGTTGCCGGTGCTACAGTATATCCACGATCGGGATGTGATTCATCGGGATATCAAACCGGAAAATATCATTCGTCGCGCCATTGATGGGAAATTGGTGCTGATTGATTTCGGGGTGGCGAAGCAGTTAAGCGGTAGTGTGCTGCTAAAAACGGGGACGAAATTGGGGACGGAAGGTTACGCCCCGATCGAGCAATTGCGGGGGGGTAAAGCCTATCCGGCGAGCGATATTTATAGCTTGGGCGTCACTTGTATGCACTTGCTCACGGGGGAGGAACCGGATCGACTGTATGACCCCATGAATGGGCGGTGGTTGTGGCGGGAAGAGTTGATGCAAAAAGGAATCAGTATCGGCCCACGTTTGGGGCGGGTACTGGATAAGATGTTGCAGGAGTGGGTGAGCGATCGCTACGGGTCAGCCACAGAAGTCATATCAGACCTCTACTGGGCCATGCCAGTTACCGCCACCTCCGCCACCTCACCCAATTTCAACCCCGAAACTGCCAATAAATTCCAAACCTGGAAATGCGTACATACTCTAACGAGTCACAGCAACTATGTTATCGGCGTGGCTATTAGTCCCGACAACCGCACTTTAGTTAGCTGCAGCTACGATAAAACTATCAAAGTTTGGGAACTGAACACAGGTAGCCTCCACGGCAGCATCAAGGCTCACACTCGGTGGGTGAGCTGCATCGCCATTAGTCCCGATAACCAGATTTTGGCATCTGGCAGTTTGGATAATACGGTGAAACTCTGGCATTTGGGCAGTGGCAACCCCATTCGCACTTTGAAGGGACTATCGGGATATGCCATTTCTCTGGCCATGAGTCCCACCCTGCGGGGAAGTAAAATCCTGGCTGGGGGGACTTTTGACAAAACGATCAACCTCTGGGATGTGGATACGGGCAACCCCATTGGCGAGCTGAAGGGGCATACAGGATATATCGAGACTTTGGCGATCGCTCCCGATGGCGAAACTCTCGCCAGTGGCGGCGGTTTCGACGACCACACGATTAAGCTGTGGGATTTGAAAGCGGGCAGTTTAATCGGCAGCCTTGCCAAGCATACCGCCTCCGTGCGTGCTGTCGCCTTCACCCCAGACGGCAAAACCTTGGTTAGCGGTAGTGAAGACCAAACAATTAAAATTTGGGATATCGCCAGCGGTTCATTGGTCCGCACTCTCCCCAAACAGGGGGACTGGGTGCAAGCAGTGGCCATTCACCCCAACGGCAACCTCCTGGCCACGGGTTCCCGGGACAGTACCATCAATTTATGGTATCTAGAAACCGGCCAACTACTCACTACCCTAAAATGGCACGCCGCCGCTATCACCTCCCTTGCTTTCAGTCCTGACGGGTTGCACCTCGCCAGTGCTTCTTGGGATAAAACTGTCAAAATTTGGCAGGCTGAGGCGAGTTGAGGGAAGTTCCCTGAGTGACAGCAGAGCGATAAATTTGTCGCTCACGCAATTGAGCAATGGGAACTTATCGTAAGGGCAACTTAATTTGAAACTCGGTTCCCCCCCCAAGGGTAGAAGCACATTCCAACTTGCCTCGGTGATTTTGGTTGATAATTTGATAGCTAATTGATAAGCCCATACCAGTGCCTTTACCAATGGGTTTGGTGGTAAAAAAGGGATTAAAAATCTTGGCTTTCACTTCTGGACTTATGCCACTACCATTGTCTCGAATTGATATGGAAAGCCAATTATATTCAATGCCGGTAGTAATGGTAATGATGCCGGTATAATCGGCGGGTTCCCTTGTTTGCCGGTCCTCAATGGCTTCAATGGCATTGACCAACAGATTCATAAACACCTGATTCAGCAAGCCAATATAACATTCAATTAGGGGTAAATCACCATATTGCTTCACGACGTTAATCTGAGGAGTTCCCGCCCGCCCATTCAAGCGATTTTGTAAAATCACTAGGGTGCTATCTAGATTTTCATGCACATCTACGGCTTTAAAATCGGCTTCGTCTAATCGCGAGAAGGTGCGCAGGGATTTGACAATATCGCGAATGCGCGAGGCGCCATTTTGCATGGAGGTGATGATTTTGGGGAAATCCTCGATGAGGAAAGGTAAGTCGATGTCTTCGCAGCAATCATTAATTGCCTCTGGTGGGTCAGGATAGCAATCTTGGTAAAGCTGAATTAGCTCTAGCAAATTATCGGCATATTCCAATGTGTGAGTCAAGTTACCGTAGATAAAATTTACCGGGTTATTGATTTCATGGGCAACCCCAGCTACTAACTGCCCTAAACTGGACATTTTTTCGGCTTGAATGAGCTGCACTTGGGTTTCTTGCAGTTCCCGATAGGCGCATTGGAGTTCTTGGCTTTTGCTTTGGGATTCTTGGTAGAGCTGGGCTTGCTGAATCGCGATCGCTACTTGAGTGCCAATGCTTTGGAGCAATTCCAGCTCATCATATTGCCAAGGGCGATCGTCCTTGATCCGCCCTAAATCAAAAGCCCCAATTTGCCCGCCGATCGTATGGATGGGGATACCTAAATACATCCTAATCCCCATCTGTTGACAAAAAGCCTTAACCCCCTCATCTGGGGCAGTGGTATTCACATCAAGGCGATAAATTTGCTGGTGGAGAATCTTGTCTAAGAGGGGGTCTAAACCATCGAGACCAAACAAACCCAACCAAGAGGGTACATCCTGATGGCGGCATTCTTGGACTACTTCCCACATGGGTGTTTCCAGCTCTGGGCGATACCAGCCAAAGGTACAAATATCTACCTTGAGTTCGGCAAAAATGGCATGAACGGCATTTTGTAAAATTGTGTCTAATTCCAGGGAATTTCTAATTTCTGTGCTAATCTGATTTAACAGTTGGGTGCGATTGAGCAGGGATTGCAGTTGAGCTTCGGCTTGTTTGCGCTCCGTAATATCAAAATTCACCCCAATCATTTTTTGAGGATTCCCTTCTTCATTGCGGAGAACCAGACCGAAGGCTTGAATGGAATGGATGCTCCCATCAGGATGAACAACTCGAAATTCCGGATCGAATTCGGCTTGACCCAAAACAGTTTGGCGAATTAAAGATTCCGAGGCATCTCGGTCATCAGGATGTAGCCCCGTTGCCCAAATGTCGTAAACTAATCTGGTATCGGATTCCTTGCTGACGCCATATAGCTCGTACATCCGCTCGTCCCAAATCAGGGTGTTTTCGATGATATTCCATTCCCAACAGCCAATTGCCCCAGATTTGAGTGATAATGATAACCGCTCAGATATTTCCTGCAGTTGGGCTTCCGCCTGCTTGCGCTCCGTAATATCGGCAATAATTGACCAGATATATTGCTGCCCATCGGCTCCCGTCACCAGCATCCCCATCAATTCCACGGGGACGCGATGACCGTCTTTGTGGATATATTCTTTCTGGTAAGGACCATATCGCCCAGTGGTTGCGAGTGATTCTAATTGTCGGGCTTCATCGTCGGTGTACTGAGAGGGGGTTAAATCCCAATAGCTCAACTGGTTTAATTCCTCTGGGTGATAGCCTACAATGTTCAAGGCGGCGGCGTTTGCTTCGATGAATTGGCCCTGCATATCGTTGAGGGAAATCCCCAAGGGGGAGAGGTCGAAGAGCGATCGTAGTTTGTCCTCACTCGCTCGCATGGTGGCTTCGACTTGCACCCGCTCCGTAATATCCATCGCGGTTCCAAACATCCGCACCACTTCACCTTCGTGAAACTGAATTTCCGTCCGGGTGTTGATGTGACGCACTTCGCCATCGGCGCGGACAATGCGAATATCAAAGTTTTGGGGAATCCCTTGCAGAGCTTCAGCGAAACGTGCTTGCAGGAAGGCGCGATCGTCTGGATGAATTTGCTGTAGATGTTCAGTAAAGGTTGGTTCTTTTTGGTCTGGAGTCATGCCAAAGATGCGAAAAACTTCCTCAGACCAGCTTAATTTCTGCTCGGCAATATCAATAGACCAATGCCCTAACTGGGCGACTTCTTGGGCTTTTTGCAGTTGCTGGGTCAGTTCCTGCAGCGCCAGTTCACTGGCTTTACGCTCAGAAATATCGTAATGGATACCAATGAACCGCACCGGGTTGCCTTGCTCATCTCGTTCGATAACTTGCCCCCGGTCTAATATCCATTTATACGAGCCATCTTTGCACTGCATCCGGTGTTCATTTTGATAAATTGGTGTTTTGCCTTCAATATGTTGACCAATATCTCCATAAATCGCCTGCATATCCTCTGGATGTACCCGGCTTTCCCATTCTGCCACGGAACCGCTAATTTCCTGCTCTTCATAGCCCAGCATGGCTTTCCACTGTCGAGAGAACACTACCTCGCTGGTTTGCGGATTCCAATCCCAAGTCCCAATATTCGCCGCTTCTAGAGCCAGTTGTAACCGGACGTGATTTTCCCGTAGAGCCTGCTCTACTTTTTTTTCGGCAGTAATATCTCGAATATAGCCATACCAAGTGGTACTGCCATCGGGTTGTCCCTGGGGTGTGGAGTGACCGACTAGCCATAACAACCGACCATCGGGGTGGCACACCCGATATTCACAATGCCAGGGTGTAAGCTGCTGTGCTGATTCTAAAATCGACTGGTTAACCCGGGGCAGATCATCGGGATGGATAGTTTCCAAAACTTTGGTTCCATCTTCTCGGACTGCTTCCGGTGGAACGCCATAAATTTCTCGCAACCCTTCACTAGCATAGGGGAAATTGATTCGGCCATCGGAATGCAGTGTAAACTGATAAATAACTCCAGGGATATGTCGAGCAATTTTTTGCAGGCGATACCTTTCTTCATCAGTTTTCTGCATCGCCTCCCGACTGTCTGGGTGGTTGGGAGGTGGGGAGGCTACTGTTTGATTCCGGATATTCTCCAAAGTTTGTACCCGGGCTTCTGTCCGTTTGTATGCGGTTACATCCCGCAAATTTAACAGGTGATAATGAGGGATAAAATTAGCGGTGGCTGCATATTCTATTTCCCGCAGTTCCCCATCGGGTTGGATGAGGCGAAATTCACCGCGTCCTTGACCTTGTTTTAGGAATTGTTGCCAAGCTGGGGCAAAGTTGAACCCCGATGCGGCAAAATCACTGGGGCAGCAGCCGATGAGGTCTTGACGCCCTAAACCCAGCAATTGGCAGGCGGCGGGGTTGGCATCAAGATAACAGCCCTCATCATCAACGATGAGCATGGCATCGAGGGCAGCGGTAAAAAGGGCTTGGAATATGTGGTTATCTTGGGCTATAACCGGGGTTACTGAGTCAGAATCAGCTATATGCGGCTGATGGGGAGAATGTGAATGAATTTGACTGGGGAAAATCATAGTCAATGAAGATTATCGATGAATATGAAGCTAAGAAGTTAACTAAAACTGCGCAAATGGCGTGGTTTTTCAGCATCCGCCCAGAGGCTAAACACCCAGAAGTTAAAGTAACGATCCATATCCCCAAACTATTCTGGTACGAGGCTTGAGTAAACAAGTTCACGCCCAATTGCTTCCACTACCCTGTATTGATTGCTGGTGGTTGGCTGACACCTGTAGTGGAACCTAGCACATTTTACATGATTTTAGATGGAAAATTTAATCTCGCAAATAAAGTTAATGATTTTTGTTGGCTGGGTCCCTTGACTTACTCATCGGCTAGGGGTGAATATGGGTGCAATGCACTGGGCATTGCACCCCTCTCGGCTGACATCTGCGCTGTGATGCTTTGTCCTACTCGACAGGCTCAATTCCGGCTGCACGCAGTTGGGCGGCTAGGCGATCGGCTCGCTGGCGTTCCTCCTCAGCACGAAGGCGTTCTTCCTCAGCGCGCTGGCGTTCCTGGGCCACGAGTTCGGCACCCCACAACAGCAAATTCCCTTGTTCATCCCACCAGCGCAACCAATAACCCTGAAGGTTTTCGCGGTTTCCCTGCCAAACTCCTAAAAATAGCTGCATTTCTGGTATCCAAAACCGTCCTTGTTCGCTAGCTGGCTGGAGCTGATACTTTTTGCTATCTCCGAGCCGGTATAATTCTAATATGCCGGACTCTGGGTCAAAAATGCCGTAATTCGGCACTTGTAAAATCTGTTCGTAAAAGAAAAACTTTCCTGGAGGGTAGCTGGCTTTCGATGAATATTCTCCCCCTTCAGTATCGGAGAGAAACTCTAGCACTAGGGTGGGAATTTCTCCTTGGAGTCGGGGTGTATAACTGCGTACTACCTCATCCCGGTCAACGCTAATCTGGGGTATGTATGCCCAATCGGGAGCTTTCACGGATATCTTGCCATTGATGGTGGCACAAATGCCGTAGTTGGTGGGGGTGAGGGCATTGTCTGGCAGTTGGCCAGCGAGCTGCAAACTTTCGGTTAATGCTGCCGCGAGAGCGGGTTGATTGATATTATCCACTGGGTCATCTAGTAAGACAAAATCATCTGGCAATTTTTCCCAGGCGATCGTGTAATTAGAATTGGTGGCTAACATTATTCGCACAGGGTGAAAGAATATAGATGATTATATCATTAGTCATGGTAATAGAGCCATGACTAATGATATAATTCCTACTCTAGAGGTTCAATTCCGGCGGCACGCAGTTGGGCGGCTAGGCGATCGGCACGCTGGCGTTCCTGTGCCACGAGTTCGGCACCCCACAACAGCAAATTCCCTTGCTCATCCCACCAGCGCAACCAATAACCGTGACGGTTTTCGCGGTTTCCCTGCCAAACTCCTAAAAATAGCTGCATTTCTGGTATCCAAAACCGTCGTGACTCGCTAGCTTCCTCCAGCCGATACTTTTTGCTATCTCCGAGCCGGTATAATTCTAATATGCCGGACTCCGGGTCAAAAATGCCGTAATTCGGCACTTGTAAAATCTGTTCATAGAAGAAGAATTTTCCTGGGGGGTAGCTGGGTTTCATAGAATATTCTCCCCCTTCGGTATCGGAGAGAAACTCTAGCACTAGGGTGGGAATTTCTCCTTGGAGCCGGGGGGTATAACTACGCACTACCTCCGTGCGGTCAACGGTAATCTGGGGGATATATGCCCAATCGGGAGCTTTCACGGTAATTTTGCCATTGATGGTGGCACAAATACCGTAGTTGGTAGGGGTGAGGGCATTGTCTGGCAGTTGGCCAGCGAGCTGCAAACTTTCGGTTAATGCTGCCGCGAGAGCGGGTTGATTGATATTATCCACTGGGTCATCTGGTAAGACAAAATCATCTGGCAATTTTTCCCAGGCGATCGTGTAATTAGAATTGGTGGCTAACATTATTCGCGCAGGGTGAAAGAATATAGATGATTATAGCATTTTTTTGATGTTGTCGCTAATCCAGAAACCGGGTTTCTGAAATAAATCCTGGTGGTTTACCAGAGATTTGATGGAGAAACCCGGTTGTTTTACTCAACTTTATCGGGGGAGTACAATGCAGAATTCTGTCCCCTGACCGAGTTGGGATTGAACATCGAGGCGACCGCCATGTTTTTCGACGACAATTTGACGGGCGATCGTCAAGCCCAAACCCGTGCCTTTGCCCACACCTTTGGTGGTAAACAAATGGTCAAATATTTTGGCTTTTACCTCCTCTGACATTCCCGGTCCGTTATCGCGAATCCGAATCTCTACCTCCTGGTAATCTGGACGCCATGCGGTAGTAATTGTGATTTGCTGCCCTTTGACTTTCTGGTGAGCCAAAGCAGCGGTTTCCGCCGCTTCATCAAACACATCAATGGCATTAGCCAAGATGTTCATAAACACTTGGTTGAGCTGACCAGGGAAACAATCGATCGCGGGGAAGTAGCCATAATGTTTCACCACGGCAATGACGGCGCGATGCTGGTTCGCCTTGAGGCGGTGTTTCAGGATGACGATCGTGCTATCAATACCTTCGTGAATGTTGAAAGATATTTTCTCGTCTTTATCGGCTCGCGAGAAAGTCCGTAAACTGGTACTAATCCCCTTAATCCGATCGCACCCCACTTTCATCGACTCCAGCATCGCTGGTAAATCTTCTATCTGGTATTGAATGTCTAGCTCTTCAGCTTTAGCAGCGATTTCAGATCCGGGCTGCGGAAATTTAGCCTGATACAGATGCAGGAAGTCTGTGATATCTTCTACCGCCTTCATGGCCGTATTGATATTGCCATAAATAAATCCCACGGGATTATTGATTTCGTGAGCTACGCCAGCAATTAAGTTGCCCAAGGCTGACATCTTCTCACTTTGAATCAGTTGTAATTGCGATTCTTCTAATTGACGCGCATAATCTTGGAGCTGACCTGCATACTCTTGGAGCTGGCGTGCATACTCTTGGGACTGTTGGTATAACCGGGCATTTTCTAGAGAAATTGCCGCTTGAGTGCAGAGGAAATTCAGGATAACCAGGCGCTCCCGTGTAAATACGCCACTGGTGGATTTATTCTCTAAATACAAAATGGCCATCAATTTCCCTTGACTCAGGATCGGCAAGCCCAAAACACTTTTCGGTTGATATTGGCTGAGATAGGCGCCAATCACCGGTAGATTCGTCCTCAGCTTATCAATCACTACTACTTCTTCAGTGTTTTTGATATACTGAATCAGTTTTACCGGCACCTGCGTATTGCCTTCTAGGGGTTCGCCACAAATTTCTGTGTGTCCCGGAGTAGTAATGGCTGCCACCTGCCAAACACCACTAATATTAGGCAGAATTAAGGCACAGCGGGAGCCACCAGAGTTTTGCAGAATAATCTGAGTTAGCTCATAGATGAGTTCATCTAGTTGAATGGTACTAGATATGGCTTGAGATGCTTTGAGAATAGCGGCAAAATCTAGGGTCGTATTGATGCTGGAGCTGGTGGAGCGGTTGGCGGAG
Source organism: Oscillatoriaceae cyanobacterium M33_DOE_052 (assembly GCA_015296065.1). Lineage (GTDB taxonomy): Bacteria > Cyanobacteriota > Cyanobacteriia > Cyanobacteriales > Laspinemataceae > Koinonema. The sequence goes on along the minus strand of DVDU01000065.1, from coordinate 2,934 downwards.
ATCGCGCCTTGAGTGGAGAAATCTGGGCTCGCCAGAGTTGCTAGGGTAGCTAGGGGGTTGAAGTGCGCTACAGCCTGTTGCAAAATCGGGCGCAATAAATTGGGGTAGCGTTTTTCTAAATCCTCAGTTTTGGCTTTTGCACCCCAGCGCGCATAGCAGTAGTAGGCTTCCTGCATATAACCGGCGGCAATTTTTTCTTTGCCGCAGTCTAGGTAAAATTTAGCCGCGATTTCGTTGGCTACCGCTTCTTCCTGGGTGTATTGGTTGGCTTTGGCTCCGGCAATCGCCCGATCGTACCAATCGCTCGCCTCATAACTCTCACCCATAACCCGGTATTTTTCTGCCACGATTAGGTCAACTTTATGCTGGTGATTCATCGGGGCGTGCTGTGCCCATTTTGCTACAAGATTTTCATGGGCTTGAACCTGCTTCAATGTGTGATTTATCTCAGCTTCCGACTGTCCACATTGTGCCAAGTATGTCAAACTAGCATAGAAATGTAAAGCCGGAATGTGAGGCACCCCCGACATGGCCATCTCATATTTTTCAGCTTGGGCAATGTAATCCAGAGCCTTGGTGTACTTGCCAAAAATATAGGCGATCATCAATTTGTAAACATTTAGATAGGCGATAGCAGTCAGCTCATTGTTGTGAAAGTGCTTGGGAATCATCAAGGTTTCATCGTAGGTATTGCCAATCAATAAATCTTGCTCCTTGAAGACTTCCCGGAAATTATGGATTGTCTGCTGATTGATTTGGAGGTACATTAAGGGAGAATTTTGCTTTAACTGAGTAAAGATAACACAGTAAGTATCAATCTCTACTTCCAGATCTTCTAGAGAGACTCCGGCAAAGAACTGATCGTAAAAATAATTAACCATGCAGTAGCCTGCATTGAGGAAATCTCCCATTTCTATGCCAGCAAAGTAGCCCGGTTTAACGATTGTGGCTCCTGTCCTCAGCGAGTCTTTTCGATGCTGGAGGAACGCGCAGAATAACATCAATAGTTGACATTTGAATTCCCGCGCATTCAATTTATTGAGTAAATCTAATGCCAAGCGGCCAAAGTAATAGCCGGTTTCTGCGTCGCCAAAAAAGGCTGCCATAACTATCCCATAACCCACATATCCGATCGGTGAGGCAACGGCATTGCCAAATTGAAGGGATAGATTGACCATTGTGGCGTAATACTGAGGGAACAAACTAGCATTGCCGATAAATATGGGCAGCATCAACATGGCGAATAGCTGCATGGCCGCGATCGTCTGAGGATCCGTCATCAGCGGCAGGTGAATCAAGTCTTCAATCTGCTTCCCCTGCAGGTAACTGTTCACAGCTTGTAGAGCTTTATCCGTAAAGTCTTTATCCGCTTCAGCAGGAATGTGAATCCCTAATTGTGCTAAAGCTGTTTGACCGATAGAAATCGCCTCTAACATCTGACTCTGGGTAGTACGAGAATTGATTTTAATCTCGTAAATTTTCATCCGATCGAGGACAGTCTTGGCGGAGGCTAGCACCAGATCCGCCATCGCTTCCATGTGGTCAAACTGCCCATTCAAATATGCCGCATCCGTAGCAGCTACATAAAGATTGAGGGTGAGTTCATACTGTGTTTCCCAGCAATTCGGCGTCAGCAGGTCAATCCCTGTTTGCACAAAGGTGCTGGCGGCGGCATAAGCTGTAGCATTTCGGGCTTTCTGTGCAGCAGCCAAGTTAAGTCCGGCTAAGGCTTCCCGTTCCCCCGGGTCAGTCATTAACTCAATCGCTAAATTCAAATGCCCCACAATATCAAACAGCTTATCTTCTTTTTCTAGCTGGGATAAATTTTGCTGGAGTAATTGACCGATTTTGAGATGAGTTGCCTGTTTTTGGGCGTCGGGGATGAGAGAATAGGCAGCTTGTTGCACTCGGTCATGGAGAAACCGATAAGTCACATTTTCAACGGTAGGTGTCTTAGCCTGGGTCTGATCATCGCTGAGATAGAATTTATATACCTCACTTTGAGGGATAATTAATCCTGACTGCAGGGCTTTCCACAAATCAGCGGCGGCTTCAGCCTCGGCTCGCTCGGAAACAATCCCTAAAGTCCCCAAATCAAACTGGTTGCCAATACAAGCCGCCAGTTTCAAAATCTCTTGGGTTTCCCCAGGAAATTTCTGGAGCTGCTGCGCCATAAAATCTACCACATTATCGGTGAGAGAGCGAGCATTGATTTGGGCAATATCACATTCCCAGTAGCCCTGGTTGTGATTGAAGGTAATCTGCTCGTCTTCATGCAAAGCCTTGAGAAACTGGGTGGTAAAAAAGGGATTACCTTGGGTTTGGCGGTTAATCAGTTGTGTAAGGGGACGCGCCACCTCTGGGTCACAGCGTAAGGTATCTGCTACCAACTGATTTGTATCCCGAAAAGCCAGGGGGGCGAGGGTAATTGTATGCAGGGTATGACCAGTTTTATCCAGTTCTTCCACCGTGAGGATGAATGGGTGAGTAGGTGATACTTCATTATCGCGATAGGCACCCAGGAGGAGCAAATAACTCTTATCCTCCATCAGGAGTTTCATCAACTGCAGTGAGGCGGCATCTGCCCACTGTAAGTCATCCAAAAACATCACTAATGGATGCTCTGGCGTGGTGAAGACTTCGATAAATTTTTGGAATAATAAGTTAAACCGGTTTTGGGCGGCTGTTCCCGATAAATCAGGGACGCTTGGTTGGGTGCCGATAATTTTTTCTAGTTCGGGTATCACCTGAATCAGCACTTGTCCATTTTCCCCTAGGGCGGCGATGATTTTGGTTTTCCACTGCGCCAGTTCCCGGTCTGATTCTGACAAGAGTTGTCCCATCAAATCCCGCAAGGCTTGCACAAAGGCAGAAAATGGGATGTTGCGGTTAAATTGGTCAAATTTGCCTTTGATGAAATATCCCTGCTGCCTG
>DVDU01000043.1 GCA_015296065.1 Oscillatoriaceae cyanobacterium M33_DOE_052 | reverse complement strand
GGAAGAGGGGGAAGAGGGGGAAGAGGGGGAAGAGGGGGAGATAATTGACAATTATCAATTATCAATTATCAATTATCAATTATCTCCGTCTTCTGATGAAGGTTTAGAGCCGGGAGAAAGCTAAAATAAGAGGAAATTGTAGCGTAAAAAGTCGCTTTCGTGTCAACCAATGACCATAGCCGCACCACCCAAAACCAATTACGAAGCCATTATCGGTCTGGAAACCCACTGCCAGCTAAACACTAAAACCAAGATTTTTTGCTCCTGTTCTACGGAATTCGGGACCCCTCCTAACACGAATGTCTGTCCGGTGTGTATGGGGATGCCGGGAGTGCTACCGGTGCTGAATCAGCAGGTGTTGGAATCAGCGGTGAAAGCGGGGCTGGCGCTGAATTGCCAGATTGCTGATTATAGTAAATTCGATCGCAAGCAGTATTTTTACCCCGATTTGCCAAAAAACTTCCAAATATCCCAGTTCGACTTGCCGATCGCCGAGCATGGCAAGTTGGAAATTGAGTTAGTGGATGACCAGGGAAACGCCCAGCGTAAGCAAATCGGAATCACCAGGCTGCATATGGAGGAAGATGCTGGCAAGTTGGTCCACGCGGGGAGCGATCGCCTCGCCGGGAGTGCCTATTCTCTGGTGGACTTTAACCGCACTGGTATCCCTTTGCTAGAAATTGTCTCAGAACCAGATATGCGCTCTGGAGAGGAAGCCGCCGAATATGCCCAAGAATTGCGCCGCATCCTTCGCTACTTGGGCATCAGCGATGGCAATATGCAGGAAGGGTCCTTGCGCTGTGATGTAAATATCTCTGTGCGTCCGGTGGGACAACAAGAGTTCGGCGTCAAGGTGGAAATCAAAAATATGAACTCTTTTAGCGCCATCCAACGGGCGATCGAGTATGAAATCGATCGCCAAATCGAGGCCATATCCTCGGGCGATCGCATCAGGCAAGAAACCCGCCTCTGGGAAGAAGGCAGCCAGCGCACCATTAGTATGCGCTCCAAAGAAGGCTCCAGCGATTACCGCTACTTCCCAGAACCGGATTTGGTGCCGATCCAAGTATCTCCCACCCAAATCGAGCAGTGGCATTCTGAACTACCGGAACTCCCCGCCGCCAAGCGTCACCGCTATGAAACCGAAATCGGTCTTTCGGCTTACGATGCTCGTGTCCTCACGGACGATCGAGCCGTCGCCGAATACTTCGAGGCTACTCTCGCCTGCGGTGCAGCTTTCAAACCAGCCGCCAACTGGATTATGGGGGATATCACCGCCTATCTCAAAAATGAAAAACTCACCATCACCGATATCTCCCTCAGTCCCCCGGAACTGGCGGAGCTAATTTCCCTCATCGAGTCGGGCACGATTAGCGGTAAAATTGCCAAGGATATCCTCCCAGAGTTGCTGGCCAAGGGCGGTTCCCCTAAACAAGTGGTGGAATCTAAGGGTTTAATTCAAATCTCCGATACCAGTGCCTTGGAAAAAATCATCGACGAGGTAATCGCCGCTTATCCCGACGAACTCCAGAAGTATCGCGCCGGTAAGAAAAAGCTCCTGGGCTTTTTTGTCGGTCAGGTGATGAAAAATAGCGGCGGTCGCGCTGACCCCAAGCTGACCAACCAGTTGCTAGAAGCCAAGTTAAACTAGGTTCGTAGTTGGGCTTTAGCCCAAATTCCTCCCTCCCTGAACCAGGATCCTACAACCCGGTGTTTTCACTTTCTTTACACAAACTTTAAATAAGGGGTGTCACCCATCTTCTCAAAACCCATATAATTTGATATGTAGATGCACCCTGATGGCCGGGAGAGTTACTGTGGTAACTCTCCCTTTTCTTTTATGGATGGGTATAATTGTCAATTGTCAATTGTCAATTGACAATTGACAATTATCAATTTAAACAATATCAATTATCAATTATCAATTATCAATTATCAATTATCAATGCGGATGAGGGACAGATTTGGGGAGAGGGGGAATAAAATTGGTATAATCGCGTTTCGGCAAGTTAATAGCCTGGAGAGAGGGATTATGGCAGACTGGCAGGAAATTCCGGGTGGGGTGACGGCTCCCAAGGGATACCGCGCCGCCGGTATAGCAGCGGGTTTGAAGCCTTCGGGGGCTCCGGATTTAGCTCTAATTTTATCTGAGGTGGACGCGATCGCGGCGGGCGTGTTCACCACATCCCAAGTACGTGCGGCTTGCGTTAACTACTGTCGTCAGCGCCTGGAAACTAAGGCAACTGCCCGCGCCATCCTATGCAATGCTGGCCAAGCAAATGCCGCCACCGGGGAGCAAGGCTGGGAAGATGCGATCGAATGCGCCCTCCTGGTGGCGGATACCCTGGGCATCTCCTCAGAAGAGGTACTCCTGGCTTCTACTGGCGTGATCGGTCAGCGGATTAAAATGGACGCTATGCGCGCTGGAGTGCCTGAGTTATTGGCCGCTGCCTCGGAAACTGGCTCCGATGATGCCGCTAAAGCTATTTGTACCACTGATTTAGTCCCGAAATCGATCGCCCTGGAAACCACTATCCACGGGCGTCCCGTGCGCATGGGCGGTATCGCTAAGGGTTCGGGGATGATTCACCCCCACATGGCCACGCTCCTGGCATTTGTCACCTGTGATGCGATGGTATCTTCCCAAATGTGGCAAGAAATGCTCCGGCGAGCCACTGATAAGAGTTTTAACCAAATCACCGTCGATGGGGATACCAGTACCAATGATACCCTCATCGCTCTGGCTAACGGTCAGTCCCGCACTCCGGCCATTACAGAACAAGGACCTGATGCGGAAAAAATCGAAGCTATGCTCACTGCAGTTTGTCAGCATTTGGCTAAGGCGATCGCTCGGGACGGTGAAGGCGCCACCTGTTTGATTGAATGTCGCGTTACCGGTACTGTAGATAATTACGATGCTCGTCGAGTGGCAAAAACGATCGTCGGTTCCTCCCTGGTCAAATCTGCGATTTTTGGCCGTGACCCCAACTGGGGACGCATCGTCGCCGCCGCCGGTCGCTCCGGTATCCGCTTCGACCAAAACAACCTCCGCGTCCAAATTGGTGATTTCCTCCTCATGGAAAACGGCCAACCGGTCCCCTTTGACCGCGCTGCTGCCAGCGACTATCTCAAGCAAAAAGCCGCTGGTGCCTACCTCAAAGATGATACTGTCCTCATCTCCGTCAACATTGGTAACGGCCCTGGTGAAGGTCTCGCTTGGGGTTGTGACCTCAGCTATGACTACGTGAAAATTAACGCTGAATATACCACTTGATGGAGACGGGGAGATAATTGACAATTGACAATTGACAATTGACAATTATCAATTATCAATTATCAATTATCAATTATCCCCCCTGCCCCCCCGTCCCCCCAGCACTAGCGTTGAGCGCCCCTAAGTGCAAAAATGGTTTTGGAAATTTTATAGTAGCGGTAGCAATACTATGACTCTACATCCGAAACTGCAAGATGCTTTCGCGCACAAACGGGCTCTGAAAATTATCTCTGGTTTAACTAATTTCGATGCTTCCCTGGTGGGTAAAGTCGTCCGCTCCGCTCACTTGGGGGGTGCCACATTTGTGGATATTGCCGCCGATGCTGATTTGGTGCGGTTGGCAAAAAGCATTGCTCCGGTTCCGGTATGTGTGTCCGCAGTGGCAGCCGAAAAGTTTATCGCTCCTGTGGAAGCTGGTGCAGATTTGATTGAAATCGGCAATTTTGATGCTTTTTACGCCCAAGGTCGCCGGTTTGAAGCTGCAGAAGTGCTGCAATTGACTCTGGAAACGCGGCAACTACTGCCAGATATTGCTCTGTCGGTGACGGTTCCTCATATTTTGGAATTGGACAGACAAGTGGAACTGGCGGTGGAGTTGGTGCAAGCTGGTGCGGATATTATCCAAACTGAGGGTGGTACTAGCAGCCAGCCGGTGCATCCTGGGGTTCTGGGATTGATGGAAAAGGCGGCTCCCACTTTGGCGGCGGCTCATGCGATTTCTCGATCGGTGGCAGTACCGGTGTTATGCGCGTCTGGGATATCGGCGGTGACGGCGCCATTGGCGATCGCTGCTGGTGCGGCTGGTGTTGGTGTGGGTAGTGCTGTCAATCGTCTGGACAGCGAAATTGAGATGATTGCCGCTATCCGCAGTTTGGTAGAGGCTCTTTCTCATATGAATCACACGGGGATTTATGCCTAAAGGCGATCGGCCTTAGTCATTTGCCCTTAGTCACGGTATGGCTTTGGAGGACACGGCATTGCCGTGTCCTTACGGTTTATTCTGTAGGCACTTCATCCCCCGCCAGCTCAACCATGCTACTAATAAACTCAGTATGATTGAGCCTAAAAATGGGTGGGGATACCAAGACCGATCGCTCGCTGTGGGCCACCGCCACTGTTGCGTTATCAGGCCCGAACTCGAAGCCACGATCGCCCCCACCGCTATTCCCACACCTAGAGCCTGGATTTCCTTTTCTAAGTTCTTTTCCTTTTCTTGGCTCTTTCGCTCCAATTGTGCCTGGTCGATTTCCACAATTCCCCGAATTGAGGCGATCGCCTGCCCCGCCAAATCTGTGCCATGCTCAAAATAACTCAAATCTGCCTGAATTTGGCGCTGGAAATAGGGGGCCGTTTCCTTGGCAAAAGTCTGTAAAAACGCTAGTTCTTCCTTATCGGTTTCTAGTGTAGCATAAATTTGCCCCAATGTCTCATTATAATTGTAAAGATTTATCTCAATTACGTTACCTAAATCCTTCAGCTTCCGTACCTGGCGAGTATAAGGGAGAGACTTTTTCACCAAACCCTTTAACTCCGTCTTAAACTCCGCTAAACTCTTATCATCCAAACAGGCGTCACCCAGGTTCTCTATGTTTTTCTGGATAGTTTCCAGCTTCTTCTCCAGGTCGTGATATGCTGTACTCAGAGAAGCATAAACCCGGCGGCTATCCTGAAACGCCTTAATCACCTTCCAGCGATAAAACAGTAAATCAACTATCTGCTGCTGATACTCATCATAACGGCGATCGGCGATTTCATCCCGAAACAGCCACACCAACACATGCTGATAATTAGCGATATCACTAATTAACCCATATTCAAAAATCGCACTGCCAAACAACTCCCCCTCGCGGGAAAATAGGGGAGCATTATCTCCCAGCAGATTTTTACAGCAGCTATCCGCCAGCTTTTTCAGATAGTCCTTATCCTGTTGTTTCGTTTTCGCCGCTATCCACCCAGTTATCAGCAGAGTTTGCCCTAGGATTTTATCATGTTTGGGGATAATTAGGCAATTCTCTGGGTTAAATTGCCCCAACACATCCACCGACACATCCGCAGCATAAGTATCCTCATCATTATAACCCACATTCAACCACAAACCATAACTATCTTGCAACTGCACCGGGCGGGCAAAACCCTCTATTTCCGGTTTATCTTTATGGGTGAAGGTGAGAGCAATATCCTCCCTTAAATCTGCACGTTTGGGGGTGTTTGGGGGGAAAACCAGCTTTGAGGAGAGATTTTTATCAGTGAAATTTTTATCAGGGAAATGGGTTAAAACCTTATCCCCATATTCCCACAAAGGATTCTCTTTCCCTTCCACGCCATCGCGGAGGGAATAGGCGAACACATACACATTAGGCGCAGAAATCAGATACTTTTCTGTCACAATTATTCCCCCGACGGTTTAATCCTTTTGCACAGACTTTCGTATAATTCTGGGTAGCGGTTATCTACCACATTACCTTGTTTCGTCGGGTCGGTGGGTTTATTTTTCGGTTTCCGTAATGCGGCGGCGATAACCTCAGTCAGTTTTGGGTAATTTTCACACCACTTATCCAGCTCATTGTATATGTCATTATTAGACGCATCTGTTAATTGAGTAATAGTTGCGCTCAGAGCTGCCAAACCATCTACAGCTTCTGGCTCAAAACACTCTGGTTTGTCCCATACACTAAGGAAAGCGGCGATAAATTCTTCTTGTGACATCATATTTTCTGAGATTATCATTTAAGATGATTCCAAGTCAGGGCGAAGCATTGCGCAATTGCACGGCAGGGTATGAGCCAAGGTTATCGGCACAATGCTTCGCCCCTACGATGACAATATTCTACAACCCCATTGCGCCAAATGCGGCCCAATGGTATGGGGACTTAAACGGTTTATAATCCAACTTGCGGCCAAATTTGATTCCCCTCTTTATCCCCTCTTTACGAGACGCATCGATTAACTGGCAATCATCCACCCATTTTAACAAATCTGCCGCCGTGGAACCGCGCAACCATGCCTGAGTTGCCCGCAACGCCACTGCTACTGGGGGTGGGTTTTTGCCCAAAATCGTCTCATAAAACCGGATATTTAATAAGGATGTAGATACATCATTCACCACCCAGAGGGACCCCAACACGTGCCGCGCCCCGGCGAACATGAAACCAGCGAGAATACTGATATACTCGTCCGTAGCATTGGTGATATCGGGGATACCGGTTTCGCAGGCGGACAGAGCCACCAAAAAGCACTGGCGGAACCGCAGGTTAAAGATTTCTGGGAGGGTAAAGCATTTCCCCGCCTCATATTCCCCCCGCCAAGAGCGGATGCGGCGGGATTTTTGTCCCTCACCCCCGACCTTTTGTAGGGGCGATTCGCGAATCGCCCCTACGGATTTTTCCCCCTCCACCTCCGCATCAGCGAGAACCAGTCCCGAAGTGCGGGGGTCATCAAAATTAAAATAACCGTGACAGGCAAAATGCGCCACCCTCGCCGAAGTTAATTCTACCGCCTTCTCGGTTAAAGCCGATTTTGTCGCCTGTTCTCGCCGTAACACCACCCCTCGGTTAAAGGCTCCTTGGATAATTTCCACCTCCATATCTGCACTGTGCAAGTCTCCCGTGGGGTTTTGCACTGCAAACAGGTCCTCTAAGTTCCCCTCCCCACTGTCGAACTGCTGGGATAACTGCCAAATTTGGCAACTGGGAACGTAGCGAACCCCTTGGGAATAGGCATCGATGAGATAATTATCCTCACCCAGGGGTAAAGCGTGGAGGGGGAACAGGTGCAAATAGCGATAAGGGACTAAAATCAACCCCTGGCAGTCTTTTGGCAGATGGGCGATAATCTCCTCTAGGTGCAAAATCTCCCCTAACCGCTGCAGTCGGGGGGTTAGTTGCTCTTTCCACGGCTCCAAGTTATCGTTATTGCAGCATTGGATATAGTGGTCTTTATATTCTGTGGTTAACTGCTCCAAAGCCGCCAAACCTCCCACCCGCACTACTTGCGGTTGTTCTGCATTGCGGGTGACGATAAAGGCGATAATCTCTTCCTCGGTAAAATACCACTGGATAATCGCTTCATTGGCTTTAGGGAGTTGGCGGATAGCTGCCCAAGTGATGGGCTCTACCTCCTGCCCAAATCGGAATTTACCATCCAAAGGGGTGATTTCCCTGGCGATGAAATCATCAATTTGTTGTCGTAGTTCCCCCTGTAGGGGCGAAGCACCCGCCCTGTCAGATTCGGGGTATGATGAATTATCTCTCGGTGCGGGTGCTTCGCCCTTGCTTGCGACAAACTGGTTTTCCAGCAAATTCCGCCACTGCTGCAGCAAACCTTGATACTCTTCCCACACATCATCGGGGACTGGTTCCGGTTTCAGGCGGGTAGCGGCGATGAGTTCTACCAAATTCCGAGCTTTCGTCCGTTCTGCATATACCATCGCCGGGGCAAAATCTGCCATTTCCAAACAGACTTCTACCATCTTGCGGTACAGCCCATCCCATTCTGCGGCTAATCGCTGCCGGTCTGCCTCTCCCCCCATGATAATGCCACTGCGCATCTCCTCCACCGTCTTTATCGCCGCCGCAAATGTAGCCGCCGCATCCTCTAGAGCGCCCAAGTCGCGATAAGCTAACCCTAAACCAAATAAAGTCTCGGCATGATTTTGGGGGTACGCCTCACGGGTGTAAACCTGTAAAGCCGCCTGATAACATTTTATGGCCTGCTCTAGGTTGGCCGCTCTCTCTCCCCGGATGCTGTCAAAGTAGGCAATTGCTAAATTATTTTGGGTCATTGCCCATTTTTCCGGGTACGCCTCACGGGTGCGAACCAGTAAAGCCGCCTGATAACATTTTATCGCCCGCTCTAGGTTGGCCGCTCTCTCTCCCCGGATGCGGTCAGAGTAGGCATTTGCTAAATTATTTTGGGTCATTGCCCAATCTTCCGGGTACGCCTCACGGGTGTAAACCTGTAAAGCCGCCTGAGAACATTTTATCGCCCGCTCTAGGTTGGCCGCGCTCTCTCCCCGGATGCGGTTACGGTAGGCAGTTGCTAAATTATTTTGGGTCATTGCCCAATCTTCCGGGTAAGCCTCACGGGTGTAAACCTGTAAAGCCGCCTGATAACATTCTATGGCCTGCTCTAGGTTGGCCGCTCTCTCTCCCCGGATGCGGTTATTGTAGGCAATTGCTAAATTATTTAGGGTTCGTGCCCATTGTTCTCGTGCCCATTGTTCCGGGTACGCCTCACGGGTGTAAACCAGTAAAGCCGCCTGAGAACATTCTATCGCCTGCTCTAGGTTGGCCGCTCTCTCTCCCCGGATGCGGTATAAGTAGGCATTTGCTAAATTATTTTGGGTCATTGCCCAATCTTCCGGGTACGCCTCACGGGTGTAAATCTGTAAAGCCGCCTGATAACATTGTATCGCCTGCTCTAGGTTGGCCGCTCTCTTTCCGCGAATGCGGTCAAAGTAGGCAGTTGCTAAATTATTTTGGGTTCGTGCCCATTGTTTCGGGTACGCCTTACGAGTGCGAACCTGTAAAGCCGCCTGATAACATTTTATAGCCTGCTCTAGGTTGGCCGCTCTCTCTCCCCGGATGCGGTTACAGTAGGCATTTGCTAAATTATTTTGGGTTTGTGCCCATTTGGGGGGGTTGTGTTTCCCCTGGCGGAGGACGAATTGATAACCGGCGATGGCAATTTCTAGGCGGTCTGCTTTACTCCCCAGGGGAAACTGATAAATATGGAGGCAGAGATTTCCGATTAAACTGGCGATATATTCCCGTTGGTAAGCATAATCCATATGGGCAACTGTTGCCTCTGCCAATTGTACCAGGATGCGGCCAAAGTTAGTATCTAGTTTATCGAGATTTTGCCGCAATACGCCATAAATTGCTTCAGTATTGCCCCAATTATTATATTCTGCCTTTAGTGCGGCTAGTAAAAACTCCAGATAACTTTGGATACTGGGGTGATTTTGCCCCAACATTTGCCCCAGTTCCGCCGCCAGTTGTTGCAGAACCCGGGCGGTTCCGCCTTTTCCCGCTGCCGCCGCCTGTTTCGCCACCGCCGCCACCACCTGCAGAAACTCCTCATCCAGGAGTTCCCCGTGAGCGGCGAGTATCTGGGGTTCCTCGCCACTAGGACAGGCGAGGAGTGCTTCTATGAGTTGCGGGTACTGTCGGTGGCGTTGTTCGTCCATTGGGGCATACCGTGGAGGCTAGGGGGATGATATCACATTTGGGGACGCGGTTCGGCTTCGCCCTTCGACTTCGCTCAGGGCAAGCTCACCGACCGGGGGGCAG
>DVDU01000302.1 GCA_015296065.1 Oscillatoriaceae cyanobacterium M33_DOE_052 | reverse complement strand
GTCCCTCAAGATGTATTTGAGAATCATGGAGAATGAATATTTAGTCATGCTTAAACTCCTTTTTTTTTATCTGCGGCTCTCATTATAACATAATTGTGGCTATTTTTACCACTTTTTTATTGACATTCAACACTTCTGATGTAGCAGATACTCATGCCTTGATTTGGTAATAGAGATTGTCCGGTGGGCAAAAGCCCGATCGTCGCCTGCAGTGTCGCCACATCATCTCTCAGGCTTTTGCCCACCCTACAGAGGCTGTTGGCGGACTTCTTCGGGAGTTAAGCTGAGAGTTGCTGCCACTTCTTCGATCGTGAAGCCCATCCCTAATAATCGAGAAATAGCATTTCGTTGGGCCTGGAGTAGCTTATCAGCTTGCTCCTGGGCGGCTTGGGCTTGCTCCTGGGCGGCTTGGGCTTGCTGTTCCGCTCGATCGGCTCGGGCTCGTTCCACTTCGGTGCGTTCCGCTCCCGTGAGTAACAAATTACCATCTGTATCCCACCACCGGAGCCATAGTTGGGTTTGATTTTGGTAGCTACCCTGCCACAATCCTAATTCTATCCCCAATCGGGTCATCTCATAATGCCCTCTCGCGTTCGGTGACATCTGCTCATAATAGCCATTCACCAACTGGTAAACCTCCAGCGAGCCAGTGATAATTTGGTAAATCCCATAGTAAGGAATCCGCATCACTTGCTCGTAAATCCAAAATTTACCCGGTTTAACTGCCTTGCCTTCCGGGGTGCGGGATATGGGGGTTTTGTCCCGTTCTTCCGTCCCATCCCCCGATGCCAATTCCAACACAATTAACGGGCGAATATATTCTTTCCATAACACATAGGAGCGGCGATATTGACCGTCGAGTAAAGGTGGGACATTGGGGATATAGAACCAATCGGGAGCCACTGCGCCTTGTTCCGGTGGATCCGGTGGGTCAGTTTGTCGCCAGTAGATACCGCTGTCTTGTCCGATCGCATATTGGCCGTCCGGGTGGAGGCGTTCTAGCACTGGACCGATAGAATCAGTCAGAATAATGCTTTGGGGATGCTCCTGAAAGTTTTTCACAAATGTGCCATCTGACTCTGGTAATTGAGTATGGTCTGGCCAAGGCTGTGCCAGTTCGATTTGAGTAGCTGTTTCCGTCATCGCTAACCCATCCCTTTTACTTGGGTGATTCTATTTTATCGCACATCACGACATGAGAAACCGGGTGAATCCAGAAACCGGGTTTCTGCGATAACCTTGGTATTTTAACCGATACCAGGAAAAGAAACCCGGTTTCTAATCGGGACTTCTTCGTCGCCGAAACCCGGTTTCTTTTCCAACAAAGTACAAAGGACAAATGACCAATGACCAATGACCAAATCTCAATTATTCAGATAGTGGGGTTTGGCGAAGATGGAAGCATAGAGGACTTGGCCATCTTCTGCCACAAACTGACCGGCAAAGTTTTCCCCCGATGCGGTATGTAGCCGCATTTCCAGAAACCGCTCTTCTTCTGTAATCTCAAACATTTCTTTGGGTGTCTGAGCGAGGTCATTTTGCACGCTTTGGCGCAACTGAGTGCGGCTTTCTTCTAGTTGTTGCCGCAGTTCGGCAAGGTTGCGGGCGCTCAAAGGTGCAATTTCGGCAGTTTTCGGGGGTGTTTTTTGCTCTAAATACATGGCAGCGGTGCCATAGCAAAAGCAGGTTAAAGGCATCCACATTTCGGCGAAGTAGGCGGCGCTGGGGGCAATTTCTATGCCTGCTAATTTATGGTTAATTAGGAATAAGGCGCCGGTTTGGCCGGGGAGCAGTTCTAAGCGGCTTTGATATTGGGTCAGAAAAGAGCGTTGTTTGGTGATAATCTGCTCTAAATGACCTCGATCGGGCAAGCCAAATTGCTGGTTTAGGACGGCGATATCTCCCCAGAGTTTGCTATAGCCCGGTTCGCCGCGCAGTTGCAAGGCTCGATCGCGCAGTTGCACCGGGAGGATGAAAAACCACTGCTCCCGTCCTTCCAAATAACCCCCTTGGGCCGCTTGGACGCAACAAGCATCCTCAAATAGCAGTTTTTGGCCAGCGGCGATAAACGCAGAGCGACACAAAGCATGGTTTTGGGCTTGGTCTTGAATATAGCCCATATGCAGGGGGACGATCGCCACCCCAGTTTCCCCAGGGTTTGCCAATTCCATGCTCCCGTAACCCGTAACTCGCGACAGTTTTAACCCGGACATTGGCCCAGTGAAGCCAGTTTGGCGGTCTAACCCAAATACTGGCACCACCGTCATCGGTCCCGACTGCTGCGGCATTCCGAACCGATACGGCGACAGGTCAAATGCTGCTGGCACTAAATTTTTATATTCCATCTTTTCCCCTCCTTTGATATTCAACCAATGGCCAGCAGCCGCTCTAATTTTGCCAGGAAAAATTGCCTTAAACCGGGCTCGCTTAACTGGGGTTTGGCCATTGAAAATAAAGTCACCAACACATTTTCAAAATCATTTTCATGCCAGAATTCCAACTGGGGCAGGTGGGGAGCCGGTCGCCGCTGGCTGAGGTCGTCACTACCGGTAAATTTGCTGTGGCAGAAAACCACTGGCGTATCGATACCCAACTGGGGTAAAGTGGCAGCAACTCGGGCGAGGTCTCCGGGGTAGAGGTTTTCGTAACCGTCGGAGGCGATCGCCACCAGATCCGGTTCCCCCTCCAGAGCCGATATCAGCGCCAGAGCCAGGTCTGTAGTGCCTTCCGGTTGGGGAATGCGACCCGCACCCCCCACGGTGACAACTTCCAAACTGGTGCAGCATTGCTCTAGCAGCAACTGCAAAGCCACCGACTGGGAAATATTACAAAATTCCCGCTGTCCGTAACCCCGTGTCGAAGCGGAAGCATCCAACACCAAAGCCACCTTGCCATCAAACCGGGGCAACTCTTTGGCTGCTGCTACCACATAGTTGTCTAAACCCACTTGTAATTCCGGAGAGCTGCCTCCTCGGTAAATGTGAACCAGCGTCGCCGAAATATCCCCCCGGTTGGTGGCGGTAATAGTGGCGGGACGTTCTACCCGAGCTTGCAACAAGGCGCCATAGCGCAGATATTCCCCTCGGTAGTCGCCATTACCGCCATAACGCTCCTCCCCGTACAGATAACCAAACAGAGATTTCACCGCCTCAGCATCCCGCCCAAATTTCAGCAAATGGCGGTGTAGATAGGTTTCCTCGGCTGGTTTAGTGCCCAAAAGCATCTTGGCACTGGCGCGAGTGGGGTTTTTGCCCGAGGCGTGTTCCAAACAGTCCACTACCGCCGGACGACGACTCCCCGCTAGTTCCAAGCAGTGGGGATGGTTGAGAATGTAGCCCAGAATGGCTTTTGTGGTGTGCTTGTGGTTGGCGCGCACCCGCCGCAGGGATAGAAATACGGTTAAAACTGCATCCGGGTCTATGGCTTTGAGCAGAAAAGTGGTAACACGCTCTAAGGTGCGGCGCATTTCCGGGGCCATGCCAGCGCGGGACGATCGCAGCAGTTGGAACAATATCCGTACTTGCTGGCTGGGTGGCACTCCCGGCGCTAAGCTGTACAGAGCATACATTTCCGGGTTGTGGGTGTAAGCGCCTTGGTGGATGGCTTCGTCATTGAAAGAAGGACCGCTATCAGAACGCCCTAGAGTAAACGGTTCTTCCCATTGCTGCAGGTGTTGTAGAAATTTGCTGGCATCCATCACTTGGGACCCCCTCCTGGTTCGACCTTTTTATACTACATTTATACTACATTGTAGTTGTAAATGACAAGGGGGGTGGGGGACCAGGAGAGGGGGGAGTAATCCTAAAGTCCGAGGGTGGTGGTGATGTGATGGACGATCGCCTCTAGGGGCTCCCCCACATTGACATAGATAGCCTCTTGGGGGGGCGGTTCTTCCAGGGTTTCTAACTGACTGCGCAGCATTTCCGGCTTCATAAAGTGGTTTTGGCGGGCTTGCAGTCGGCGGTAAAGCAAATCAAAATCACCTTGGAGGTAAACCAGCTTGACATCGGGCTCGGATAAATGCAAAATATTACGGTAAGCTGCTTTCAAAGCCGAACAAGCAAACACCGCCTTTTGATGTTGTGCCAAGCAAGTTTTAATCGCGTCACCCATCGCCAGGAGCCAAGGCATCCTATCTTCATCAGTGAGGGGAATACCGCTACTCATTTTGGCGATATTTGCTGGTGAGTGGAATACATCAGCATCAAAAAAAGGCCAGTGCAAAACTGCCGCCAGCTTCTCACCTACAGTAGTTTTGCCTGACCCAGCAACTCCCATAACGATAATTACCAATGTGCTTATCCCGGATTAATTGTTGAGATTTATCTATTTTTTATATGTAAGGTGGGTCATGCCCACCCTACGACTATAATTTCCGCCAATTATCAAGCCACCGCTGAGGCTTTATTGCGGTCTAACTCAGAATGTTCTACCCGGAAAACATTGCTGTATAGGTTGGCGATAATTTGCTTTCCTTCCTGGGTCAGTTCCAAGTAGCTGAGGGCATTTTTGATGAAAGGATAGACACCATGCCAATAAAACTTGGAGTAGTTATCACGCAAATCACCCGGGTGGTGGTATGATAGAGCTTTGTTGGTGCCGGTTTCTTCAAATTCATAGAACAAGGCAGCGATTTTCTGGAGATACCGGGGGTCACTCAACTGGCCGATGAGGTCCGCCGCCCGCACCAAGCCAGAGTAATTTACCGTGTCTTTGTGGTCTTCGTCAGAAGGCACAGGAAAACGGGTCAGCTCGATGTTACGCTTGATCAGTTCGGCATCGATGAGCCGATGTCCGCCAAAACGTTCTTGGATGAACAATTTGCCCCGATCGACATGATAAGGAGTCATGCTAGCATCAGTAGCACCTGGGGGGAGAGATACCCTTTTGCCATCAACACCGGTGGCGTACAGGCCCAATTCTTTAGAGTCTTGGCGGCAAACCCCTTTAACATAGCCGATATCGTGGCAAAGCAGGGAAATGATATAGTGCAGCCAGTCTTCACAAGAAACTCCACCCTCGCGGATGTGCTTGCCGCGCAGAATTTCTTGGCCCACCAATGTGACGAGGATGGTGTGTTCGACGTTGTGATATAGCGCGTCGCTGTTAGAGATATTTTCCAGCGCCATCCCCCCCGCCCACGCTAAAATTTCTGCGTAGTCTGGTTTGTAGCCGCCATACGTGCGGTGGTAGCCATCTTTTAGCTGTTCCACGAAAGCGTCAATCAGGATTTCAGTGGAATTAAACACGGTTACTTTCCTCCATTTACTTCGTAAACTTAAGCAAGAACTACTGCAGGTTTATCCGTTCATCTCAAGATAGCTCAAAAAATGCTCAATTCCCACATACATATTTAAATTTGCCCATCAAGCTATGGAGTTGTTCCCTGGGTTATTATTAATGCTATAGTATGACCTTTTGGGGATATTGGCGCTTGTGGGTTCTGGCTGTCATGGCACGGAGAAAATTGTATAATATAAATCATTTGGTGGTTTTACTGCTGACCAAAAAAAGGGCAGGTAGAGGCCAATGGCAGTTTTCCCCTATGTTGTAGTCTAGCACTAAAATCGGGGGAGAATCTGTGATATTGGTGCCGGGGGGTAGCGATCGCGATCGCTCCCTGGAAACCTAGTGAGAGCCAGAGATCAGCCTGACCTGAGTTACCCGAAAATAGGCAGGGGTCAGACACCGGTTAAAACCCCTCATCTCAGACAGTTCTGGCGCCAGCACCAACTAACCCGATTTCCTTTTCCCCCCCTGGGTAGGTAAATACACATCCGCTAGTCCCCAGAAATATGTACCACCAAATCCCTGGTAGAACCATGCTGGCGGTGTTCCCAGAGGTAAATTCCCTGCCAAATACCCAGCACTAGGCGCCCATCCCGGATCGGGATCTGCTCAGAAGTGTGAGTTAGGGCCGTGCGAATATGCGCAGGCATATCATCTGGTCCCTCGGTGCTGTGGAAGTAGCGCCGGTTTTCTGGCACCAAGTCCGCTAAGAAATTTGCCAAATCTCGCAGAACATCAGGGTCGGCGTTTTCTTGAATTAGCAAACTTGCTGAGGTATGCCGCAGGAATAGGGAACACAAACCGGTCTTGACCCCAGCGGCGGCAACTATCCCTTGGATTTGGGAAGTGATTTTACACAGGGATTTACCGGTGGTTTTAACTTGCAGCAATTGTTGGTAATGAGTCATAAGCTAAAAGTTTATCTTTTTGCACCGGGACTGTCATCGCCGCTGGCTTTTACGGCCAAAGCGATCGCACCTGACTTTGGTATTCCCTTTGCCCCTGATTATAGTAATTGGATTTTGGGCTAGATTCAAGCATCGGGGGGCTAATTCCCCCCCACTTAGGGGAAAAGACAGGGGGCAATCCCGAAATTGTATCGCATTCACCCGTATAGTTAGCACAAAATCTGAAAAATTTAGGTAATTCCAGGATAGCCTCATCGCCAATCTACATAGAAGCAGGGGAGAGGCAGTCCCAAGATGTCCTAATCTATCTCGGTAATGGGATAAATGTTATAATGGTTAAGTGCTGTGGGATATAATTTTATGTGACAGCGGCTTGACCTCAAAAAGCACCACTACAGTCGGAGGATATTTGCGATGACCCAAAGTGTAGAACAGATTGTTTTACCTCCGCCTTTTCCAGACCATACGCAACTACCCGATGAGGATGGCAGTTTCGTGAAAAATTTTCAGGAGCATCCCCAAAGCATTATTCTGACTGATTCCCTCACCCCGGTTTTAGCCCAATTACATCCTGATGGACAATATGCGATCGGGCAAGACTGCGGCATTTATTGGCGAGAAACCGACCCACCACAAGCGGGAGCCGAAGCACCAGATTGGTTCTATGTGGCGAATGTTCCCCCCAAGCTAGATGGCCAGATTCGGCGTTCTTATGTCTTGTGGCGCGAGTTTATCTCTCCCTTAATTGCCTTGGAGTTTGCCAGTGGGAGTGGCCAAGAAGAAAAAGACCGCACCCCTTTATCACGAGCCAATCTGGAACCGGGTAAGAAACCGGGAAAGTTTTGGGTTTACGAGCAAATTGCCCATATTTCTTATTACGGGATTTATGTCATTGGTACTGGCACTCTAGAAATGTATCATCTGATTAACGGGTCTTATCGCCAGATGACACCGAACGATCGGGGACACTATGCGATCGAACCTTTGGGCGTCGAGTTAGGCTTGTGGCAAGGAAGCTATCAAAATCAAACTCAACTGTGGTTGCGATGGTGGGATAAAGACGGAAATCTGTTGCTCACCGGTTGGGAACAAACCGAATTGGAGCGAACCCGTACCGAACAAGAGCGAAACCGCGCTGAGCAAGAGCGCCTTCGCGCTGACCAAGAGCGCCTTCGCGCCGAACAAGCGGAGGCACGCGCTCAGAATGCTGAACAAGCGCGACGAGATGCCATTGGGCGATTGTTGAATCTGGGACTGAACGCCGAACAAATAGCAGCAGCATTGGGGTTGACTGTGGAAGAAGTTCAGCGGGAAGCTCCACAATAAGATTTCCCAGAAGAAGTTCTGACCTATCCTAGGGTCAGAGCTTCTGCTAAGTGGAAAAACTCGCGAAGTATTCGACGACAGCGCGGGCGATCGCTTCCGTCCCGTCTTTAGCGAGAGTGTGGGTAGTTGCAGGCGGTGACATTTCTTGCTCTAAAAACTCCCAGTTTCCCTGAAAAAACTCCTCTTGGGTGATAATTTGATGGCGAGCAAAATTTCTAATCCCTTCTAAAAGCAGGGGCGATTCGGCGAAACCTTCTCGCGTCAGGGAAACTATGGGAACATCCAAGCGACAGGCTTCGGAAAAGGTGCTAAATCCGGGTTTAGAAATCACCCGATCGCATACCGGCATAAAATCCACCGGGCGGTAGTCTCTCCCCGTCACCGTGACTAAATTGGGTAACTGGGACTTGTTAGCATCAAAACTGATAAACTGCCAGTCAGGAAACCGCGCCAAATTCTGATAAGGGATTTGCTCTAAACCCAAGCCGCCAAAGCTGAGCAAAATTGTTTTTTCTTTCGGAGCCGTCAAACCCCATTTACTTCTGATATCTTCATTACTATAGCGGGGATTACCGCCAGTGAGACCCACATCAGTAATACGAGAGAAGGCGCTCATGGGTTCGTGAAAAGGCAGACGGAAGAGTAAATCGCATTGACTAAAACAGTCACCAATCCAATCTGCGATTTCCGTAAACTCACCACCCCAAGGGCGGTAGATAAAATCCCAACCAAAATTACTCATCATCCAACAAGGCACGCCAGCGGCAGCAGCAATGGGAGCCACTAACGGGGGAATATCTGCCAGAATCAATCCCACGCCTTGAGACCGGATAAAATTAGCTTCTTCGGCGATGATTTCCTGTTGGTTATCCCGAATTTGCTGCAATTTGGCCAAAGTCGCATCGAGATCCATATGGAGGCTATCGCGCTGGATTACGCCGCAGTCAAAGGCGCGATCGCGCTGGATAAAATCACCAGGAATATAATTGGCTAGCAACCAGTTTGGCGCCGTGGTAGTGACAATTAGGGAGATATCAGGAGCAAGCTGGCGCACGACACCGGCCACCGAGGCGGCACGGACCGCATGACCGAAGCCGTGATTAGTAATGGCGACATATAAGACGGGAGATTTTTTTACCACTGATCGTATTTATGGGTAATGGGAAATCAAGGCCAGCAAGGGGTTTATGGGAGCTTATCACGTCCGGGGGTAAAATGGCAAGATTCGCCCTAGGCCAATTTGACAATCTATTTCCGATCGGGGTTGACAAATCGCTTTTAATAGATTAACTTAAAACCAGCAGGAGTGAATGGAATTTGTTACAGGGACGAGCCAACTGCTTTGTGCCCAGAAATGAGGTAACAGGCTGGAGCTACAGGAGCAATTTATCAATTGCCTCCACACAAAGCTAATGCTGGCAACTGTTCCCAGATTTTTACCCACAGCCGTTGATTGGTCTGGCGTCTCCCCTAAGCCTTGCACCAAAACCGCTACAGGGAGAAAATATGAAATTGCGTCAAGGATTACTCACCGTGACAGTGGGGTTGTGTCTGTTGGGATGGAACCCACCTGCTTTGGCCGAGCAGCACCCTTATTTAGGATTAGGAATGAGCGGAGCTGGTCGGAACAATCCCGCTTTCAATGCTGGGGAATCAGATAATCTCTCTTTCACTCTCCGAGGGAGCTTACCCTTGGGGGAATTTTTTGCCGTCAAATCATCTGTGTTTGTCGGTCAGTACAGCGTCCAAGCTGCGCCTACAGCCACTTTGACTGTACCGCTGCAACCGCAAATCAATGGCTATGTGGGAGTTGGTTATAGTTTTGCTGTGGCGAGTACGGGAGAAAGCAACAATAATAACGTTCTGGGTAATACTGCCGCTCCTGTAGCCATTGGTGGGGTGGAATTCTTCCCCGGTAGTAGCTCGGCTTTGTATATCGATGTGATGTTTTCCCCCACCGGATTTGAGGGTAGGCATGAGGCAGCATCTTTGAATATGGGATGGGGAATGCGATTTTAAATTGCTCATCCATCAAACCCTGTCTTGTTTCCTGGCGCCACAGAGAACATCAAGAATACCAAGAAAGATGGAGAAATTTTCCGTTTCTTTTGTGCCTTTTCTGTCTCTGTGGCCTGCAATTTGGCCGAATTTGAATTAACCGGATAGGTTCACAAAGATGGTAAAATAGTTTTAATTGCCTCTACCAGTTGGTCAATTTCTGATTCGAGAGTGAAGTAGTGAACGCAGGCGCGGGCACAGTCAGGATAGCGAATGGTGCGCAGCATAATATTTTGGGATTCTAAAGATTTGACTAGGGCGGTGTGGGTCGCACCAGCTTGGAGATATTTTTGGTCAATTTGAAAGGAAATTAAGCCCGATTCGGGAGGGGTAGAAAGGAGGCATTGAATGCCGGATAATTGGGCAAGTTTTTGCCAGAGATATTGGCTGAGGTGGCGGATGCGGTGGTAGCGATCGCTCGGCGAGCCCCACTCATGGTGGAGATTGACACTCTCGCGCCATCCTGCATATATCGGATAAGCCGATGTAGCCACCTCAAATCGCCTTGCATCAGCTTTAAACCCCACAATTTCCCCAGTTTCTGTCACCACCACTCCCCGCCAACCGATAAACACTGGGTGCAAATCTGCCATCGCTTCAGGATGAATATAAACCGCACCAACCCCCTCCGGTCCACACCACCACTTGTGACCGGTGAACGCATAAAAATCCACCCCAATTTCTGCTAAATTTAAAGGCAAAACCCCTACCGACTGGGCAGCATCCACCAAAATTCTGACTGGGTGATGGCTGGGATATTGGCGGCATAATTGCACGATATCAGCTAAGGGCAACAGTTGGCCAGTATTCCAGAGAACGTGACTTAAAACTATCAGGCGGGTGGTGGGACGTAGATGTGAGGATATGGTGGCCAAAAAATCGGCATCACTGGTCAATCCCCAGAATTTGCACATAGAAACTTCCACCTGAAACCGGCGGGAAATTTCTGCTACTGCTGCCACTACCCCTTGATGCTCGCAGTCAGACAGCAGCAAATGGTCTCCCGGTTGCCAATCAATCCCCCACAGAGGAATATTACAGCCGAAGGTAGTGCTTTCTGTGAGGGCAATATTCTCTGCTTTCACGCCTAATTCAGAGGCGATACAGGCGCGGGTTTTGGCGCATTCCCTGGTTATCCAAGCATCTCCCTCACCGGAGAAAGGCCCAATTTGCTGAAGATATTCATAGGATTGAATAATCGCGGCTTCAGCTACCCTAGGCATGACACCTTGACCGCCGTAATTAAAATAAAGTTTATTGTTGAGGGCGGGAAATTGTTGGCGATATGTGGATAAATCGATATGGTCAGGCATAAAAATCGGGTAATTAATCACCATTAAATATTTCAAGAGTAAGTTTTCGGAGCCCAGCGCACCAGTGCGGCTTCTAAGGTTTCAATTTTTACTGGTTTAGAGATAAAATCGTCCATGCCAGCAGCCAAACATTTGTCTCGATCGCCCTCTAGTGCCCCCGCCGTCATGGCAATAATTCGTGGGCGCTGTTCCTGGGACCACTCTTGACAGATTTGGCGCGTGGCTTCCAGCCCGCTCATTTCCGGCATCTGCACGTCCATAAACACAATATCATAATTCTGGCGACGCAGTGCGGCCAGTACCTCCAAACCATTATTCGCCACATCAGCGCGGTAGCCCATGCGATCGAGCAACTTTAGCGCCACTTTCTGGTTAACTAAATTATCCTCTGCCAGCAAAATCCGCATCTGATAGATCGAGCCCAAATTCTTCTTAATCGAAACTCGATTTGGTTGCTCTTTAATCCAGGTATTCTTGTTGGTAAAAATCACCACCAATGTGTTATACAGTTCTGATGGTTTGATTGGCTTATTCAGGCAAGCCGCAAAACCCCCATCTTTGGCATTCAGCGGACAGCCGATGGAAGTGAGAATCACCAGGGGCATATTAACGCCCAAATCCCGCATCGCCATCGCCATCCCCACCCCATCCATCTGGGGCATTTCCATATCCGTAATCGCCAAATCAAAATCAGGGGTGACAGCAATTAAATCCAAAGCCTCAGCCGCAGAAGCCGCTGCCCGAGGTAGCATCCCCCACTTTTGCACTTGCCAAATGAGCAGACGCCGGTTGGTAGCATTGTCATCCACAATTAACACCTGCTTCCCTTTCAAAATTGGCTGTACCTCAGCGAGGAGATTTTGGCTGGGTAGAGTGGGAGCGGCGGGAGCGATGATGTGGAAACCGAACGTAGAGCCAACGCCATCCTCGCTTTCCACCCACATCCTTCCTCCCATCATTTCGCTGAGGCGTTTGCTGATGGCTAGTCCCAAACCCGTACCACCGTAGTGTCTAGTGGTGGAGGCATCCAATTGAGAAAATGATTGGAACAGCCGCTGCATTTTATCCTTTGGGATACCGATACCACTATCTTTGACGGCAAAATGGATTTCATAATAATTGGGGTTTTCCGATGTCGCCCACTGTGGCGAGGCAGAATTTCTTAATCCAGTTCCCGGTCCAGACCAAGCCCCGATATTTTGGGCGCTCACTGTGCAGATCACTTCGCCTTTTTGGGTGAATTTTACCCCGTTACTGAGGAGATTGACCAAGATTTGCCGCAAGCGGGTGACATCGCCGAGAATAAATTCTGGCACCCCATCTTCCATGATGTAAGCTAATTCCAGCTTTTTGTCCGCAGCTTTCGCCCGCAGCAAATCCAGGGAGGATTCTACACATTCTCTCAGGGAGAAAGGTTGATTGTCTAATTCTAATTTTCCTGCTTCAATTTTGGAAAAGTCTAAGATATCGTTAATAATTCCCAGTAGGGCTTCGCCACTGGTGCGAATTGTGGCGACAAAATCCCGCTGCTCCGGGCTCAGATCCGTATCTAAGAGCAAACTGGTCATGCCGATAACGGCGTTCATGGGGGTGCGAATTTCGTGGCTCATATTGGCCAAAAATTCCGATTTAAGGCGGGTAGCTGCTTGGGCTTTTTGCATGGCTGATTCTAGGTCGCCGTTGTTTTCTTCTAGGGCGGCGGCCATGCGTGCGGTTTTTTCTTGGAGGCTCACCATTTCCGCGATGTAACTGCGCATCTGAACTACTACGGGATGGAAGACGAAAATCGCTTCGAGGCTTAAAACTATTAGCGTCACCCAAAGGACGAAATGCTCTAAGGTTTGCATTTGTTCGACTCGGGCTTTAGCTTCGGCATCGTATTGAAAGACGATTCTATCCATGCCTTGAAGAAAGCTGGCTTCGTGGACGAGAATTTTGGCGATTAAGGGCTCAATTGAGATCGTCATGGATTGAGACGATGGCTGGTCCGTAGTCCCCAAATTTACCGGAACGTCTTTCAGGGATTGAAATTGTAGTATTTCTTTGGCAGCGGCGAGCATGGCTTGATGGTGGGGCTCAATCTCGGCGAACATCTGCTGGACGATCGGGCTGTTTTTTCCTGGTAATCTCAACTCGGGGTCGCCTTCGAGCAAGCCGCGATGCGATCGCTCCCACAAATTCACCGCATCTTTCAGCTCCTGCAGTTGCTCTGAGGTGATATTAGGGGCCGCTAGCTGTAGCCGCAAAGCTGCTTTTGTCAATTTTTGGCTCAGCATCCGCTGGCGTCCAGCGATATTGATGACTCGAGCATCGCTATCCTGGAGCTGCAAACTTCGCTGGACCAGCACTTGCGCCCCCACGGACAACACAGCCACCGCACTCAAAGCGGTAACATAGCGCACGATTAGACTGCGGATTGGCGATTTCTGCTGGCTTGCGGACATGACTTGCAGAAGAACTTATGGGAGTATTTGTAGATTAGCACTTCCCCAAGCCAGCAGCTTTTCTCTCCCGGTCAGCTTACCGGGACTTGATGACACTGCATAGAATGGCATTGATTTGCCTGAATATAAGGTACGCTGAGGGCAGCATCTCCGAGTCTCCCACCTGCCCCAGTGAGCCCCTCCCACCCCCCTGTCACCTCCTGAGCCTCCTAATATGTTCCTAACTGACGAAATTCTATTTGACTACCAGCGCTGTCAACGCCGATCGTTTCTCAATCTCCACGCTGACTCAAGCTGGCTGCAGCCCAAAAGTGACTGGGTGCTGCAAATTCAGTCTGATAGCCAGTCTCACCGCAACCAGATTTTAAGATCCTTTTCCCCTCAAGAACCAATTTATCCTCGGGGAGATATGGTGGCGGCGGCGAAAGCCACTTGGGAAATGATGCAGCAGGGTGTAGAGCTGATTGCCAATGGGGTGCTGTTGGTAGAGGGAAATGCCGATTTACCCCCTGGATTACCGGAGAATGTTACCTTAGTCAGTCATCCCGATTTGTTGGTGAAGCAACCGGGGGAATCAGGATTTGGTGATTGGCTATATATGCCTGTGGATGTGAAGTTTAGCAAACGTCCTAAACGGGTTTATCAGATGATTGCCGCTTTTCATGCTTGGATTTTACAGCGCCTGCAGGGGGTGCTAGCCCCAGCCGAGCTGATTTTGCGCTCTAAAGGCTCATATGTGGTGGATGTGGGGGCATTTTTGCCGCCGATGGAACAGCTTTTGGCGGACTGTGCCGCGATGCTACTCTCAGAGAAAGAGCCAGAAGTGTTTATTGCTCGCCATCCCTGTGATATGTGTCGCTGGTTCGGTAGTTGCTACGCTGTGGCGAAAGAAACCCAGCACCTGTCTTTATTACCGGGTGTCACCCCCGGTCGTTATCAAATTTTGCAGCAGCTACAACTGCACACTGTGGCAACTCTCGCTGCTGCTGATGCCACTATGCTTTCTGCTCATCTTTTGGATAATTGTCACGGTAATCCTGTGGAGAGCGATCGGGTGGCGCAGACGCTGATCCTCCAGGCGCAAGCGGTATTGCATAACCTCCCCCTCCCCCTCCCGGATCCCGGAGATTTTGCCGCTGAACCCTGGGGCACTCATAATGTAGAACTTTATTTCGATATCGAAGCCGAACCCGATCGAGATTTAACCTTTCTCCACGGGGTGTTAGTAGTCGATCGCCTTGCCCACACCGAAACATTTTATCCCTTCCTCGCCGAAAAGCCCGAAGACGAACAAACCACCTGGGAGCAATTTCTTGATTTAGTCTGGGCCTATCCTCAAGCCCCGATTTTTCACTTTTGCGACTCAGAAGTCCAAACCGTAAAAAAACTCGCCCGTCGCTACGCCACTCCCCATCACCATTGGCATCCCCTCACCCATCGCTTTATCGACATTCACAAATGGGTGACAAAAACCGCCGTTCTGCCAGTAGAAAGCTATTCTCTCAAAGCTCTGGCGCGCTGGCTGGGCTTTCAGTGGCGCGAAGAAAATGCCAACGGTGCCCAGTGCATTGTCTGGTACAAACAATGGCTCCAAAATCCAGACCGCTCTTACCTAGATGCTATCCTCAACTATAACGAAGACGATTGCCGTGCTACCTACTTACTCAAAAAATGGCTTGACACTTTTTTAGCAGAAAATCCCTAAACTTGCTATTTATTGAATAATGCCACTCCAGAAATGAGCCAAATCTAAATTGGGTAAGCAGGCAATGATATTACCTAAATTATGGCGAAAACTCGCCCTTTTTTTATCAGGTTTATTTATGGCAACTATCATTATTTACTCATCAGAAATTCGGGGAAACACTAGCATGATATCCCTAGAATTTATGGAGACAACATCCCTGCCGCATGGTTTTTTATTTGAAAATACAGAAGTAGGAGGATTTTCCGGCATTACTTACAATACTAGCGCCAATTTGTACTACAGTATTTCAGACGATCGCAGCCAAAAATCCCCCGCTCGCTTCTACACCCTAGCCATAGATAGCGACCAATTTACCATTAGCCCCAAGCAGGTAACATTCCTCCGCAATGAACATGGCGAACCATTCCCCCCCAACACCATCGATCCAGAAAGTATCGCCCTCGCTCCCGATGGCACCCTCTTTATCACCTCAGAAGGAGATGTAAAAACTGGCATCGCCCCTTTTATCGCCGCATTCTCCCGCGATGGCAAATGGCAAAAAAGCCTCCCCATCCCCGCGAAATTTCTCCCCAACCATACCAGTGGCGTCCGCAATAACCTTGCCTTTGAAAGCCTCACCATCACCCCCAATAGTGAATTTCTCTTCACCGCCACAGAAAACGCCCTCCTCCAAGACGGGCCAACCGCCGATATCAGCACCGGCAGCCCCTGTAGGATGATAAAATATAACTTAGCATCTGGTCAACCCACCGCCGAATTCCTCTATATTACCGAACCCGTAGCCGCCCCTCCCCATCCTACCAATGGATTTCAAACTAATGGTTTAGTCGAACTACTAGCCATAGATGACACCATAATTCTGAGTTTAGAGCGGTCTTTTTCAGAAAACGTCGGTAACCAAATTAGGATTTTTGAAATTTCCCTGAAAAATGCTACCGATATCAGTGATATTTTTAGTCTAAACACCGCTGATGCTACCGCCATCAAACCCGTGGGCAAACGGCTCATATTCGATTCCCAAAATTATGGTTTTCAACCGGATAACATCGAGGGTTTTACCTTCGGTGCCCCCAACAGCAACGGCCAAAATACCCTCATCCTCATCAGCGATAATAATTTTAGCTCTCAGCAGACAACTCAGGTGGTATTTTTGGCTATTCCAGGATAATCAATCGAGATTGATGTATGTTTATTCATGTCCGCAACCATAGGGAGAAACAAACTACATGACTGGATTTAACGAAGATACCCCGGTTTCACCCCGCCGCCTTTTGGTGACGGGTGCGGCTGGGTTTATCGGTTCTAATTTTGTTCGCTATTGGTGCAGTCGCTATCCCCAAGACAGAGTAGTGGTACTGGATGCGCTCACCTACGCAGGAAACCGGGAAAATCTGGCGGAGTTGGAGGGAAGGGATAATTTTCGGTTTGTGCAGGGGGATATCTGCGATCGTCCCCTCATCGATAATCTTCTTGCCACCGAACATATCGATATCATCGCCCATTTCGCCGCCGAATCCCACGTTGACCGTTCCATCCTCGGTCCGGGAGCCTTCATCCAAACCAATGTGGTGGGGACTTTTACCCTCCTAGAAGCCTTCCGCCATCACTACCACAGTCCCGCCGCCACCGCCACGCCAACCAAACTATTTCTCCATGTTTCTACCGATGAAGTTTACGGCAGTCTCGGCCCCGATGACCCGCCTTTCTCTGAAACTACTCCCTATGCACCCAATAGTCCTTACTCCGCCTCCAAAGCTGGCAGTGACCACCTGGCTCGTGCCTATTTCCACACCTACAAAGTCCCTACTATCATCACTAATTGCTCTAACAATTATGGCCCTTATCACTTTCCCGAAAAATTAATCCCCCTCATGTGCATTAATATGCTTTTGGGCAAATCTTTGCCTGTGTATGGCGATGGGGAAAATATCCGAGATTGGCTTTATGTGGAAGACCACTGTAGTGCTTTAGATGCGGTAATTCACCGGGGGCAACCGGGAGAAACTTACAATATTGGCGGCAATAATGAAGTCAAAAATATTGATTTAGTGCGGCTGCTCTGTGGGATTATGGATGAATTGGCGCCGGATTTGCCGGTCAGACCATGTGAAAAGTTAATTACTTTCGTGAAAGACCGTCCCGGACATGACCGCCGCTATGCGATCGATGCCACCAAAATCAAAACTGAACTCGGTTGGACTCCTTCCGTAACTGTAGCAGAAGGTTTACGCCGCACGGTGGCATGGTATTTAAGCCATCGCCCTTGGTGGCAACCTTTACTCTCTCCCGAATATCAGGCTTATTACCGCCAAGTTTACTTATAATTGATAATTGATAATTGATAATTATCAATTATTAATTATTAATTATCAATTGACCAATGACAAATGCCAGTGCTAAACTGGAACTAGCGGGGGAGAGGCGCCCACGATGTCGCCCACCAACCCCCCAGTGCGTGCGGAGGCAAACTTATGGGTTTTAAAAATATCATCGTAGCGCTCGATCGCTCCCCCCAAGCTCCGTTAGTTCTAGAGCAAGCTCAGGATTTGGCACAAAAAGAAGGGGCAAAACTACTACTGTTTCATGCCATTAACGTGGAAGTGGCTGGAGAAGTAGGTCCCCTCCTAGGAACTGGGGTCGGTTTGGACTTAGCCGCCGGGAAAGCCTTGCAGCAAATCCACCAAAGCAATATTGAGGCAGAAATCGCCCACGTCCGAGATAATCTTCAGGCATATTGCCGTCAGGCAAAATCTCAAGGTCTGGAAGTGGAATTCAACTATGAGGTGGGAGACCCAGGCAGCTTGATTTGCGATCGAGCCGCTAAACTACCCGCCGATTTAATCGTGATGGGTCGTCGTGGACGCCAGGGGTTTACCGAATTTTTACTCGGTAGCGTCAGTAACTACGTCATCCACCACGCCCACTGCTCTGTCCTGGTGGTGCAAGGACAATTGACAATTGATAATTGATAATTGACAATTATCAATTATCAATTATCAATTATCAATTAAATGATGGGGACGTAGCGCTCTTTCTCTGGGACTTCGGCGTACTCAGCCACGAGCTGGCGGAATTCGTCACCGTCGATGCTTTCTTTCTCAATCAACAAATCCACGAGGCGATCGATGACGGCGCGGTTTTCCCGCATCATCTGGCAGGCTTTGTGATAGCAATGCTCGACGATCGCCCGCACTTGGGCATCGATGCGGGAGGCAATTTCCTCGGAATATTCCGATCGAGTCATCCAGTCACGACCCAAAAATACCTCTCCCTGTTGGGTTTCCAGAGACAGCGGCCCTAAATCAGACATCCCGAACCGCGTCACCATTTGGCGCGCCATTCCTGTAACCTGTTGCAAGTCATTACCTGCACCGGTGGTGACTTCCGCATCACCGAAAATCACCTGCTCAGCAGCGCGACCACCTAAAGCCCCAGTAATGCGCGCCATCAGTTGGGATTTAGTAATCAAACCCTGCTCTTCCATCGGCATAAACCAGGTTAAACCCTGAGCTTGACCCCGAGGAATTAAAGTCACTTTCTGTACTGGGTCATGCTCTTTGAGCAAAGTCCCTACCAGAGCGTGACCGACTTCGTGGTAAGCAATTAACCGTTTGCTCTTGCTATCAACTAACGGCGTCCCTTCCATTCCAGCGATTACCCGGTCGATCGCATTATCAATTTCCAGCATCGTCATCGCCTCTTTGCGGCGGCGAGCCGTTAAAATCGCCGCTTCATTGAGCAAGTTGGCTAAGTCCGCCCCGGTAAAACCAGGAGTCCGGCGGGCAATGGCTTCCAAGGAGATGTCCTCGGCGAGTTTCTTATTGCGCGCATGGACATTGAGAATTTCCAGACGACCTTTGATATCCGGCGAGTCCACCGTCACCTGCCGATCGAACCGCCCCGGACGCAATAACGCCGAGTCCAGCACATCCGGGCGGTTAGTCGCCGCAATAATGATAATCCCAGTATTGCCCTCAAAACCGTCCATTTCCGTCAGCAACTGGTTGAGGGTTTGCTCCCGCTCATCGTTACCGCCGCCGATACCTGCACCCCGTTGGCGCCCCACGGCGTCAATTTCATCGATAAAGATGATACAAGGAGCGTTTTCTTTGGCTTTTTTGAACAAGTCGCGCACGCGGGAAGCACCCACGCCCACAAACATTTCCACAAATTCACTACCAGAGATGCTGAAAAAGGGTACTCCCGCTTCCCCAGCGATCGCTTTCGCCAACAGAGTTTTCCCCGTCCCCGGCGGGCCTACGAGCAGCACCCCTTTGGGAATGCGAGCCCCCACAGCGGTAAAACGTTCCGGTTTTTTCAGGAAGGTAACGACTTCTTGCAGTTCTTCTTTGGCTTCTTCAATACCAGCTACATCGTCAAACATCACCCCGGTTTTCGCTTCCATCGAGAACCGCGCCCGAGATTTGCCGAAGTTCATCGCCTGTCCCGGTCCACCAGGGAGGTTGTTGGAGCGGCGGAACAGGAAAAACAGCCCCACAATTAATAACACGGGGAAAATTAAATTACCCAACAGTCCCCAAATCGCACCATTGCTGCTGGGGGGATGGATGTCAAAGTTGATATTCTCTTCTCGCAGGCGGGAAATCAACTCAGGGGCATTTCCCGGTAAGTCCACCCGCAGACGCTGCACCCGGTTGTCCAGTTCTGGGTCTGTGGCTTGGACGATCGCCGTGCGCCCCCCCTCGAACAGATCCACGCTGCTGATGCGATGAGCGTCCAGGTATTCTAGAAATCTACCGTAGCTCATCCGCGTGCTGGCGGTGTTTTGCGACATATTCGGCACCCCAGCCGAAAATGCTCCCTGCCAGACAAAAAACCCAATTACCAAAGCTGGTAAAGTCCAAAGTAACAGTATTCTCCAGGAAATTTTCATCTTCGATCGTCTCGTATATACAGTATTATCAGACCACCTTGCATCCCCCAGGTCCCCCCAATGAATCGGGGGGGTGGATTGGTCAGAAGGTTTCTGGCGGCTGCCCGGTTTTTTCTAGGTCCCCACAGAGGGATAATCCCTACAAAAATCTTAACTAAATTTAACGTACATTCTCATAATTCTGCGAATCCATCTGAGATATGGTTTCCCGTCCCAGATGGTCCCTCATCTAGAAACCTAAATTACTTGACAAATATCTATTTTTATGGTATATAACCACAGCCAATCAAAAACCGGCTGACTGGATTGGGGTAAACACGGGCACACTACCCCTACGCCGATCGGGTTCTATCGCCATAGCCAACGCAGTGATATCAATTCCGCATCCCAGTGCAATCTCAAACAAAAGGGACCCTTAGCCTTTTGCTGACTCACGGGGGGATTACCCTTTGGTTTGGTAGGGGCTGTTCTTTATTACTCTCTCGAATTCACGAATAATCTTGATAACGCCTTGTCCTACGTCAGGGTACATTGGCAATTGATTTCACCGTTTGGTTGATGATACAGTCCCAGAAGCACTCCTAGTTAGAACCGGAACTCATCAGCGACCAAAGGGGTTAAGGAGGGGAGCAGCGGTGATTTTGATGATGTAGGGATAATATTTTTCTGATTCATAGGAACCCACCCAGACTTCATAAGTGCCTTTAAGCCATTGACCGGCGATCCCCGGATTTTTGCCATCGAGGTCGTCGTTACACCAACTGCCACCGGGCCCTTTAACCACAATAGTAGTATCTTGGGAACTCTGCACCTGGAGACTGAGGTAGTTAAAAAAAGCGGTTAAAACGATGCGGTGGTCCGGTTCTTCATCTACTAAGCCAACACACGGACCATTGGGGGTATTTTCTCGCTGGGCAATGGTGGGAGCGGGGATGGAACCGCCGCTGACGCCGCGAATGATGAACGGGTCCGGGGAAAAGCGGGGGCTGAGGGTGATGTTACCAAATATCTCTGCTGCTGGTTGTCCAGAGGTGGTGGTGGGAGACAAACAGATAATGCTAGTGGCGAGGGCGATCGCCAATGTGGGCGCACAGATGTGCGCCCACACTCTCGCCGTCAACCTAAATTGGGGAAAGCGAGGTTTCCGTTTCCCTTTGCGTTGCACTGACTTGTGCATTCTAATTGCAAAAAATGGCTGTCCGCTGATAAAACATAGAAACAGGTGCGGAGTTGGGGCTGCAAAAGAAGCACCTGCTTTTGCTATCCCCTCCCTCACCCTCCCTTTCAAAGAGGGACAATAGGGAGATGGGGATACCACTCGATAACCATCGTGCCTTGGGGCATTATTTTCGTTTCGTCTTCCCACCCACCCCAAAGTTATCTTAGCTTTTATTGGGGGGGTTCACCCAGAGTTGGGCGATCTCTGTCAGATGCTGGTGAACCTCGCCCCTACTTTCTACTTAGCCAATATTCTAGCTGATTGACGCGCAATCACGCCGATCGGTTCCGGAGCCTCAGTTTCGGAGCCTCAAACCAAGAGGTTTGTCAAAAGTCCCTTGTCCTTTGTCCCTTGTCCCTTGTGACAAGGCAATTTGACAAAGGACAAAGGACAAAGGACAAAGAACCTACGCGCTAGGGGACTCTTGACCACTAATGTGAGCCAGGAGGGATTTCACCTTTTGGAATAGTTCCTGGCGACTCGTACTGGTGAGCAAATAGCGGTAAACGAACCACCCGGAATATACCAAACCAATGGCAGTAAAAATAGGTCCTACCAAAGGAGTGGTGTTTAAAGCGTGCAACACTGAAGCAATCACCCTGACGCCAACTATCACCGCCAAAATCGAACCAACACCAAGTATGGGTTTTTGGTATTGCCCAAAAAAGTTGGTGATGTAATCCGGCAAGTCGGAGAAAGTTTGAATAATTTTTTGGGTGATAGTGGTTTGGCTGCTAACCTCCGCCTCATTAGTTAGAGCTGTCATCACCATTTCCGGTTCTGGAGTTGCCACCATTTCCGGTTCTGGTTCTGGCGCTGCTAAAACTTCTGGTGTTGGCGCTACTACCATTTCTGGTTCTGGTATTGGCGCTGTTACCACTTTCGGAGCTGGGTTTGCCACCACTTTCGGTATGGGGGTAGTTGCCGCCACTGGTGGTATTGGCAGAACCTCTGAAGTGCTTTTAGCTGATAAAGGGAAAGGTTTTGGTGGCGCGGTTGTAGCTTGTTGTGGAGCTAGTGGCTCCACGAGAAGAACTGGCAAGATTGGGGCCACTGGGGGAGCGGCTGCAGATTCACCTGCCTTTACTTCCGGTTCCGGGGTGGTTGCCATTGGTGCCACTGGGGGAGCGGCTGCAGATTCATCTGCCTTTGGTTCCGGTTCCGGGGTGGTTGCCATTGGTGCCACTGGGGGATCCGCCCACAAGTCACCTCCGGTTGGTTCCGGGTCCGGGGTGGTTGCCATTGGTGCCACTGGGGGATCCGCCCCGCTGTCACCTCCGTTTGGTTCCGGTTCTGGGGTGGTTGCCATTGGTTCTACTGGCGGGTTGCCAGGGGTGTTTGGTGGTTCTTGAGAGGATAAAAGGGCTTGCAATCGGATCCGATCGAGCCCTTTTTGGTGGAGAATGCACCAAGATTGGATTAAATCCGGTCCGTGAACATCTCCGGTGAAGGCGACGCGCAGCGATCGCATCACCAACCCTTTTTTCACGTTCTGCTCTTTAGTCACTTGTTTGAGCAGTTCTTGGGCAGTGTCTGGGGTGAACTCGGGAAAGCGATCCAGCCCTTCGAGAACTGCCTGCATCGCCTTCAGCGCCCCATCTTGCTCTATTTGCTCTGCCCCTTCCGCAGTGATTTCCACCGTTGATTGGAAGAAAATCCGTGTCATCGGGGCCGCATCGGGCAGGCGAGTCAGGCTTGGACCAATCAGGGCAGTAATTTGCTCCAGCCAGGGTCGTTCTGCCACTGGGTCGAACTCATAACCCGCTTTTTGCCAATAAGGAATCAACAGAGTCGTTAGTTTTGCCCAGTCCATAGTATGCAGATACTGGCTGTTGAGCCAATCGAGCTTATCCCAGTCGAATTTTGCCCCCGCCTTGTTTACCCGATCGAAGCTAAATTTAGCTGCCGCTTCTTCTAAGGTAAACACTTCTTGGCTATCCGGTGGGGACCACCCCAACAGGGTCATATAATTGACCAAAGCTGGGGGAATAAAGCCCATGTCTCGGAAATCGGAAATCGAAGTCACCCCATCTCGCTTCGAGAGTTTTTGTCCCGCTTGATTGAGAATCAAGGGCGTGTGGGCAAATTCTGGGACTTTCCCCTCTAAGGCTTCATAGAGGAGGATTTGCTTCGGCGTGTTGGAGATATGGTCTTCCCCCCGGATCACGTGGGTGATAGCCATATCGATGTCATCCACCACCACAGCTAAGTTGTACAGGGGCTGACCGATGTTGTTTCCTTGGGCCGATCGGGCGATGACCATATCGCCACCCAGGTCCTTAGCTTGCCAAGCTAATTCCCCGCGCACCAAGTCATGCCAAGAAATCTGGCGGTCATCATCGATTTTGAAGCGAATTACTGCTGTGCGTCCTTCGGCTTCAAACTGGGCTTGCTGTTCCGCCGTCAAATTGCGGTGGCGGTTGTCATAACGAGGTGCCTCGCCCCGAGCTTTTTGAGCGGAGCGGAGTTCTTCGAGTTCTTCTGGGGTGGTGTAGCAGCGATAAGCCAAACCCTTGTCCATCAGAGTTTTAATCGCCTGCTGGTACAAATCCAGCCTTTGAGTTTGGAAAAAAGGCCCTTCGTCCCATTCCAGACCCAGCCACCGGAGTCCGTCCAGAATATTCTGGGTGTACTCGGGGCGCGATCGTTCTAAATCCGTATCTTCTACGCGCAGTACAAACTGGCCCCCGTGGTGACGGGCGAACAACCAGTTAAAAACAGCCGTTCTGGCTGTGCCGATATGCAAATTCCCAGTGGGACTGGGAGCGATTCTGACCCGAACGCTCAACTTTTCACGCCATCACTAACAAGTTTCTATTATACTTGAGAACGAGACTGACGGGGCTCGACCCCTATCATTAGAACAGTCTCAGAGAAAAATCTAGAGAAACGAGTATCTTGCGACTGAGCCAGGGGGCGCCGATAACGCCGTGGTGGCACAGTCAAGAGAACGGGACTGACGGGGCTCGAACCCGCAACTTCCGCCGTGACAGGGCGGTGCTCTAACCAATTGAACTACAGTCCCTTATGCGAGCCTTATACATAATCCCTCAAACTTTTGGATTTGTCAAGGGGTTTTTCAAAAAATTTTTCGGCTTTTTTTTGGGGGGTGTCACCCCCCAGTTAATCTCACCCCAATGGTCCATATCTCCAGGGTCCATGTGGGTGGGCGATCGAGGTCCTGAATATCCCCCTCCCCCATCAAAACACCCATCCACCCACCTCGTCAGGGCGCTACATATCAGCCAACTATTTTTCTTGATACTTATTACTGGCTTTTCTGAAACTTCTCTAGCCCAACAATATCCACCTAATTCAACTTGATTTACTAAAAAAACACCCTGACCCTTTTGTGGCCGAAATCATCATCAAGTTTGCAGATTCTTTTTGGCCGTCAAAATTTGATAAGAATTATTATCCTCAGACAAATTTCGCATAATAATTGGCCAGATCACGTAGAGAAAAGCACCTAAAACCAAAAGCACCACGATGATTTCTAAAATGACGCTTCCTTGATTTTGGGGGGAATGCACCAGATTGAGTTTTTTGTCCCTGAATAACACAGTAAACCTCCCAGAGATTTTAGGGACACAGCATACCGTATCCCTATATATTTATATTTTTCCCTTGATGCTGAGAAACAGACACATTGGGAAACAAAACTTCATATTTGTCTTTTGTCAAATGAGCAATGACCAGGAATAAATCACCAATCAAGTATCAAATGCCCCCGTTTCAACTGGTGAAAGAGGGCATTGTTGATGGCAAAACTACTCAGACTCAGAATTAAGCCTGAAGCCTAGAGCTTTTCTGTATGAGCAGGGCGTTACTGGAGAAATTCCCAGCAATGGCAACAGGCTCATCGGGGTTCTTGCCGTAGTCGCTCCTCGGAAGCGCCAACACAAAGATAATCATAGCGTCCGAAACTGGATTCGTCCGCCGATCGACAGTGGAGAGTTGGAGATGGTCGCCCCGGAGAGGCACCAACCCAGATCAAACCGAAAATCACTCCTCGCTCAAAAGCAACTGCAACGCCTCGGCAATTTCAGCAGGAGTGGTGGTAGCTGTGCCGAAATGGCGCACAACGATACTAGCTGCCAAATTCCCCAAAACTGAGGCTTCCCAGAACGAGGCACCACCAGTCAACCCCAAGGTGAGAGCTGCTACCACGGTATCGCCAGCACCGGTAACATCAAACACATCGGTGCGATTGAAGGCGGGGATATGCGCCTCGGTGGTGTGGTCAAACAAACTCATCCCCTGCTCGCCTCGGGTGATGAGAATTTGCTGCGCTTTGACCAGTTGCAACAAGTCTTTTCCGGCTTGAGTCAGGGTTTGGGGCCGGTTAATCGGATAGCCTACTGCCAGCTCGGCTTCGGGCAAGTTGGGGGTAAACACAGTAGCTCCGGCGTAACGGTGCAAATCTTTTTGGGCATCTACAACCGTCAGATGGTGGTTCAAGGCAGCTTCAATTACTGGCGCTGTAAATACGCCATCGCCGTAGTCGGAGCAAACCACCGCATCCACATAGGGTAGCTGTTGGCGGATGTAGTCGGCTAATTCTAGCTGTAAGTCAGAATCGGGCAAATCGTCTGATTTGCGATCGACCCGGACAACTTGCTGCGTCACAGACTGGCGAGCGTGAGCAGAAATCCGAGTTTTCGTGACCGTGGGTCTGGCGGGGTCAGGTAAGATACCCGTAGTATCCACCCCCGCTGCCGCGAAAATATCTCGCAGCGCCCGTCCCTGGTCATCTTTACCCACCAACCCAGCTACTTTGACTTGGGCGCCTAACTTGGCTAGGTTGTAGGCAGCATTGGCACCCCCCCCAGGCACTTGGCGGGTGTTTTCGTGGCGGATAATCAAGACCGGTGCTTCCCGGGAAAGCCGCTCTACCTGACCGGTGAGAAATTCATCGAGGGTCAAGTCACCGACAACCAGGATCCGGGAATGGGAAAAACCTGCTATGAGCTGGTGCAGTCGATCGGCTGAGGCACTCAGTATCGGGGCAAACGAGGAATCTAGAACCATTGGCATGAAAAATGGGGTTATTGCCCGAGTCATTCAGTGCTGGTGTGGGCAAATCAGCTTTGAGGACAAAATTGGCAGCATCCCGGCAGAAAATCTACCCACTGCCATCAAAACAGCGTCCCCGAAATAAATTTACTTTAATTTTTGCTTGACCAAGGTGATAATTTGACTTACCTGTTTCTTCAAAGTATCAATTTCTCCTTGCATAGTGGCGATTTGCTTCTTCAGCGCCATAATTTCCGCCGCGCTGGCACCCCCACCAGCCGCCGCTCCACCGGCAGCAACACCACCAGGGGGATGCCAGTCTTTGGCCTTAGCCATTGCAGATTTAATGGCACCGATTAGGGATTTCTTTTCAAAGGGCTTTTCGATAAACTCAAAGTATTCAAAGGGTTCCGAGATTTTCTCGGCTACTTCCTCTTTCCGCCCAGACATCAAAACCAGTGGCGTCATCTTGCCCTCAGACTGGGCGATTTTGTGCAGCTCTTGGAATACATCCCAACCGCTCACCTTCGGTAATAGGAAGTCCAACATAATCAGGTTGGGATGCTCTGCCCGGATCATTTTCAGTCCTTCTTCCCCATCTTTGGCTTGGAGGACATCAAAGTTGCCCGGAGGCAACATTTCGCGTACCATTTTCTGGATAACTTTACTGTCATCGATAACCAGGATTTTGTGAGTTGCCACGACTGACTCCTATGCAGGTGAGTGTAAAGCTAAAATAATAGAAGATCCTGTTTTGTTACTGTACTGCCTATCGATCGCCTGATGCAGGCAAGGAATCTGGGCGGGACACCGTAGAAGTGTAAAGCCTAGCCTGCTCCGGCAAAGAAAGCGAACCGCTGGGCAAAACCTCATTCTACAGCACAGCCGAGCTTTGCCTCCCCTAAGCAGGAGAGAAGCTCTCATCCATAGGGTAACAAACAGAACGGAGGGGCAGGAGGCACGGGGTGGCAGGCTCCTGGATAGGACAGGTAGGGGCTTTTCTGTTGGTGGTGGTGGCCCCGTTCATCCCTCCTTTCCGGGGGGCGCGGGCGGATGGGGGTGCCCCCTCCAAAACAAAAAGCGACATCCATCAAGATTTCCACGCCCAAAGCTGGGCATAGACTGAGAAACAGGCATCTTGCCTATTCTCCTGCTGTCATCCTCCAAAGGCGGTGGTGCCGCTCCTTCAGAGTGGGGTAACAATACCATATTAGGTGATAAGGGATAGAAATGGAATTGCCGATGAGTTCTCAAACTGACTCCAGGACTGCTCAACTGCGGCAAGATGTGGCGGCGATGCCTTCTTGGTTGCGGCGCCCTCTACCCAAGGCAAGTGATATCTTGACGGTGCAGCGAATTGTCAAGCAAAGGCAAATTCATACGATTTGCGAGGAGGGGCGCTGTCCTAACCGGGGGGAATGTTACAGCCAGAAAACGGCAACTTTTCTGCTGATGGGTCCTACTTGTACCCGCGCTTGTGCTTTTTGTCAGGTGGATAAGGGACATGCGCCGATGCCTCTGGACCCGGAAGAACCGGAAAAGGTGGCGGAGGCGGTGCAGCTTTTGGGGTTGCGTTATGTGGTGTTGACGGCGGTGGCGAGGGATGATTTGCCTGATGGGGGGGCGGGCATTTTTGTGGCCACAATGGAGGCAATCCGCCGGTTGAATTCGGGAACGAGTATCGAGGTGTTGACGCCGGATTTTTGGGGTGGTTCATGTGAGGGAATGACTCCAGAGGCAATGCAGCATCAGCGAATTGGTCTGGTGGTGGCGGCGGCTCCGGCTTGTTACAATCATAATCTGGAAACGGTGCGGCGGCTCACGGGTCCGGTGCGGCGGGGGGCGAAGTACGATCGCTCTTTGGCGGTGTTGCGGATGGTGAAGGAATTTAACCCGAGCATCCCCACTAAGTCGGGGTTGATGTTGGGTTT
This sequence comes from Oscillatoriaceae cyanobacterium M33_DOE_052, assembly GCA_015296065.1. Taxonomy (GTDB): domain Bacteria; phylum Cyanobacteriota; class Cyanobacteriia; order Cyanobacteriales; family Laspinemataceae; genus Koinonema. The sequence goes on along the minus strand of DVDU01000302.1, from coordinate 24,171 downwards.
GGGGGAAACTACGGCGGAAGTAGTGGACGCGATGGCTGATTTAAGGGCCGTGGGGTGCGATCGACTCACCCTCGGTCAGTATATGCGTCCCTCCCTGGCACATCTCCCCGTAGAAAAATATTGGACTCCTGCTGAATTTGACCATCTGGGGGCAATTGCCCGTGAAATGGGCTTTACCCATGTGCGATCGGGCCCGTTAGTCCGCAGTTCTTACCACGCCAGTGAAGCTGAATAAAGCAAGTTCGTAGTTGGGCTTTAGCCCTCTTTCCCTGGTTCGTTTTTTGGGGCTAAAGCCCAACTACGAACCTAAGAACTCGATTCAACCATTTTTTAGGGCTAAAGCCCAACTACGAACCGAAGAACTGGCCCAACTACGAACCTAAGAACTCGATTCAACCATTTTTTAGGGCTAAAGCCCAACTACGAACCTAGGATTTCTCTAATTGACAGCACTTGAAAACCCCCGCCCCGAGGCAGGGGTTTGCCATCATATCCCATAGGATAAGACTCCATCGGACTCTGGGGGACATAAGGCTCTAGGGGTAAATATTTCCCCTCCACCTCCACCCGTTTACCGATGTATTGGGCAAAATTGTCTAAAGTTATGCCCTCAGAAGGACGGAGGATGACGCCTTCTTGGGCAGAACGCTCCTCTACTTCTGTATCTCCCACATCTAAAACATAATACTCACTACCCCCAGCGCGCCAAGATTCCTCGGTCTTCGCCCAAGGCTTTTGCAAAACCATTCCTGTAAGTATCACTATTGCTCCTCTTTGTATTTGGGCTTCAGCCCGGTTATTTGCCGATGTTTGTTCTGGTTTCTGCTGGCAACCCACCGCCAAACCGGGCATCATGGCGATGATGCCTGCTACACACCAAACTAATTGAAAATCTAATGTTTTGGCCATCATAACATATCTATAAAAACAGATTATTTGGACTAATCCACCCTTTTTTCTCTTCTATGGCGGCTGGATTCCCGCGAAAGCGGGAATGACAGAAAATCAGGTTCTGTAGTAGGGGCGATTCGCGAATCGCCCCTACTGCTACTGGTTATCAAGATAATTCTCGGTCAGGCACTGCCCACCCTACTACGGCTTACGAGTTATTGGCGTTTTTTTAGGTTGACCTACTTACAAACCATTATACTAATAATCAATTCTAGAAAAATCTCCAACATGGCTACATATTTAGTTACCGGTGCCAACCGAGGTATAGGCTTAGAACTATGCCGCCATTTGCAAGCTAGAGGCGAAACCGTCATCGCCGTATGCCGCCAAAATTCTCCAAAATTGGACAGTTTAGGAATCCAGGTGGTAATGGGAATCGATGTGAGCAGCGATGCCGCTGTAGCTAGCTTGGCTAATAACTTGCAAGGTATCACCATTGATGTATTAATCAATAATGCGGGGATTTTGGCAGCAGAGAGCCTGGAAAACCTGAATTTTGAAGGAATTCGGCGACAGTTTGAAATCAATTCCCTCGGACCACTGCGTGTCACCGCCGCGCTCTTACCCCAGATGCCGCCTGGTGGCAAAATTGCTATTATCACCAGCCGGATGGGGTCTATTGGGGACAATAGCTCTGGGGGTTATTATGGCTATCGGATGTCAAAAGTGGCCGCGAATATGGTAGGAATGTCTCTCGCCCGGGACTTGAAACCTCGCCAAATTGCTGTAGCGATTCTCCATCCCGGATTGGTAAATACATCCATGACTAATACAGGCATTCCCCCGGCTGAAGCTGCATCTGGACTGATTGCCCGCATTGATGAGCTAAACTTGGAAAATACCGGGACTTTTTGGCACGCTAATGGGGAAATATTACCCTGGTAAGTGGTCATTGGTCATCTCTGGCCGATAGTTTCTTCTCTGGCTTCCAACCAGCGAGCGAGGCGGGAGGGGATTTCGGTGTTGAGACGGAGGGGGATTTCGGCGGTAGAGCGGTATTCGGCGTAAGCTGGGGTGAGGAATGGGGCATAGGTTTTGGCTTGGGGGGTTTGCTGCTTGATGAAGGCGATCGCAATCCCACCCACAAGCTGGCGGAGGGGTTCGGTTTGGGCGGCGGGTGGTTCTAGCTCTTCGGTACTTTTGTTTTGGAAGGGGTTGGGGGAGTCCGGTGCGGTGAAGCTGAAATGGGAGCCAGAAAAGGCGGTGACGAGGTATTTCGGCTCTGGAATTCCTAAAAATGGTTGCAGTTGGTGGCTGACGGCGGGAGCCCAGGCGTCTTCGGTGGTGGAGAAGAATAGGGTAGGGACGGCGGTTGACTGGAGACCTTTGTTACCAAAGATTTTCCCGGCGGTGGGGTTGAGAGCGACGATACCGATGATGCGTCGATCGCGCATTTCTGGCAGCCGACTGGTGTTATCACCCACAGCGGCGCATTGCAACCAGTCCGCTGGGGCCCTGCCCACCGGCAAACTCCGCTGGCAAAACTGCTTTAGTTCTTCTAGGTTGGGGCGGGCTCCTGCTAAAGCCAGAGCCGTGTAGCCACCGAAGGAATGACCGATCGCTACCACTTTTTCCGTGTTGAATGAGGGCAAGGAGGGGTTATCTCCTTGGCGGTTCAGTTTGGCTAATTCATCCAAAACAAAGCTGACATCTTGGGGTCTGTCGGCAAATTCTCCAGGTGGGAGCAGTTCACTGGGGTTGATGGTGAAGGGGAGATTATCCAACCACTGTTTATTACTGCCGGGATGTTCCAAGGCTACCACGGTGATGCCGTGACTGGCCAGGTGGCGGGCTAAATAGCTCAGGGAGGTGCGATCGCTCCCGAACCCGTGAGACATCACCACCAAAGGGTTATCCCTAACAGCTTCCCGATCGCTTCTGCTACCAGAATTATTCCCCCAGTAAATATCCGCTGCGAGCGAGCGTTGACGCTGTTGATCCGAGAAATTGAGGGTTTCCTCCTGTACCGAGAACGGTCCTAATGCCGTCGGGTCAAGATTTGTGGGTTTAAAAGCCGCTCCATCCACCGTCAATTCCCGCTTAATAATCGAGCGTGCGATTTGAGTTTCCCAGTATGATGTATTAATCCGGGAAGCCACGGCCAGGGTAGCGGTTAAATCCACCGTCACGTTTTCACCAGGAAAAGCCTTCAAAATCCCTAACAAGCTCAACCCATTAGCTTTGGCGAATGCCAGTTGCAGCGCCATTTTGATTTCTTCAGCCGTTTGTTCCGGGAAAACTAGCAACAAGGCGGCGAGAAGGCGTTGCCCTTGCGGTGAGGATAGTAAATCTTCTACTATCCCCTCGGCGATTTTGGAGTCCAACTCTAAACGACTATCCAGAGCTTGGCGTACCCCTTGGGTCAAAAACGGTCCAAATACTTCCAGCTCGCGGGATAACTTGCCCGTCTTGACAAACTGCTCTAAATCCGATACCGAGGCCGATCGCTCTACCGGACCGAGGCGCACTGTCAGCCTTTCTGCTGCTAGAATTGGTGTCACAGTAAGGCAGGAAAATCCTGCCAGCACCAAAGCCGCCACCATCCGAGATGGTCGTTGTGTTTTAACTTTATTTTCCCGACAGGGACGTTTGGAGAATAAACCGTAACTACTGCGGGTTTCCCCACCATATGCCATGATCGAATGTATTGATTTCATATAAAAACAAGGTTTGTCGTGGGGGTATGGGCAATTTATGAATTGTCCTGCCCGAAAGATCACGCCCATATCAATGGACGCCACCAATTTGGTGGTAGTTCCGAATCATTTCAATCCCTGAAAGGGGTTCGGGTATTTTTTGGGTGCTGGTGTCACAGCACTAAGGCAGGAAAATCCGTTTCGTTTCAATCCCTGAAAGGGGTTCGGGTATTTTTTTTGGGTGCTAGCAATAACGATAGCATAAGGGGAGGGGTGTGTCAATGACGACGCCAACGCGCTACGATGAGAGTGCCTGGACAAAAACCAGGTAATGACCGAGAAACCGGGTTTCTTGCTCATCTCGTTTCGGCGATCGCCCACATGAATGAGAAACCCGCTTTCTATTCCCCGGTTTCTTTGCCTGTAGCCCGGAGAGTGATCACATCATGGATTTAGTTTTGGCTCTACTTTTCCCGTTCACCTTGTTACTTTTAGGGGGTGGCGCTGCCAGTTCTATGAAATTAATTAATCAAGGAAATGAAGCCTTAGTGGAGCGGTTGGGGAAATACCATCGCAAACTCCAGCCCGGTCTGAATTTTCTGATTCCGGTGTTAGATAATATTATTGTAGAAGACACAGTAAGAGAGCAGGTGTTAGATATTACTCCCCAAGCTGCTATTACTAAAGATAGCGTTTCTGTGGAAGTAAATGCCATTGTTTACTGGCAAATTGTAGAATTAGAAAAAGCCCATTATTCTATAGATAATCTGGCTTTGGCTATCGAAAATATCGTCAATACTACTCTGAGGGCGAAAATCGGAGAAATGAAATTAGAGGAGACGATTTCGGGCACGCCGGAAATCAATTTGGCATTGCTGAAAGCGTTGGATGAGGTGACAGAAAAGTGGGGGGTGAAGATTCTGCGGGTGGAGGTGCAGCATTTGAGTCTGCCACCAACGCTGCAAAAGTCGATGGAGGAGGAGCGTTCTGCAGAAATCAGAAAACGGGCTAGTATCGCCGAGGCGGAGGGGATTGCTGAGTCGATGGGGCTGATTTTTGAAACTTTGCAGAAGAAGAGCCACGATGGTTTGAGTATGAGCGAGGTACTGAAGTTTTTAGTCGCCCAAAAATACGTGCAAGCTAGTAAAGAGTTGAGCGCCAGTCCTAATGCGAAAATTATTTTTATGGATCCCAAGGTGCTGACGGAGGCGATGACGGATTTGATGGGGGCAGATGAAGGTGTTAAGGAGCCGCCCCAAGGGGGTTCTACGGGCAATGGCAATCATAATTGATAATTGACAATTGTCAATTGATAATTAACAGTTGATAATTACAGCTAACCAAGAAACCGGGTTTCTGCGAGAATCTCTGCATCAAAACCGAGATTTAATTAAGAAACCCGGTTTCTGCAACCCCACGGGGCAATGTATTAAGCTACTGGTGAACAAGCTGTATCAATTATCAATTATCAATTATCAATTATCAATTATTTCTCCGATAAATGGCGTCGGCGACGCGGCAAACGTCACGCATTTGGGGTAAGTCGTGAATGCGGATGATGTCGGCTCCGGCGGCGATCGCCGCTGTACAGGCTGCCGCCGTCCCCCAAATGCGTTCCTGGGGTGGGGGTGGGTTAATCTCTCCAGATGGCGGGACGGAACTGAGGATATGGCCGATAAAGCTCTTACGGGATGGACCAACTAAAATAGGCAGTCCTAAAGACCGAAACTCTGCCAACCGGCGCAAGATTTCCAGGTTTTGAGTATGGGTTTTGGCGAAGCCGATACCGGGGTCAATAATGAGCAGGCGGCGGTCAATTCCTGCTTGCACAGCGGCTTCTACCCGCTCTTGCAGGGCGCCGTGTATGTCAGCAATTAAATTTTCATAGTTGGTGAGGGTCTGCATTGTTTGGGGGGTGCCCCGGCTGTGCATCAGCACTAGGGGTACTCCCAGTTCGGCGACCACAGGGAGCATATCCCGATCGGCAGTGCCTGCGGTGATATCGTTGACCCAATTTGCCCCAGCCGCGATCGCCGCTTTTGCCACAGAGGCGCGGAAAGTATCCACAGAAATCGGCGTTTCAATCCCTGAAAGGGGTTCTGGTCGTTTTTTTTGGGTACTAGGGGCAAGTTCCGGTAAGCAATTTTCCTCCCGGAGTGCTTCGATCACCGGTATTACCCGCTGCATTTCCTCGGCTTCGGAGACCAGAGGGGCGCCCGGTCGGGTGGACTGCCCCCCCACATCAATAATATCCGCCCCATTCAATACCATATAGCGGGCTCGTTCCTGAGCCAAAGCTGGGGTATTGAACTGGCCCCCATCGCTGAAACTATCGGGCGTCACATTTAAGACGCCCATAATATAAGTGCTATGCCCCCAATCGAACATATGTCCTTTGTCTTTTGTCCTTGGTCTTTGGTCATTGGTTCTTTGACTGTGGAAGCTGCAAAGCGTGGCTGCCCCTAAGTTACAACTGACCCTTAGACTTCGCTTTTGTGACAAGGTTTTCCCACCCGGTGTCTCTGCCGGGAGTTTCTATGCCTTGAAGTTGACAATCCTACCCCAACTATCGGGAGTGAGGCTAGCGCCGCCTACCAGTACGCCGTCAATTTCCGGTTGTGCCATCAGTTCATCGATGTTGTCGGGTTTGACGGAACCGCCGTACTGAATTGTCACATTGGGATTGCTCAGTTGAGAACGAATCAAACCGACCACCCGGTTAGCTTCCTCACTGGCGCAGGTGTCGCCGGTGCCGATCGCCCAAATGGGTTCGTAAGCAATCACCAGGTTGTTTTGGTCAACCCCCACCAAATCTTCTTCCAATTGGCGGAAAATATGGGATTCGGTTTCCAGGGCATCCCGTTGCTGTTTGGTTTCCCCCACACATAAAATCGGGGTTAGGGCATGGCGTTGGGCCGCCAGCAATCGCTGGTTAACCGTGGTATCGGTTTCCCCGAAGTATTGACGGCGCTCGCTGTGACCGACGATCGCATAGCGTACCCCTAATTCTACGAGCATCGGGCCGGAAACTTCCCCGGTGTAGGCTCCTGCGTCCTCCCAGTGGATATTTTGGGCTCCCAGTAGCACCCGCACCCCGTGCAAACTCTTCGAGAGGTTGGGCAAGGCGGTGAAGGGCGCACACAGCACTACTTCCCGGTCTTCAGGAGTGCTGGACAAGTGGGGCAGAAATCCCCCTAAAAACTCCTGGGCTTCAGCCTGGGTTTTGTACATTTTCCAGTTACCGGCCAGAATTATTTTTCGCACAGGCACAGTGATTGTAAAGACAACATAAGTAGGAACGGGTTCACGGGATTTGGGTCATAGCGGACGAAAACCCTCGTGAACTCGCCCCTACTTACTGTAAAGGAAAAGGGCACCAAAAACGGACAAATCCCCTACGGCTTTGGTTTGGCAGTTTTCTGCTGGCCAAAGTACGTTTTGTAGATTTCATGGGCGATCGGGGCGGCGGAGACGCTGCCATAACCGCCGTTTTCCACGATCGCCGCGATCGCGATTTGGGGATTATTTGCCGGACCATAGGAAACAAACAAGGAGTGGGATGTTTGTCCGAACACTTCCGAGGTGCCGGTTTTGCCCGCTACCAGGGGAATCGAACCATCATTAAGGGTTCTCGCCGTGCCTTTCTGCACCACCGCCACCAAGCCATCTTTAATTGTGGCCACGGTTTCGGGAGCCATTCCTGTGGGTTCCGGTTTGGTCGCCGGGGTGTTGGTTTGAGACGCCAGTAAATGAGGCTTGACCCGATAACCCCCATTAGCAATGCTCGCCGTCATCACCGCCATTTCCAAAGGTGTCACCAGGACCAGCCCCTGGCCGATGGCTGTGGTGACAGAATCCCCCACATACCAAGGCTCCCCGTAGATTTGCTGTTTTTCCTCTGGCGTGGGGACGGAACCGTTGGTGCCCCCCTCTAGTCCCAACAGGTCTAAATCGGTGGTTTTACCAATTCCCAACTTATTTGCCCATTTGGCAATCTCCTGGGGTCCTATATCCAATCCCACCTGATAGAAAAAGGTGTTGCTACTGTATGCCAAAGCATCACGAAATCCGATCGCTCCATAACCGCCACTGTGTTCATAGAAACTAATTCCTCCCACAGTGATTGAGGAAGAAGTCCCCAAAATCGAATATGGGGAATACTTGCCCGACCCCATCGCCGCCGCAGAGGTGATGATTTTAAACGTACTGCCGGGAGGATATCCCTGCAATGCTCGATTCAAGAGGGGGTTATCTGGACTTTGCAGCTGCTCCCAATCGCTTTTCTTGATTTTGCGGGTAAAGAGATTGGGGTCAAAAGTGGGGCCGGAGGCGATCGCCAACACACCGCCGGTTTTCACGTCCAAAACCACCACCGCTCCCCGCCGGTTAGCTAGGGCCTTTTCTGCGGTTTTCTGTAGATCCAGATCCACAGTCAGTAGCACGTCTTCTCCGCTCTTGGCATCAGTCTTATCTAAATCCCGCACTTCGTCACCGTGGGAGTTCACCTCTACCAGGCGACTCCCCCATTTGCCGTTGATGATGCGGTCCGCCATCTTTTCCACGCCCATCTTACCGACGATAATTCCCATCGGATAATCTGGGTTGGCTTTTAATTCGGCTTCGCTGGCTTCGCCAATGTATCCTAACAGGTGTCCTCCCAGATTGCCTTGGGGGTAATAGCGAGTTGACTCACCCCGAATTTCCAACCCCCGAAATTCTGAAGCTCGCTCGGACAACCTGACGAAGGCTTCTATGTTGATGTTCTGCGCGATGCGCACACTCATTTTAGAATCGTAGCCGGACTGCTCCAATTTCCCCAATATCTCCTCTGGAGTTAGTTTGAGGATGGGAGCCAGCTTATGAGCCATGAGCTGCCATCCTTCGGGTGTTTGCTCTCGCGGCCACAAGAAGACGGACCGGGACAGTTTACTCCCAGCCAGAATTTTTCCTTTGCGATCGAGTATCGCACCCCGATCAGATGGAATCGGCACCAACCGCGTCCGGTTATCATCTGCTCTTTCCCTGTAGTGGGAGCCTTCAACTAGCTGTAACTGAGCCAATCGCCCGATGTACGTACTCATCGCTACCGTAATCAACACCATCAATACGATGGATTTCTTAGTCCGCTCGAAGCCAGCTTGTTTTGCTACCGACGCTCCCGATAAAAAAGAATATTCCCTACCTACTTTCAGCGCATCCATAATCTTTTGTCCATCACGCTCTCAAATTCAGGTTTCCACGCACCCCAAACTCCAACCCAACCCATCGCTCTGTCATTTTCCTAAACTACTTCCACTTTTTCCGGAAAACTTTTCTATTTTTTTGTCTTCACATTGATATTTGTCTCCAGCCTTGACTATTTGTTTTAGTTTCATCACAACTTTAAATTTCTTCTTGGTTACTTTCAAGATAGCAAATTTATACCTTACTGTCATCGAATCCCTGCCGAATTTAATTATTTTTTAACAATAAAATTTTCTGATATTTGTCGGAATTGCTATTGATTCTACTTGTCACCATAATGGTGTCGGGCATTAATTAGATAATGATTTTCTGACATTTGCGATAAATTTAAACTTTTTATGCTATTATAAAAAGTTTTTAGTTAATTTTTTTGATTAATTTAAATATTTTAAAATTACCAAATATATTCCCAAAAGCCTTATATTATCTAGGCTCATGGTGGCCATACCCCTCAAGGGTGACAGCCTTATCCTGCAAGAATAATTTTTAGATTTACTTCCATCATAATCTTGACTAAATTTGTTTAATTTTATAAAATTTATAGAAAAATCTATAAATTCAAATATTAATTCCTGATTAATCAAAAATTACAAATAAATTTTTAGCATAAAAGCACTCAATTGTGTCATTATGCAGCAATTCCAAGTGTGGCAAAGACTGATACAGCTTGTGCAGAAGTGACTCAATACAGCCATTTTCTCCCCCTCACCCTAAATCCACTTGGACAAGCTCAGTGCATCGCCTCGACCAGAGTGTGATCCCGGATTTGAAGATATCCCACATTTTTTCACAAAAGGCTGTATTAAGTAAAAATCTAAGAAATAATGTAGGAATCAAACAGGTTTAATTATAAAAAATATCTCCATGTTGTCCCCGCCAATCTTTTGCTCCATCCCTTGCTTGGAAAACAGGGATCGTGGTCTAATGGTCAGGTGACAAGGAAATCATAGGAGGGAGTAAAAATTCCGCCTCACGGCCAAACCAAACCTAGTGGTTCGATCGCGACGACCCGATACTAACCAATAAAGCATACTGCCAAGTTCACCGCCGTGAAGGTTATGCTAATATATGCTGGCGCAAATTGTCGAGACTGTGCCTATGCCTAGATAATTAAGAAGCATCAGGGACTATCAGGGAGGGGGCAATTACTGTGCCGAAATGACATCAGGGCGAGGCTTCATATCAAGTCCGTTTACAGCCTGTTCTGAAAAAATGTGGTACATCTTCAAAGTCCCTCTCCCTATCTGGTCGAGGGATTTCGGGTGAGGGGTCGAGACCGGACTGTACTAAGTCACTGTTGAACAAGCTGTAATTGCATATGATCACTGTAGGGGCTTTTCCCCGCGTGGTTGCCCCAATTCATGCGCCAAGCGTGGCTGCCCCGAAAAATATGAGAATTGTTGAACCGGACTTGAGATCAGGGAGCAAAAAACCCTCCCTGTGCAGAGAGGGCGCAGCCTATTGAGGGGAAAATTTCGGCACTCAACCCCGGAAGAGAGATTTGGGGCCGGTGAGTTCTAGATGTCCGCTTTTGATGATAATGTGGCGTTTAGAGTCGAGATATATCACCCCTTGGTGGCGCAACTTTCCTAACATCCGCGTCACCGTGACGCGGCTAGTGTTGATGGCCCTGGCGATGTCATGGTGGGTGAGACGAACTGCCAACCGAGTGCCATCGGCTACCGGTTCTCCCATTTCTTGTTTGAGGAGGAGCAGTAGCTGCCCAAGGCGGTCCTCTACTCGTCGCTGACCTCCGATCGCCAGTAGCGCCTCTACCTGGCGCATCCGTCGGCCCAGTTGGGGCAAAATTTCCATCGCCAGTTGGGGAGAGTTTTCTACTTCGGCGATCGAATACCAAATCAAGTACACATCAGATAAACTTTTTGCTTGGTACGCCTGCAAATTACTCAGCCACAAGCTGAAACACATGGACGGTCCCGCCCAACCCATCAATCCTTCTTCGCCAGTGGGATAAAGCGTACTCAGTTGTACCAGTCCCTTGCATACTTGCCATATTCCCTGTGCCACTGTGGGAATCGTTTCCCCTTTGCCATAATAATGCAAGCGGCGCTCTTCGCCGATCGGCAATCGGGTTTCACTGAAAAGTCTCTGGTGTGAATCTCCCTTGCTGAAACTGCTTTGCCTAGGAGAACTGGGGTGATCACCCCAGTGCTGCGGTTGAGAAACTCGGTTGATTACTCCGGTTTCTCTGCCCAGAAACCCGGTTTCTGAGAAAAGTCTCTGGTGTGAATCTCTAGCTTGGGGTTGGAGAAAACCGGTTTCTTTTGTTGGGAGCATACATCTACCAGTGAAAAAATCCTGCATGGGCAACTGAGCTATTAGTAATCTAGATGACCAAGGTAAAGAACTGGTAATGCTCAGATTGATTTCCCGGTAAAGTTTTCGTGAAAGTTACGTAAAGACAGCCCCTCTCAAATGCTCAAGTGTGATTATAGTGGAGTGGGGAGATGACTGGTGGGTGGCACCAAAATTTAACTGAACCCCTTTCCGGGATTGACACAAACCATCACTCTTGCCTGACCCCCAAAATAGATCCCTCGCGGAGGGGGATGAGGGAGCATCCCGCCGCATCTAAATATCTGTGTGGGGGCGAAGCATTCGGGAATAAACCTCGGATCTGCAACCGAAAATTTATCGGTGCGAATACTTAGCCCCTACAAAAGTGGGATGCTCCTGGGGAATTACTCCTCTGAGAGCTACTCCTCTCACTCCCGGTCTAGATGAGATAATAACACTAAGCGAAAGTCCCGCCTGGTTTCTGGAGCAAAATACTTTTCGTGCCAGGTTTGCCACTCCTGCCAAGACTCGTAGATATTGCTTGCCAGTTTGGCGGCCATTACTGGCAGCACTTCGGCAATTTCTGCCCCCAAAACTGCTGCGATCGCCCCTGCCAAAACCTGACTATCTTGGATCTGCCCCAAAATCTCTTGGATGGCCTTCATCTCGCCCAGATATCTGGTATAATCTGGGCCGTATAAATCGGCAAATAAGCTCATCTGGTAGCGTACCCGCTTTACTTGCTTGCGCAGGTCATGCAGGATTTCGCCATTTATGGCCAATTCTTGCTCTACTTCTGACGGCTCCAGATTGGCGATACCGGTGATTTCTTCATCCACATATTGCACCCCCACCAGCCACCCTGGATGCAAAAACATTTGGCTCACTTCTGGCAGGAGTAAATCTGGTAGCACTTGGGAAATCGGAATCGTAGCTATTTGGTCAAATTCCGGGTTCTCTAGCCAATATTTTAAATGCTTTTTGAAATTCTTATACTTTTTGGTATGCAAGGTTTTTTTGACTTCTTGAAAAGCCAAAGCTCGCTGATGCTTTAGTTCTGTTATTACCTCTTTAATCTGCTTTTTTTCTGAACTTGATAAATCAGTTTTAGTCTGATTTGTTATCAAGGCAAGCATCACATCTAAATCCCGCAGTTTCCCCAAAGTGCGCGCGATTTTCCCGATAGCTGCGACTGAGGCTGACTCTGGCAGAATCAAGGCTGGGGCAAAACCGCTCGCTGCTGACCGCAATCGCCGCATCCCGACCCGCATTTGGTGCAAAGCTTCTGGGTCTTCGTCTTGGAGGACTTCTTCTTCATATTTAATAGTTTTTTGAAAGTGCTTTTCGATAGCTAGATGCGCCCAATGCCCTAGAGGATTTGTTTCCCTACTAATTATTTCCATAATTTCACAATATCTATGCTGGTTTGGGTATGGTGAAATCTGACCTAGAGAAATTTAGTGAAAATTATCTGGCCATATTTTAACATAGAAAGTTAAAAATAGGCTTGGCTAGAGACTTTTGCGGCTAGAACCAATGACCAATGACCAATGACCAATGACCAATGACCAATGACAAAAACTCAGTTTCTAAACTGAGGGGGAAGAATTGCTGATTTCTACAGCTTGGTGAGGTAGGGACGCCAGCATGGCGGTAGCAGCTTCCGCATCTAGGGGCTTGGAAAAAAAGTATCCTTGGCCGTATTCGCAGCCGAGGGCTTGCAGTTGAGACATCTCCTGGGCAGTTTCTATGCCTTCGGCAATTAAATCCATACCGAGATTGTGGGCGAGGGAAATAATGGTACGGACGATTTCAAAGCTATCGGAATCAAAGCTCATCTGACTGACAAAAGAGCGGTCTATCTTGAGGGTGTCGATCGGCAACTTGTGCAAACGGCTTAAGCAGGAGTAGCCGGTGCCAAAATCATCAATAGAAAGCTGGATTTGCCGCTCGCGGAGTTGGGAGAGCATTTGGCGGGTGGACTCGGGGGCAGCAGCGATCGCCGTTTCCGTGATTTCCAGCTTCAAGTAACGCCCCTCCAAACCAGTATCATGTAAAATCCGATCGATTTGCTCCACCAGACCCGGATGGGCAAACTGAACTCCGGCCAGATTGACGCTGATTTTCAAACCTTCATCAGTATTGATGGTGGGTAATTTCGGCCCATGAGCCACCCAAACCCCGATGTGACCGGAACGGTACTCGCTCCCTCCTTGCACCCCGGATTTCAGCGCCGAACTAGATAGGGGAAATCCCCATAGCTTGGGCTGTTGACGCCACAGTAAAGATTGCCATTCCCGCAATTGGCGGCAGGCTTCCTGCAGGATCCACACGCCCATCGGCACAATCAAGCCGGTGCCTTCCGCCACGGAGATAAAGTCACCAGGAAAAATTAAACCCCGCTCTGGGTGTTGCCAGCGCACCAGGGCTTCAAACCCAGCCAACCGCCCGGTATTCAAATCCACGATCGGCTGATAGTGCAAACGCAATTCTTGGCGTTTGAGGGCTCGCCGCAAGTCGGTTTCTAGCTGCAAGCTGGCGAGAGCCCCGGCGTGCATGGTGGGATTGAACACCACGGAGCGGCCCCCGCCCATCACTTTGGCGTGATACATGGCAGTATCGGCTGCCCGGAGAAAGTCTTCTGGCATATCCAGGCTGGTTTCGGCCACATTGTCGCCAATGGTGTCTGAGTCGGAGGTTAGCACGCGCAGATCACTAGCGGCAATGCCGATGCTGGCAGTGCTGAACATTTCATTACCGTTGATTTGGAAAGGCAAAGTCAGCTCTCTGTGAATTTGCTCGGCGACTTTGAGCGCTTCTAAGGGTTCTTCCAGGTCTTCTAAGAGCAGGGCAAACTCGTCGCCTCCGACCCGAGCTAGGGTATCCTTGGGGCGCAGGCAACTGCCTAGGCGTCTGGCGGTTTCTCGCAGGAGGTGTTCTCCCACCAAATGTCCGAAGCTGTATTTGATGATTTCAAAGCGATCGAGATCGACGAATAGCACCGCAAAAGCATAGGTGGGACGGCGTTTGGTCTGTCGCAGGCAGCGTCCTAAGCAGTTGAGGAACCAAGTGCGGTTGGGCAAACCGGTGAGGGAGTCGTAAAAGGCATTGTATTGGAGCTGTTCCTCGGCCCGCTTGCGATCGGTGATATCGTGCAACACCGATAGATGTAGCCCCGGGATAAAATTGGCCGTGGCGGAATAAACTACATCTCTCTCGGTGCCATCTCGGCGGACGATTTTGAGTTCGCCAGTAGCTTTCCCTTTGCTGTGGAAGTTAGACCAGCAAAGTTGGAAATCCGAGCTGGTGGTATCGATAAAGTCGGTGAGCAACTGGCCGAGCAACTCTTCTTTGTCCCACCCGAACAGGGTGCAGGCGGCTTGGTTGATGCCGATGTACCTGCCCTCGTCATTGAAAATGATCATGGCGTCGAGGGATTCTTCAAAGATCGCCCGCAGTTGGCGTTCACTGGAGCGGAGAGCTGCTAATGTGCCGGAGAAATCGTTATTGGTGGCGGAGCGGCGAGCCGCGCAAGAGCGCATTTCCCGCTCGATGGCAGGTACAAGTCGGTTGAGCTGGTCTTTCATAATGTAATCGTGGGCGCCAGCTTTGATGGCGGCGAACCGATCGGTGGGCGTTGCCATCGCTTCCCCTGAAATTAGATGGCTGGCAATGACAATAAAAGGCAGATCCAAGCCCACCTCCCTGATGATTTGTAATGCTGATATCCAACATTGGGACGGTCCACTGCCATCCGCCAACACCACATCCCAACCAAGCTGTTCCAAAGCTAAGCGCATCGCTGCCGCCGTTTCCACCCGTTGATAATCGGCACTATAACCACCCCGTTCCAGTTCCAATACCAGCAACAAGGCGTCTTGAGTGCTAACTTCCACCATCAAAACCCGTAAGCCTTGGCTCATCACTCTTGACCTACCTAAACTTTGAGAAATTGAGCATCATTACCCCCAGCCGAGGCTGCCTCCGCCAGCAGTTCCCGATGCTTGCGCCAACAAATGCTCACTTCCAAATCAAATATACTCTGTCTCCCCAAACCCCGTTCCTCCTGCCCATAAAGGCAGTTACTACCGTCTTCCGCGCCTCATCAAGCAAAAAGATTAGAATAGAAACCCGTAATCAGCAAAATTTTTTGGACATCAGCCTTGGACATCCGCCCGCTCCGAAACCCGATTTTCGACCCTGAAGTACAGGCATGGGGCTTGTTGCCCCGCTTACTGCGGTGGTTGACATTGTTATGGCTGTTTGTTGGGTTGGCGATCCTGTTTTCCGCTTCTTATCCCAGTGCTAATGCGGATTTTGGAGATGGCCTCTATTATTTTAAACGACAACTGATCTGGGTGGCAGTAGGATTGGTGGCGTTCAGCTTTGTGATCTACCGCCCCCTAGATGTGATTCTCCGCCAAGCTCCTGTGGGGACGATCGTGCTGCTGGTGGCCATCTGGCTGACGTTCATTCCTGGGTTGGGGACTAATGTCAACGGGGCCACCCGCTGGCTGGCGATCGGCTCGATCCCCATTCAACCATCGGAACTGATCAAACCCTTTTTAATTCTCCAAGGGGCTCGCCTCTTCGGACAATGGGAGCGCTGGCCCTGGCGAATACGCCTTCGTTGGCTATGTATTTTCGCCGCTATCCTGTTGGGAATTCTGCTGCAACCCAACCTCAGCACTACGGCTTTATGCGGGATGACTTTGTGGTTAGTGGCGTTGGCGGCGGGTTTACCCTACAGCTACTTAGGTACTACTGCGGTGAGCGGTTTGTTGCTGGCTCTGGTGAGTATTTCTTTCAAAGAATACCAACGCCGCCGGGTGATGTCTTTTCTCAATCCTTGGGCTGATCGCTTCGGCGATGGCTACCAGCTCATTCAAAGCCTGCTGGCGGTTGGTTCTGGTGGTCCGTTGGGGACGGGGTTTGGTCGATCGCAACAAAAGCTGCTCTATTTACCGATTCAGTTTACGGATTTTATCTTTGCTGTCTTTGCTGAGGAGTTTGGTTTTGTGGGCAGTATGAGTCTGATCTTACTGCTGGTGACTTACGCTAGTTTGGGTTTGTTAGTGGCTTTGCAAAGTCGCCAGAAGGTGCATCAATTAGTGGCGATCGGCGCCACCATTCTGATGGTGGGACAATCAATCCTCAACATCGGCGTCGCCACCGGCGTTCTCCCCACTACCGGACTACCCCTCCCCTTATTCAGTTATGGTGGTAGTTCCATGATTTCCAGCTTAATTACCGCCGCCTTGCTGATTCGGGTAGCGCGGGAAAATACCAGTGGTAATGTCGTCTCGCTTCCTCGCCTGCGTCGCCAAAAGCCAACCTCTTCCTAGCCCAATCAACTGCCAAAAACCCGGTTTCTCACGGAAACCGGGTTTCTCCGATTGGGGATTTCTCACCCTGGCGGTTGCGTTTTGCTTCAGAACTAGAGCAAACCAGTGTTAGCTCCGGGCTTCCCAGTAGCCAACTGCACTTTGATAATTTTGCCGCCCATTTTCATAATCCGCTGCTGCTCACGAAACCAGTTATCGTAGGGCACCAATTTCGTGAAGTAGGTGTTTTGTAATTCGCGCTGTGTGCGAATCCGGGTTTGACTCGGAACACAGGCGGTAACTTTGAACATGCGCATGGGCAAGTTTTCTCCTGATTTTTGTGGGCAAAAGTGCGGATGTGAATTGAGATTATCAAAATTCAAGGCAGGGAGTCTCGAGTCAATACTAGGTCGCTAAAACTCATCTCTGGCGCAGGAGTTGGCCTGGGCGGATGGGATGGGTCTTTGACAATCTAGCACTCACTCAAGACTTCCCTGACCTCAAAAATCAGAAGACACTCATAAGGCTCTTGCCTTCTGATGTCAGGCGAGCAACTAGCTCAAGCCAGAGGAGATGTAGTCGAAATAAACTCCCATTTCCTTGCCAGCGTCGGGACCGACCAAAGAGGCGGTGACTTCTTTCATGGCTTGGATGGCTTGCACGGTGGAACCGATGGGTACACCGAGGGAGTTGTAGGTTTCTTTCAGACCATTGAGAACCCGCTCATCCAGGATGGAGGGGTCGCCAGCCAGCATGGCGTAGGTGGCATAGCGCAGGTAGTAGTCCAGGTCGCGGATGCAAGCAGCGTAGCGCCGGGTGGTGTACATGTTGCCGCCGGGACGGGTGACATCACTGTAGAGCAGGGATTTGGCGACAGCTTCCTTCACGATCGTGGCAGCGTTAGCGCTGATGGTCGTGGCGGCGCGAACGCGCAGTTCGCCGGTTTGGAAGTATGCTTTCAGCTTATCCAGAGAGGAGCTGTCGAGATACTTACCTTGAACGTCAGAGGAGTTGATAACAGCGGTAATGGCGTCTTGCATGTTTATGTTTCCTTAAACTGCTTGTGCTGGGTAACTATGGCCAAATGGTGAGTTGAGAGTTGAAGTGACTCTCTACTGCATGGCACCGATAACGTAGTCGAAGTAGGCAGCTGCTTCGGCAGCGTCTTCAGCGGCGAGCAGGGAGGTGGCTGCATTTTTCATAGCGCGGACGCCTTCTGCCACGGCGTCGATCGGGGTGCCCAGGGATTTGTACATTTCCCGGACGCCGACAATACCGATTTCTTCGATCGGGGTGACATCACCAGCGACGATACCGTAGCTGATCAGACGCAGGTAGTAGTCCAGGTCACGCAGGCAGGTGGCGGTCATTTCTTCACCATAAGCGTTGCCGCCGGGGGATACCACGTCAGGACGCTTTTGGAACAGGCTATCACCAGCTTGCTTGACGATGCGCTCGCGAGATTCGCTCATGATTTGGGCGATCCGCAGGCGGCGCTGACCAGAGGTGACAAAGGCTTTGATGCGATCGAGTTCACCGGGGCTCAGATAGCGAGCCTCAGCATCGGCATTCACGATAGACTTCGTGACGATACTCATTCAGGTTTTCCTCCAACTGAGATTGTACTGAGAGGGTTTGCTTGTTCCCAGATTTGCAATCGGCGGCTGAGCTAGTTCTAAGTCGCCTTTTCACTCATTGCCCAGCTTCCCCGGGTTTACCAGGGTTATTCTACGCGATCGAGCGACTTCGTGAACGTTTTCTGCCGCATTTTGCAAATATCGATATTTTGCAGCATCACGTTTACATTGTTCACCTAAACTTAATATTTTTTAACAAAATTCCTCATTTTCCCCCTAATTTGCCTGGGTCCCATTCGATAACTCGTCGTTTTGACCGCTATCAGCCAAAAAAACCCGGTTTCTGGGAGAAACCGGGTTTTTAGCTATCTAGCTAAATATTAACTTAGAAGCGATGGTAAGGCACCAGGTCATCGCCAAAGTAGCGATTATACTCAGCGCTATTTACCAAAGCTGTCACAGCCACTGCTAGACCTAATTCCGTTAGTACCTGCTCATACTGCGCCACCTCTGGCGTCGCCGGGATTCGTCCCAACAGGTGACGGCCCAGCAATTCCGCCGCTTTTGCTGCCGGATAGGGCTTGACAAAACGAGCGTGATATGCTTCAGAGCTGGCTAGCTGCCGCACAAACTCCCGGGTAGAAATCTCACCAGCGTAGAGTTTGGCTTCCAGTTCGGAGAGGCGAAACTCGGCGGGGATTTCCTCAGAGTAAACATCCATCACATGGCGGTAGATGGCGTTAATGCCAGACTCAATGTCGGCTGCGCCCTTGCCACGACCGAGCCGGTGAATCCGGGCGACTGGGGTGGCGATGGTGCTTACTAAGTCACTCCCCACGGGGGTGCTGCTACGGCCAATTCCCACTAAGTCCACTTCTTGCCCGGAGGCGATAGCCTGTTGCATCAAAGGCATGGCGGCTACGTTGGGAGTGGCATCAGCGGGGATGAAGCTGGGCACCACCAAATCGCTGTTTTGCTTGGTGAGCTGGTTGTACAGCTTCTCGGTATTGGGGAAGTTGGCAGCGGGGAGGGTGGGGAAGCGGCGGTAGGGCACGGTATCTTCCCCGAACATCTGGATATACTCCATTGTGTTCACCATCGCGCTGATGAAGCCGCGAATCCCAAGGGATGCCAAAATTTGGTTGTATTTACGAATTTCGGCTTGGTTCTGGGGAGCGCGACCCAAGAAGTGCTTGGTCCCTAGTTCAATCACCTTGGTGTTGGGATAGGGGGTGTAAAACTCTTTGATGTAGAGCTTGGAACAACCTAACCCTTCGATGAATTCTTTCACGGTGATTTCCCCGTTACGCAGCTTGCTTTCCAAGCTGGTGAATTCGTTCTTGATGATGTATGGGTCGAGGTCGCGCTCGAAGATTTGCCGGTAGGCGGCTTGAACCAAGGTTTGCACCGCTACGGGGTTGCGGGTGGTCAGCTTGAAGAGCTTGGTTTGCTCGCGCTGTTTGCTGACGCCTTGAGCGGAACGCAATTCCACATCGGGTTGGGCGCGATCGGGCACGGCTCCCAATTCCAGGAAACGTGGCGTTTCTTCTGTCACCACCTTGAGAGCCTTGTCGGCAATGCTGCCCGCCCGGAAGGTGCGCTGCGCTAAACCGCCTGGAGTGACATAGCGCTCGTAGGGAATGGTGTCTTCCCCAAAGGCTTCTTCATACTCCTTGCTGTCGATGATGGCGTCAACTAAGGCGTAGAAACCTTTTTTGGCGCAGAGGTCGAAGTAGGCATTCATTTCCTGACGCCCGTAGGTGGGACGACCCAACAGGCGGCGGTGAATGTATTCGATCGCCTTGCACACATACAGCGAAGACCAATACAAATTGCGGAAGACATCCGACTTCGCCAAAGCCCGGATAAACTCCCGCAGGGTGATTTCGCCGTTTTCCAGCTTGATTTCTGCCACTTTCTGGCGCTGCCCTTCATACACATCGCGGCCAAACACCTGACGGTAGGTCGCGGTAATCAACTTTTGGGTGCTGCTTTCCGAGAACTTGACGCTAGTGCCTTGTACCGGAGTCGCCCGCCCTTTGGTGATTTTGACGCTGCCGCTGGGCACTTGGTCGAGCTTGAACACCTTGGCGCCGAGAGAACCGGGAGCCTGACCCCGCGCCCCAGGATTGCTCAGTTGGTTGTTGATCCCAGGACCACGGTGGATGAGGATCCGGCGAGTGTCTTTGCCAAAGGGCGCGGGCCGGTTTTTCGGCTGGCGGGTTTCTTTGGGGAAGATGGCGCCAAACTGGATTTCCAGAGGGTCGTTGCCCGTGCCATATACGTGCTGGTCGGGCAGTGGTTGGGTGTAGTCCGCAAACAAGGTGATGAATTGGGGCACCTTGCGGAAGGGGGCGCTGTAGTTGAACAGGTCAATTTGGACGCCCCAGTTGCGGCATTCTTGGGCTTCTTGGCCTAAACCGCGCAGGTAGGGTACGGTTTCTTCGCCGAAGTAGTCGGAGTATTCTTGAGAATCCACCAACGCATCTACCAGTTTGGATAAACCGCCTTGGGAGACGATGGCAAAGTATTTGTTGAATTCTTCGCGGCTGGAGAGGCCCCGTCCCAGGAAGTGCCGATGGGCGAGTTCGACGACGCGGCTGTTGACGAAGCGATCGTAGAACTGCTGGCGATATAGGGGGGATTTACCCAAACGGCGGATAAACTCTTTGGTGGAGATTTCACCGTTTTTCACCTTGGATTCCAAGTCGGAAATGCTCAAGCTGTAAGCCCGAGTGATGTCCCGCTCGAACACTTGGCGGTAGGCGGCTTTCACCACGTCTTGTTTTTCTGAAGCCGATAGACCCGGTTTCATCACGAATTTTTGCCGCCGTTCTGCCGCATTGAAGTAAATTTGCGGCAATTCCAACCCCTGCTGGTCGTCGGATGGACGCTGGCGCAGTTTGTTGGAGGGGGTTCCGGCTTGGAATTCGCTGATGGTGACATCGAAATATTGGCTGACAATGGCGCTGGCTTCTGCATCTTGCTTGAAGTAGCTCAGAGCGGCCAGTTTCATCCCCTGCATGGCCACAATGGTGGCTGCAGAAGAGCAGGCGTTTTCGATGATTTCCCGCAAACCCCGCACGTTCACGGAGATGATGTTGGGGTCGCCAGCGACGATCGCGTAGGTGATGTAGCGCAAGAACCAGGATAGGTCCCGCAGGGATTTGGCCATGTTGCCAGGGCCGTACCGGGGAATGTTAATCGGCTGAAATCCTGCTGGCACTGGACCGCTACCGCCACCAAAGGTGCCGCGCAGGTTATCCAAGAAGCTGCTCTTGCTTTCTACATAGGTCACAGTGCCCAGTTTCATCCCTTCCTGGACTGTCACCACCGTACCACCCTTGCTCATGGCGGGTTCTAGATCGGCTGGCTTTTCCAAGAAGGCGAGGGGGGAACCGCCGGTGAAAATCCGGTTGGCGCCTCGGGAAACAATCAGCTCGGAATTGCTGCTGATGATTGAGGCAATTTCCAGCCGCTTGGTGCCGGATTTGAAATATGTGTCTAGTTCGCTCAGCTCACCTTTGCTCGGAAAGCGGTCCTGCTGTTCCGCTTGAGCGATCGTTGCCACAGCTACTGTTTGATATAGTTGCGGACGCACAACTGAGCTTCCACCACTTGCCTTTACACTCATTAGATTTCAAAAGCTCCCAACAGAATATCTACTGGATTAAATGTGTCATTGGTCATTAGTCCTTAGTCCTTTGTCCTTTGTCCTTTGTCCTTTGTCCTTTGGTAGGGGCGATTCGCGAATCGCCCCTACAAGTCACAAGTGACAAGGGACAAGTGACAAGTGACAAGTGACAAGTGACAAGTGACAAGTGACTGGTGACTAGCAACTTGCTCCTACCGAGCCTAAATGTGGTAATCCACGATATTTAGCTTAAAACGATTCGGGATCACACCCGGTATTTATTAAGAATTGTGTAGATTTTTCTCATTGACGGTCTCATGGACCGCTGAAAACCGGCGTCCCAGAAGCTGATACTATATCTTTGGTCAAAATCACCTACCTCTGAAAAGCTGAGGAGGGATTGAAATATGGATACTGCTGCAAATATCGGCGCTGCGGTCCAGCGTCTGTACGATACTTACCCGTTTCCGCCGGAAACCCTCCTCGACGAACCGCCGCCGGGATATAACTGGCGTTGGAATTGGCTGGCGGCTTACGGTTTCTGCACGGGACGGAAACCCCAAACTGAAGCAATTCGCATTCTTGACGCGGGTTGTGGGACCGGGGTGGGGACGGATTATTTGGTTCACCTGAACCCGGAAGCACAGGTAACGGCGATCGATTTAAGCTCGGGCGCCTTGGCGGTGGCCCAGGAGCGGTGTCAGAGGTCCGGTGCAAACCGGGTCAATTTTCACCACTTGAGCATTTATGATGTGGGCCAGCTTGAGGGTGAGTTTGATTGGATTAATTGTGTGGGGGTGCTACATCACCTCCCGGACCCTAAACGGGGGATTCAGGCTCTGGCTTCTAAGTTGGCCCCTGGTGGGTTGATTCATATTTTTGTTTATGGGGAGTTGGGCCGCTGGGAGGTGCAGTTGATGCAAAAGGCGATCGCCCTCCTCCAAGGTGACAAACGCGGTGACTACACTGATGGGGTCCGCGTCGGTCGGCAGGTTTTCGCCTCTTTACCAGAAAACAACCGGATTGTCAAGCGGGAAAAAGAACGCTGGGGATTAGAAAATCAGCGGGATGCCAATTTTGCCGATATGTATGTGCATCCCCAAGAGGTTGATTACAATATTGATACCCTGTTTGAACTCATCGACGCCTCTGGGTTGGAGTTTGTGGGATTTTCCAATCCTGATTACTGGAATTTAGAGCGTTTGTTGGGGAAAGCGCCGGAGTTACTGTCGCGAGCAGAGAATTTGAGCCCCAGGGAACTATATCGCCTCATTGAACTCCTCGACCCAGAAGTAACTCACTATGAGTTTTTCCTCTGTCGTCCTCCCCTAGTCCGCCACAGTTGGGCTGATGATGAATTGCTCAAAACCGCAGTCCCCGAACTTAGTCCCTGTGTTTACGGTTGGCCCTCTCAAGATTTGTTAGATTACAACTATTACCCATTGCGTCTATCTGATGCGGAGTTTGAGTTTCTCAAAGCAAGTGCGGGGGGTAATAATGTGGGGGAAATTTTAGCGCAGGTGAATTTAGATTTGGATGGAGTGCGACAACTGCAAAAACAGCAGCTCCTACTGTTGACCCCTAAAGGTTAGGGAGACGCCCCCCAAGCCCAAGAAACCGGGTTTCTGTTATAATTTTGGCATCTAGACCGAGATTGCTGGAGAAACCCGGTTTCTGTTCCCCCTCCCTCAGAAAAAGAGTGCGAGGCTTTTGGCTCCTATTATAATCACCGATTAAATCTGGAAATGTTGTCCAATTTGGTGTAAAATATATCAGAAGATTGCTAGGTAGAGGTGGAGTCATGCAATTAGAAGATTATTTTGAGTTTTTGTCCCCGGATGACATTCGCATTAAAGGTCATCGCATTGGAATTGATGATGTAATTAAATATTATCTAGATGGATATACTCCCGAACAAATTCAAACTGATTTACCTTCTCTAAGTTTAGAAAAAATATATGCAACAATTACTTATTATTTGCACCATCGCACCGATATGAATGCTTATATGTTGCGCCTGGATCAGGAACGAGAAGAGCATTATCAAGAATGGGCGCAGGCTGAACCATCTCCGGCGGTGAAGCGGATCAGAGAATTGAAGGCTAAACGAATTAACATGGTTGGGTAAAAGGTGGTGAAAGTACGGTTTTTGCTCGACGAAAATCTACCGCATCGTCTTAAGGATGCTGTTTTACGTCTGCAACCAGATATTGATATCTTGCGCGTGGGTGATCGCGGAACTCCGGCGTTGGGAACTCTCGATCCAGATGTGTTAAACTATCTCCAATTATCGCGACGAATTTTAGTGACAGATAATCGGAAAAGTATGCCTGGTCATCTAGAAGCCCATTGGTCTGCAGGTGGACATATAGTCATTTCAAATAAGAGTGAGACAACCATTGAGAGTTGCCAACACTTCCCACACTTCCCACACTCCCCACACTCCCCACACTCCCCACACTCCCCAAACTCCCCACCTGGGAGAGACGGGGGTGAGGGCTGATCAG
>DVDU01000161.1 GCA_015296065.1 Oscillatoriaceae cyanobacterium M33_DOE_052 | reverse complement strand
CCCCTCCCCCTCTTCCCCCTCTCCCCACCCCTCCCCCTCCTCCCCCTCTCCCAGTCTCCCCCTCTCCCAGTCTCCCCCTCTCCCCGTCTCCCCGTCTCCCCGACTTCCTCGCCGAGGGACGGCAGTTGCTGATTATCGGTGGAAAAGGCGGCGTGGGTAAAACCACTGTGGCTGCTGCTCTCGGTTGGGGTATTGCCCAGCGTCACCCAGAAAAACAAATTAGAATCATTTCTATCGACCCGGCCCACTCCCTGGGGGATGCTTTTGGGCAACCTCTGAGCCATGAACCGCAACCCCTGGCTCCTAATCTTAGTGGTCAAGAAATTGATGCTGATATCGTCCTCAACCAATTTCGAGAAGATTACCTGTGGCAACTGGCGGAAATGATGAGCGGCGACTCGGGTGATACTAATAACCCCATTAGTATCGCCTATGGGCCGCCAGCGTGGCGGCAAATCGTCTCCCAATCTCTCCCTGGTATTGATGAACTGCTATCTTTAATTGAAGTGATGGCGCAATTAGAACGGGGGGAGCAGGATTTAATTATTATTGATGCGGCGCCTACGGGTCATTTATTACGGTTTTTAGAAATGCCTTCTGCCCTGAGTGATTGGCTGGCTTGGATATTTAAGCTATGGCTGAAATATCAAGATGTGTTGGGGCGGGTGGAATTTATGGGCTCTTTACGGCAATTACGGCAAAAGGTGGTGAAGGCACAAAAGCAGTTGCAAGACCCGGAATATACGGAGTTTATCGGGGTGATGGGGGCGGAACCGGCGATTTTAGCGGAGGCGGAGCGGTTGACCGCTTCTTTGTTAGCGATGGGGATTAGTCAGCGTTATATTGTCCATAATCGCTATTGTCCGGGGGTGGAAATAGACCCAGATTTATTTTCTGGACAAACTCTGGTGCGATTACCGCTGCTACCTCTGACGGTATTAGAGCGCGATCGAATTGTGGCGGCGGCTAATTTGCTCCTGTCTGGGGGATGATTTAAATTGGTAAGATATCCGCCAAGAGAGCTTGTACCTTGATAAGGGCACGGCATCATCAAGATTTATCGTCACCCCTTAATATTTATGATGCCCTGCCCCTACAGTCAAATGACCAAGGACAAATGACCAATGACTAATGACAAAATTAATTAACTTCGACAGAGAATTGATAATCGAATCCTCTAAAATTAGAATCCATTTGCAAGGAGTAATCCCCCGTTACGGGTAAAGTGCCAGTCCACTCATTTCTATCGGCATCGGTGTAGGGATTTCCTGCTAAAATGTTACCATCGGGGTCAATAATAGCGGGAAAAACTCCTTCGGGATTCAATTTGATAACTTTTATGGTTTGACCCGCAGAAGCGGAAAGTAAATATTTGTGACTGCCTGGACCGATAATCTGCCCTCTAATAATGGCTGAGTTGCCGTTGGGGGCGAAATTAATTTGCTCTGTGACTTGAGAACAAGTGGTTTGGGTGTTTTGTTTGGAAATCCAACCGGCTGGGTCATCTATGCGCAACCAGCCATTTTGTTCTTCTGTAACTGTGACATATGTGCCGTTGTTGACTTTCCCCACGATATTACCATCGGCCACGATCGGCGCGGAACGGACGTTGAGGGGGGGGTTTGGGTCGGAGACGATCGCCATCACGACTTTACACCCTTCTGTAGGCGGCATGATGGTGACGGGCAGACTCGGTGACTGGGCGACGGGGCGACTGGGAGACAGGGGGACGGAGGGAGGGGGGGAGGGGGAGACTGGGAGACTGGGGGACGGGGAGACTGGGAGACTGGGAGTGCCCTGGTCTCCTGGTCCCCCTGAGCCTGTGGAAGGGGGCCGCCCGGTCTCCTGGTCCCCCCGTCCCCCCCTCCCTCCGTCCCCCCCCAACGCTCCGGTGGGTGATGGCGATGCGGTGGGTGATGGGGGTTGTGGGGTTTGACAGCCGACTAGCAAGGTGACGATGGCGAGAGCGATCGCTCTGGGGACGGCTTTTTGAGATGGGCGAAAAATGCCTGTGGGCTCTGGGGTTGGGTTCATAGTTTTGATTTCTGGTTGCCGTGGCGAAGGTGCGGGTTAATCTGGGATGGTGTGGCGAAGAATATGGGCGAAACCACCCCTAAAACATAGATCTGGCAGCACCAAACCTGACCAGGACAATTTTTCCTCGTCATTGGTCATTGGTCAAAAGTGCTTTGTCCTTTGTCCTTGGACATTTGACAAGGGACTTTTGACCAAGGAACAATTGATTACAGATAGTCATTGTCATCGTTATCGAGCGGGCGATCGCCTAATTCCGACGGTGGGCGATCGCTACTCCAAGCCCACCACACAAAATCACACTGGCAGGAATAAAACTCTTGCCACTTGCGGCGGTGGTCTTCCGTATAAACCGGCGAGCGGCGGTTAATCCACACCCGCTTCGCTTCCAACGGAGTGGAATTACATCTCGGGCAGCTAAAATGGTGGGCGTGAACTGCCTTTTCGGTCCATTCAGGCGGAATGGGGGCAAAAGCTTCCATGTTCAAATTGATGGCTAGGGTGGACGGCTGCTCGGGAAAGACGCCTTCTGTCATTTGTCACTTGTCCCTAGTTCCTAGTTCCTTGTCCCTTGTCACTTGTCTAGTCACAAATGACAAATGACTAAGGACCTTTGGACAAATGACCAAGGACATTGGACTTGTGACAAGTGACTAGGGATAACTACATGGTATCATCTGACAGTCAGCGCCAAAGAGCTGGTTGATCTAGGTGCTATTCCCTAGGGGCGACACCCCTGCCAAAATCTCTCTCCCCCCTCTCCATTTCTGTTGCCATCCCCGAAACTCGATATGGATCCAGCAATTGAAATCACCCGCTTGTTGGACGTGATGCCAGCTAGTGGGCGGATGAAGACGAAGCTACAAAGCAAGCCCCAACAGCCCAAGCCCATTGACTGCGAAGTTGGGCTGCCTTGGGACAAAGAAAGAATTATTTGGATTAATTTTGACCTGTGGCGGCACCTATCCCAGCCGCAAAGGGATTTGCTGATTTTACGCACTGTAAGCTGGCTCCTAGGAGTTCGATGGTTCAAGCCAGACTTATATCAGGGTGTGGTGGTGGCTGGAATTTTGGGGACTTTGGTGGAATTAGCCCAGGGGGATGCGGTGGGAGTTGTGGTCGCTGGGGGGTTGGTGGGTGTCGCCGGGACTCAGATTTGGCGGAGCAGTCGATCGGCTCATATCGAGCTGCTTGCAGATACAGATGCACTGCAAGTGGCGCAACGGCGGGGTTATACGGAACCGGAAGCGGCGCGGTATCTGATGGAAGCGATCGAGGCGGTGGCGAAAATTGAGGGGCGCACCACCTTGAGTTTTACAGAATTGATTCGCTGCCAAAATTTGCGGGCGATCGCAGGCATTTCCCCCCTTGGCATCCCCAAAAATGTCAATTTATAACTAAAAGTCCCTCCCCTTTTCCCCAGGAGCAGGCACCAACAGGGAATCCGTAGAGCGCACTACCATCTCCCCCCGCATCCACGCCGCCCGCAACTGCACCCCTGTTTTCCAAGCATGATATTTTAAAGGGTTCCACCGGGGGTTTACTGGGTGACGAGCAAACCCAGAGCGCAAAGCCGGGTGATTGGCTTCCGGAATCGTGGTGTTAATTTTCACCCCGTTGGCCAAATCTACCACTGTGAATTTACAATTCTTCAGCTTATCAGACATTGGCTTTATACCAATTTAAAATGAAGATGAGCAAAAAGGTCTCGTCTAGAAGGCAGCCAACATCAGAGCTTCGAGGATGAAGTCAAATGAGGTGAGCGATTGTACTTGCGCCGGAGTCAGTTGGCTTAACTCCTGATCGACTCGCT
>DVDU01000058.1 GCA_015296065.1 Oscillatoriaceae cyanobacterium M33_DOE_052 | reverse complement strand
GTCCCTCAAGATGTATTTGAGAATCATGGAGAATGAATATTTAGTCATGCTTAAACTCCTTTTTTTTTATCTGCGGCTCTCATTATAACATAATTGTGGCTATTTTTACCACTTTTTTATTGACATTCAACACTTCTGCTTTCAGCGGTTCTTCGGTCACATAGACCTGAGCAAATATGCGGTATTTGAAAACAACATCCGCATGAACACCGGCACTAACCCGAATTTCGTCAATGCTGCCCAACATGATTATCGGCTGCAATCTACTTCTCCCGGCATCGATACCGGAAAAGTGCTGGCACCGTTCACCGATGATTTTACCGGCAAATCTCCTGATATTGGTGCTTTTGAGTTCGGTAAAGATGCTTTCATTCCTGGTGCGACTATCCTGCCAGAGCATATTTATAACTTGGATTTCCAATTCAATGCTCCCCAGAATGGTCAACTCAGCGGCACTGTCACAGGGTTGCCCCTAGGCCGGAAATTGCCCCAAGATTTTCAAATCATTATCGGCAATAGTACCGCTAGCGGCAACTTTGTTTCCAGCTACATCGACCCGAACACGAATTTAGCCAAGGTGGCATTTACTGATGTAAACTTAGGCAACCAAAAGGGCATCCTCCCCATTTACGTGAAAATGGGCAGTAATGCTCCCCTAGAACTCCTGCAAACCATCACCATCAGCTAGCTATCTGTCCTCAGAAGGTTTGTAGTTGGGCTTTAGCCCTCCGAAGGGGTTCTGCGATCGTCCCTGCATCCTAGCGGTAAGGGCGAAGCAAAAGCGCCGAGACATCTGGTGATTAACCCAGACGTGCAGTGGCGCTTTTGCTTCGCCCTTACAGTGAACAAACCCCGTTTCTGAATGTTAATTTTAGTTAAAATTTTTATCGATTTACCGAAGTACCGGCTATAATTTATGAACTGAAACCCTGTCACCACAAAGATTTCAGGTCAGGCATCTATAAAAAACAGCAGTCAAATGTGGGGATTCAGCCCTCTTGGCTAATTTGCACTGGAGCATCTAACCTTCAACATCAGGGCTCTATATATACCCGATCAATACCTGCAAGATACCGCATTACTAAAAAATTGGTAATGTAACTTTGTGATGGGATTTTTTAGAAATATAAAAAATAAAAAAACTCACAAGGAACCCCGGTCAGACAAATCACGTCGGGTTTCAGGAAGTTGGCTAAAAAATTAGGGTGTTTAATCTTTAATCACAAGAAATTAAAGAGCGCCAGCCGTCAAATGACGGTTTGGCGAAATCGGGCTTTTTCGTGCATTTATGACACTCAGAGTCAAGTAGGCTGGTAGGTTGGCTATGGAATTTATCACGATTGATGGGTTTAACACCTTAGTAGATGAAACCCACTATTTGAATGCTTATCCAGAAGTAGAATCCGCTATCAATAGCGGTCAATTCGGGTCGGGATTGGAACACTTTTTACTCGTCGGGTCCGGGTCAGGGTTGCAACCAGTGCCCGGGTTTGATGCGGCCTATGTCCTGAGTGATGAAATAGATTTGGTAGTAGGGCTCGATCGCGCCGAAATGATTCGCGCCTTAGACGGAGATGATGTCATTCTCGGTTTAGCAGGCAACGACCAAATCAACGGCAACACCAGCAACGACCAAATCAACGGCAACACCGGTAACGATACCCTCTACGGTGGACAAGGCGACGATACCATCTGGGGCGGTCAAGACAACGACCTCCTATTTGGCGACAAAGGTAACGACACCCTCATCGGCGACAAAGGTAACGACACCATCTGGGGTGGAGAAGGCAGCAACCAACTCTGGGGCGCCACCGGTAACGACCTCCTCAACGGCGGTGACGGTGACGACACCCTCAACGGCGGGGATGGAGACGATACCATCTTTGGCGAAGCAGGCACCGACATCCTTAGCGGCAGCACAGGCAACGACTACCTAGACCCGGGCACCGGTCCCGATACCCTCTACGGCGGAGAAGGTGCCGATACCTTTGCCATTGCCCCCGGTAGTGGCGGCGGCAACAGCAGCGAAGCCAACTGGCTCCCCGATTTTATCAGCGGTCAAGACCTAATTCTCCTCAACGGTGGTCTCACATTTGAAGACCTCAACATCTTCGCCGAAACCGCCAACACCATCATCCAAGACCAAACCACCGGCGAATACCTCGCCGTCATCCCCGGCATCCTCCCGATCGCCATTGACGGTAACGACTTCCTCCCCCCACAGCAACCGGCCCCCGTACTTTTCGAGCCCACCCCCCCCACTCCCCTCAACGGTTACGTGGTCTCCACCACTGGCGATGATGGCAACTCCGGCACCTTGCTACAACCCTTCCGCACCATCCAAAAAGCCGCCTCACTCGCCCAACCCGGACAAACCATCTATATTCGTGGCGGCACCTATCGCGAAGGCAACATCCGCCCCACAAATAACGGCACCGCTGACGCCCCCATCACCTTCACCGCCTACAACGATGAAGAAGTGATGATCAGTGGCACCGACCCCATTACCAACTGGACACAACACAACCAAAACATCTACAAAGCTCCCATGACCTGGGACTTAGGCTTAGGCAACAACCAAATCTTTGCCGAAGGCGAAATGATGGTAGAAGCCCGATGGCCGAATATCCCCGGCGACCCCACCGCCATCACTTACACCGATAACGCCCTCTCCGACACGGGCCGCGTCAACAACCCCAACGCCCCCAACAACTCCCGCGTCAGCGGCACCTACACCGACTCGGACCTCACCGAGCCCGCCGGTTTCTGGGACGGCGCCAAAATCAACTTTACCCCCGGTAACAACTGGTTCCCCCAAACCGGCACCGTCACCAATTCTGCCCCAGGAGAGCTTGATTTTCAATTCACCTGGCGCGGCACCGACGGTCACACCCCCAACGAGCAAGATGCTTACTATCTCTGGGGCACTCTCAAAGCCTTGGACGCTCCTAGAGAATGGTTCTATGATGCCGATACCAAGCAAGTTTATCTCTGGGCTCCCAACGGAGAAAACCCCAGGGATTTGCAAATAGAAGCCAAGCGCCGCGAAACCGCTTTTGACCTGGCTGGCAAATCTCACATCACCATCGAGGGCATTGAGATTTTCGGCGCCAATATCACAACTGCCGGTCAAACCAGCAATATCACTTTAGATAACATTGAGGTATTGTACGGCGCTCATACCCAAGACCTACCCTACACTCTCCAGGGCAGCGGCACTCCGAGCATCCTCCTCGATGGCACCAATAATCTGCTCAAAGATAGTTACATCGCCTACAGTAGCGGTTCTGGTGTCCGGGTGATCGGCAGCGGCAGCAAAGTCGAAAACTCTGTAATTCACAATACTGCCTATAGTGGTTTGAACGATTCGCCGATTCGTGCCAGCGGCCAAAATACGGAAGTGATTAACAATACCCTGTTTAACAACGGGATGGCCAAAGTCATAGATTTATTCCAAATTAATCGAGGAAAAATTTCAAATAACGAAATCTATAACGGCGGCTTGCAAATTTCTGACGGCGGCGGTATCTTTGCTTTTGAAACCGACGGAAATCGCACAGAAGTAGCTGATAATGCCATTCACCATATGCTTTCTCCCCAAGATGAGAGCCTTAACCATTTTGGCATGGCAGGCATTTATCTAGACCGGTCTTATAATTTCGACGTGCATCATAATGTGATTTGGGACAATACTGATGGTGGTATTAAAATGCTCCCTCGGGATGCTGGCATTAATGACCCGGACATCAGGACCCGCATTTTCAATAACACCACTAATGACCATTTCTGGTTCCGTCCTACTGGGGGCACCTTGGCAGGCACGATTTTCAAAAATAATATTTTTGACCGGTTCTATGGTGGCATCTCTCCCCGTAGTGACACCATATTTGAGGATAATTTGCAGATTTCGCAAACTGACCCCAATTTTGTGAATGCCGCCAACAATAACTATCGCCTCGCCGGGACTTCCCCAGCGATCGACGCGGGACAGGTCCTAGAACCGTTTACCGATGGGTTCACCGGCGATGCTCCCGATATCGGTGCTTTTGAGGTGGATGTGGACCGCGCTATCCCTGGGGCGATGATTTTGGAGTCCCAGTTATCTGAGCTGGAGTTTCAGTTTGACGCTCCTCAAAATGGGACTGTGAGCGGTACGGTGACGGGTTTGCCTGTTGGGCGGAAGTTACCGGCTGATTTTCAGCTCATCATCGGTGACAGTACCGCTAGCGGCAAGTTTACTTCTAGTTATTTTGACCCAGCCACTAATTTAAGCACTGTGGTGTTTACTGATGTGGAAGTCCCGGACCAAACGGGCAGCTTACCGATTTCTGTCCAAATTGGCACTAATGCTCCGATTTTACTCACTCAAACTCTAGAGATAGAGCCGCCTCCTGCCCCATAACCAGGGGACCAGGGGACCAGGAGACGGGGGGACTGGGGGCAGGGGAGCAGGGGAGCAGGGGAGCAGGGGAGCAGGGGAGCAGGGGAGCAGGGGAGCAGGGTGGTCAGGGTGGTCAGGGTGGTCAGGGTGGGGAGTGTGGTCAGCAATCTTCCTCCCTCTCCTCCCACCCCTCCCCATCTTCCCCCTCCTCCCACCCCTCCCCGTCCCCCCGTCTCCCCCTCCCCCCTCCTGCCCTGGCTTTCCTTAAAAAATGGTTAAGGATTGTTACCAAAAGCCAATCCTGTAGTATGGTTGTAATATAGATGTGCGAGAGTGATTGGCTCTGAAGCCCAATGACTTTTGGGGTGAGGGGCGGATATCTCTCTATCATCGCCGCCAAAAAGTGCGGACAACAGGCTATCCCCACCGATGACGTGGCGGGGATGAAACTGCCATATTGGATATATAGGTCTTTCTGGGACGATCGCTCCCGGATTGCCCGGAATCCCTAACCAGGGGGTTGTATTAAATGTTATGGCCTTTTTGGTGTCTTTGTCAGCATTCCCTGACTATGGCACTTATGGCATAACCGGGGCGTCAGCATTGAGTGACGGCAATTTTAAGCACATTTTAGCCCGATTGATCCGGAAAATCAACAATCTCACCCTTTACGGACTTAGAGAACATCGTTTAAGATCGGAAAGAAAGCAAACTCATAATGACTACGTTTATTGATATTCCGTCACAATTCATCTGTTGCCGCTGGAGCCACCCTGGACAGAAGCGTTAGCCCCACTCCTTGCATCAGGAGTTCCGTTTACATCAATCAGGGCAGTAACGCTAAAGCCGCCGAGCTAGGGCAATGCCCCTAGCTAAGAAAGAGTGAATGTTCCTCAAAGTAGGGCGGTTGCTTTGAACGCATCTAATTTTGTTTGGAGTACAGCAAACCCCATGCCCACGACTAAAAATCAGCCAAAAACTGCCAAGCAAGCTACCACAGGAATCCGACAAGGCGACCCGACGGATACCATTCGCACCTACTTGCACGAAATCGGGCGCGTACCTTTGCTCACCCACGAGCAGGAGATTGTTTATGGGAAGCAGGTGCAGCAAATGATGAAGCTGCTAGAAGCTCAAGAAGCTCTGGCGGTGGAATTGAATAGGGAGCCAACTGATGATGAGTGGGCCGAAAGCGTTGAGTTGACCGTCAAAGAACTTCAGCAGGCTTTGCATCTGGGGCGGCGGGCAAAGCAAAAGATGATTGAGGCGAATTTGCGCTTGGTGGTGGCGATCGCCAAAAAATACCAAAAGCGCAACCTGGAATTCCTCGACCTGATCCAAGAAGGCACTCTCGGTTTGGAACGGGGGGTGGAGAAATTCGACCCCATGCGCGGTTATAAGTTTTCCACCTATGCTTACTGGTGGATTCGCCAAGCGATTACCCGGGCGATCGCGCAGCAAGCACGCACCATCCGCCTCCCCATCCACATCACCGAAAAACTCAACAAAATCAAAAAAGTGCAGCGGGAACTAGCCCAAAACCTGGGACGCACCCCAACACCAGCGGAAATTGGTGAGGCCCTGGAACTCGAACCCAGCCAAATTCGCGAATACCTGCTCCTGTCTCGCCAGCCCATCTCTCTGGACCTGCGGGTAGGAGACAACCAAGACACCGAGCTGCAAGACCTCCTCGAAGATGGAGACGCCTCCCCGGAAAACTACATCACCCAAGAACTGCTCCGGGAGGACCTGGATAACCTCTTGGCTGAACTGACGCCGCAACAGCGAGACGTGATTATCCTCCGCTTCGGGCTCAAAGACGGACGCGAACTCTCCCTCGCCAAAGTCGGCGAACGGCTGAAACTCAGCCGGGAACGAGTCCGCCAGCTAGAACATCAGGCCCTCGCCCACCTGCGCCGTCAACGCGCTAACGTCCGCGAGTACCTCGCTAGCTAACTAACCCTTTAGAACCCTAATTGAAAACCCGGTTTCTCCCCAGAAACCGGGTTTTTTCTGGATTCAAACCCCGTTCTACCATTTAAATTTAAATATCAAACATATCAGAAAAAATGCTTATGGAATTAGGGGATTTCCTTTCATTCATCCCTACAATTTATTTGTGGGAGCGCTAAATTATCATGGTATGCGCCCAGATGGGATAAGTCTTCTAGTTCTGCAGTCGCAGTGGGCTAGTCCGCCCATAATCCTTTTCCTTAAAGGGGATAAAAAGCCGGTTTTTCTCCAAAAACCGGCTTTTTGCTTTGTTTTCCCCCAGAAATCTGGGTTCTTTGTTTCCCTGTTTTTCTCCTTGATCGGGGAAATTCCCCAGCCATTTTTCTAGACTGATATCAAGTACGAGGGTATCGTTTGTGAATAGTTGTCTTAGGGGTGAAAAATCCGTCCGCCCGGATATAAAATAACCCCCGTTAGGGGGTTTGTTTCATATAGCCACGGACTTCAGTCCGTGGCGACGGCGGTGGCGATGGGCAATCAGAGCGATCGGACTTGATCTGAGCTAGGGACTAAAGCCTTAGCCAATGACGCCACCTCAGACGCCACGGACTGAAGTCCGTGGCTACATAAATCAAACCCCCGAATGGGGGTTAGTTAACCTGTTGACCTGATGCACCATCTCCCCATCTCCTCCGGGTGCTATTTCTGGCAAATATTCACCAACGACGCTACCGGACTTGACTGAGGTATCAGACCCCTCGCCGGAAAATATTTGTAAAAAAATGTGAAGGCTTTCGGCAATTCGCGATACTGGCTGTGGAGTTAATCCAAGGTTATTTCCTTAAATGTTAGTGGTCTTAAATTCTACTTGTGAATATTAAATAATAGGGGGAATACTAGGGTGCTACGTAAATTATTGCCTTCAAACTCTGACGCTCAACCGTTAACTGTGGGAAGAAAGCAGGCTTTGGCTAAAGTTCTCGCTGTCCCGGGATGCCTTTTAGTCGCCGCCATGTCCGCAGTGCAAATAATTATCGGTGGTGGTGGGCACCTACAACCGCCACCAGCTCTCGCCGTGCGAATTCCTCCCACCGTGGCTGGGTTTTGGCAGGGAGAAAGACCAATTCAAGAAGCGAACCAGCGGTTCCCTGATGGTATTTACCTCTACGGGACGGCTCCCCAACCGGCAGAAATTGGCAACTCTTATATGGTATTTGAGTTGGATCAAGATAAAACTGTGGGGGCTTTTTACCAGCCTTATTCTGAATTTGCCTGTTTTTATGGCCGGGTGGAAGCCGATCGCCTTGCCCTAAACGTAGTCGAGCCCCAAGAACCCGATCGTCCCTATGCCTACTCTCTGAGATTTGAGACAGAGGCTGTGGCATCATCGGCAGATGGACCGGAAACCGCCAAACTCAACCTGGAAGGATTTTATCAACTCCCGGAAGTCAGCGATAATGACCAAAGCATCTTGAGCGTTTGCAAAGAATATCATCAAGAGAAGATTCAAGGAGAATAGAGAGACTGGGAGCCTGGAAAGGAAATGCAAAATAGACGGTATTGCCACATAGCATTATCTCCAGCCAAATCACTGGTGGGAAGCATCCCATCTATCCGGGTGAAGCATTCCGCAAATAATTTCCCTCCCTGGCAAATACAAAGGTTTTCTGTAGAATCAGGGATGGTGTTTCCCAGTCAAGCGACACAGGAACCTCGGCGAGGAGGTAGTCTGGGAGAATGCAGCATGGCTTCACCCCTACTAGGTCAAAAAGGGTTCGTTTCGATTTGATGTTGCCAAGCTAAAACCGCCGCTTTGAATTCCTGTAAAGAAATCGTTTCTATGGGTTCGGTGGCTCCGGCCATATTTTCTATCGTGACATTCTGGGGAGAGAAAGTCAAATGATAAGCATTGCCAGAGCGGGTCCAGGTGGTAATTTCTCCGGTTTCTAATGCGGCTATTTGGGTGAGCAGGTGCTGCACCCATTCGGGGCTATTTTGGATATCGAGAGTGAGAAATTCTAACAGGCACTGATGGGCGCTACTTTGGGCAGTCCAATCAGACCAATTCCAAGATTCTGCTGGCATAATGATTATCGTCTTAACGGAAATGCTGTGTTAATTTTATTGTCTCGATTGGTGGCGCCAGCGATCGTGTAAGTGGTGCCATTGTTGGCGGGACAAAACCGATTTGGCTGGTTGTTATTAGCGGGACGGTTTAAGCCACACCATGCCCAACTGGGTGCCCCAGCAGGACATTGTACCCGATTAGCTTCAGCGTGGGCAATGGAGTTGAGGATTTGTTCGCGGGTGCAGCGATCGGGAAACATGGTCGAAAATTTCGTGGCTTGGGGAGAACCAGCATAAGTCCATTCCCCACCGTAAATTCCCTGGGCGTTGGCTGCTTGGGTAATGGTAAATTGTCGCACTGTGGAGGGATTTTGCCCTCTGGGGCGGGCATGAAATCCCACCAGACGCCCTTGTTGATTGATTTCGCCACAAAAAATGTGGGCGTGATTCACCTGCTTGCCATTATAAGCTGTCACCCAATGGGAGGCGCTGCGGCAATCTATGCCTTGCCCTTGGGCGGTGGCACTGATAGATAATACTAAGAGGAAACAGATCAACCCAATTAGGCTGATTTTCACTGATTTGAGATTCACACAAATTCTCCCTATCATTGGTGAAAATATTTTTGGGGAAGCTCGCACATTATAAATGACTGGATCATAATTGTCAAGTAATTTGAAATTAATTTGATTGATATAGGCAATTTTTAAATTAAATAATTGGCGAAATTAAATCGATACATTTTGCCACTGACCGCGCCAAAAGACAAACAGCAAAATCGTGGCGCGAAATATCCAATCGCAAGTAGAACCGAGCCAAACTCCGATTAGTCCTAAATCCCAGACTATAGCCAAAACATAGGTGGCGATGATGCGGACGATAAACCAACCAGCCAGGGATATGTAAAAAGCGGTGCGAGTATCTCCAGCGCCGCGCAAGGCTTGTTCTAAGACAATGCTGGCAGCCATAAATGGCTGAGCGATGGCAGCAATATACAAACAAGGTACAGCGGCGGCGATAATCTTTTTATCAGCCGAAAAGATGCTGAGCAAAAATTCAGGGAAGATGAAAAACATTAAACTGCCAATTCCTAAAGTGGCCACAGCTAAAGCCACAGCGATGGTGACGCTTTTGGCGGCGGTGGTGGGGTGTTTGGCGCCTAGGTGCCGCGAGACGATCGCCGCCGTAGCAATACCAAATCCTTCGGCAATTTCATAGCAAATGCCCTCAATTCCTAACGTCACTTCATAAGAGGCCATTGCCACATTGCCGAGAGTCGCGATAATACCCGTAAAACTGAGATAACCGACACTGCGAAATAGGCGCTCGCTGAATGTGGGTGTAGCAACGCGCAAAATCCGTCCCAGAGCTGATAATTCACCACCCCAACCGCCGAGGGAGAGGACTGGTGTCCCTCGCCAGAGAATTAGCAATAGGATAATGGCGTTAATAGCTATTGCTCCCACGGAGCCGATCGCTGCCCCCTGCATCCCCAATGCCGGAGCGCCAAAATGACCGAAAATTAGACAATAATTCAGGAAAATATTAACGCTATTGGCCACAATCGCAACTACGAAAGGAGTTTTCGTATCACCAGAGACTTGGAGGATAGCACCAGAGACTATCCCCAGTAGCTGTAACGGTAGAGCCGAAAAGATAATCGCCAAATAAGCCCCAGCAGCAGCTACCACCTCGCCACTGCCAAAAGAGGATAAACTCAGAAAGGGGATAAGTTGCCAGTGCAAAAACCAACTAACAATTCCTCCCACAACTAAAGCCAAACCGAGACTACCTCTTGCCGCCGCTGCTGTCAGTTGGGGATTTCCAGAACCGATCGCCCGTCCCACTAGCGCCACAGTACCCACAGAAAAAGCCGATATCGTGGTATAAATACACCAATGCAGAGGACTAGCAATGCGCATCGAGGCCAGAGCATCAGTGGCGTAGTGGCCCAACATGACCCGATCGGCCAGAAACATCAAACTTTGGAGGAGCAGTTGGGCGATCGCCGGTAACGCCAACCCCAACACCGCGCCAGCAGCCGCACCAAATTCACCCCCTTTGCCGGGAACATTTTTCCTCGATACAGCTTCGACCTTGGGAAGCATAAAAATCAATCATTCCACAAACATTGCTTACATCATAATTTCGCTTCCCCAGTTGTCATCTCCGCTCATATTTCCCAGAAACCCCGTAGAACCTGGGTTGCAAACAAAAACTCTCTGCGAAACCGAATTTCTATCCCTCCCCCTCCAACGGCCAACCCAAGCGAGTTGGCTGCTCGTAAACCCGCTTGAGCGTATTCACATCTCGGGGCGAAATCGGTGGCGGCGAAGCCACTTGGGCAAAATACATGGTATCCTCTGGCCAAGGACTATGACCCCAAATACCCAAAGCATGACCAAGTTCGTGACGTGCGGCGGCTTCCAGATATTTTCCTTTTTGAGTGGGATTAATAAATATATTGCACTTGTGGGATAATATTGGTGGTGTATCCTGACTCAATATCAACTCATAACGAGTTTCCGCCGATCGTGCCCGCAAAATCTCCCCAGTTGCCGATAGACGTAAAGGAGGACGACGGCGCCAAATCATAATATCAGCCATTTCCGGCGTCGCCACCAACTCTAGTGGCAAATAGGCGTTCCAATCATCAACCACCTCTTTCACCACCATTGCCCAAGCCACCAGGGTTTGATTTTCAAAAGACGATAAATCATCATCAGGTTTTGGTTGCTGTACATAAACCTGAATCGGAAAACGAGACCAAACCAAATAACCCACATCCAGCGGCGTCACTGCCTCAAAATAATCGCCCCTGGAGTCGAACCAGCGTGCTAAAGTCGGTGGTAAGGGGTGGGGTTTGGCTGCAGGAAATAGTGAATTATCTTGATTGGCAGAAACTTGAAATAGCCAGATAGTAGGGTGGGCAGTGCCTGACCGATAATTCTCTTCATAACGAGTAGTAGTAGTGGGCACTGCCCACCCTACAGAAACTTGAAATAGTGGTTTTGTCGGAGAGTGAAGCTGCCAGTGAGCCGCAACCCGGTGGAAGGGAATAAAAATCACCAGCAAATAAGTGCATATCGCCAGAATTATTGCCAGTATTCTCTTATGGTAATTCATGGCTGGGCTTTAATTCAATCTCCAGAAACCGGGTTTCTTCACCAAATCTCGGTGCCAATACCAAGATTGTCGCAGAAACCCGGTTTCTCATCCATCAGCGCTGGACACCGGCTATTTAGCCAACCAACCGGCACTCAAAATCACCGTTAAACCCATAAAGACGATCGTCAAACCCCAAGTAATCCGGTTAAGGGAGGTTTCGGCACTTTTGGCGCTAGTGAAAAGCTGCGCTTGACCGCCAATACCCCCGATACCGTCGCCTTTGGGACTGTGTAGGAGAACTAAAACAATCAACCCAAAGGCAGATAAAGCCCAGATGCCTTGCAGAATATTTACAACAGTCATGGTTAGAAAAAAGTTAGGGATTGGTAAAGAGCAAAAATAGTTTAACGGCTGAAACAAGAAAATGATAGCTACAAACTGAGCGCCACGGGGGTGCGGTTTTTTTGCATTTCCAACTGGGAGGGCAAAATCATCGATTTGCCGGTCATTTCCAGTGGTTGGGGGATTTGCAAAATTTCCAGAATCGTGGGGGCGATATCTGCCAAACAACCATCAGAACGCAGAGGCACATCCGTACCGTAACCAGGAATTTTCCGCCGTTCCCCTTCCACCAAGATGAAAGGTACGGGGTTAGTGGTGTGAGCGGTCCAGGAGTTGCCTTGCTCGTCCCACATCATTTCCGCATTGCCGTGGTCAGCGATGATAATCGTAGTACCACCAGCTTTGCTAATGGCTTCTAGGAGTTGGCCGAGACAGCGATCGACAGTTTCAACGGCTTTCACCGCCGCATCCATATTGCCAGTGTGACCCACCATATCCGGGTTGGCGTAGTTCATCACAATGAGGGAATAAATGCCCTTTTGGATGGAGGATATGGCCACATCCGTCACCGCCTGAGCAGACATTTCTGGTTGCCTGTCATAAGTGGCGACCATTGGGGAAGGGATTAACTCCCGGTCTTCTCCAGGTAAAGGTTCTTCCAAACCCCCATTAAAGAAATAAGTCACGTGAGCGTACTTTTCCGTTTCCGCCGTCCGTAACTGACGCAAACCTTGCTTCGCCACCACTTCCCCGAGAATATTGCTGAGGTTTTGCGGTTCAAAGGCCACCGCCACCGGCAATTCTGAGTCATACTGAGTGAAAGTGGCAAAGGAGAGGGGTTGAATTATCTCCCGTTCAAAACCGGTGAAATTGGGGGAAACAAAAGCGTAACTGAGCTGTCGGGCACGATCGGGCCGGAAATTGAAGAAAATCACCCCATCTCCCGGGGCGACAGCTCCCGGAGCGATGCGAATTGGCAGGACAAACTCATCAGTTAAGTCATTGGCGTAGGAGGCTTGGACCACTTCCACCGCTGACCTACCGTCTCCCGGCCCGTCAGTAGTCATCACATCGTAAGCTAACTGCACCCGGTCCCAACGGTGGTCTCTATCCATCGCATAGTAGCGACCGCTGACAGTAGCAATGCGTCCCACACCGATACTGGCGATCGCCTCTTCGATTTTCGTCAAAGCCGCCACCCCATCAGTGGGATAAGTATCCCGTCCATCAGTAATCGCGTGGATGCAAAGATCAGTAATGCCTTGGGCTTTGCCTAATTCCAGCAACCCAATCAAATGACTGAGATGGGAATGAACCCCCCCATCAGAACACAAACCTACCAAATGCAGCTTGCTATTGCGCGATTTCACCTCTTGGCAAATCTTGACCAGAACCGGGTTGCTCTGCAAAGAGCCATCCTCCACCGCCTCAGTGATGCGTAGTAATTCTTGCTTAACTACCCGTCCCGCGCCAATATTTAAATGGCCCACTTCCGAATTGCCCATCTGACCAGCAGGCAGACCCACTGCCTTCCCGGAGGTGTGGATGAGAGTCCGGGGATAGGCAGCCCACAGACTGTCCATAACCGGTGTTTTCGCCGCCGCGATCGCATTTCCGTCGGTTGATTCTCGGTAGCCCCAACCGTCTAAAATGACTAGCACCACCGGAGCAACAGGTGCTTGTGTCATGAGTTTGTCACCATTTCTGCTATGATTTCACTGCAATCATAGCATCCCAGCTTGCCCCCTCCCTTCCCCCTCACATTAAAACAATCAACAACCTTTCCCTGCCACGACCTTTGGACGGTAGAACCCCCCTAAAGCTATCATGGCAAAGGGTGCAGAATACCGTCCTCTTACCTTACAATCATCCCATCAAGAAACCCAAAAGGGGTGAATCCCACCCCCCAAGAGGCTATCTTGGAATCAAGCTGTTAGGAGCCTACCATGCGCTTACGCTCGTTAACCGTATCTCTCGGGATGTTGCTGCTCCTGAGTGCCTGCGGTGGTGAGTCTTCAGAGGAGCAAGCCACCAGCTCTCCCTCACCCACAGACACCCCAGCAGCCGCCCCAGCCCCCGGCAGTCCCACCCCCACCCCCACCCCTAATGGAGCGGGGGCGAAACCGCCCGCTGCCGCTCCGTTCACCACCAAAGCACCAGCAAAAGACCCCACCGCTGTGAGCAACTTGCTCGAGCCAAGCAACGAAGACGATGTATTGGCGCAAATTAAGCCGGGGACAAGTAACCCCTTTGGGATTTTGCCACTGCCACCACAGCAGAAACCGGGGGAGGTGAAAACCAGTCAACTCCCGGAAGTCACAGTGGCCACAGTGCCCGCTCTGCCCCCATTACCTGATGGTATAGGCCCTGTGGGCAGCGCCCAGCCTGGACAGAAAGGGAGTAAACTTCCAGCAGTCACAGCCAGACCAGTACCCGCTCTGCCCAAATTGCCTGCTACTATAGGGCCAGATCTCGCCAAAATCGAAAGCAACGTCCAGCTTGCCGCCCCTCCCATCCCCAAACTGGAAAACCGGCAAATCAGTCCTTTTTCTGGCTTGCCAAATATTACCCCCTATGTAGATAGACGGAACAACCCTTTGGCAATTCCGGCTCGTGCCACCAGGCCACAAACCATCCCACCTCCGCCGCCACAGGAACCGCAAAAAGTAGCGCAAGTGCCTCAATTGCCGCCTGACTTTGGACCGCCGATTGGTGGTGGGTCTATTCCCACCGCTGCCATTCCCAAGCAAGACTCTCGGCAAGTACCATCTTTGCCGGAATTGCCCACTCCCATTGGCCCAAAAGTACCCGAACGCCAGCAACCAGGATCCCCACCCAGGGGAACTACTCCCCCAGGAACTACTCCCCCAAAACCGACACCACCACCACCGCCACCGCCACCTTCAACGGACATCGCCAAAGCCGTGGAAGTTACTGGCGTCGTCCAAGTGAATGGGGAAATTTTAATTATCGTAAAGGCACCGAACGAGCCCACCACTCGCTATGTTAAAGTAGGGCAGAGAATAGGCAACGGTAAAGTCCTCGTCAAGCGGGTAGAACAGCTTAAAGGCAGCGAGCCGATCGTCGTGCTAGAAGAAAATGGGGTTGAAGTCAATAAAGAAGTGGGAGAAATGTCCGGGCTATAAACTGCCACCAGCCCAGCCGGAATATCGCTTCCTGGCAGGGGAACACATGGGGGGTTCCATGTCCTCCTCTGCCCCAACCAAAACCTCCTGGTAAAACTACCCTAAACCACGGCTCGGCGGGGATAGATGATTTTTGTCAGGATAGCTTGCTTATGATCAATTCAGCCGATGGGAGACATTTGAGCTATGCCTAAGTCAATGCAGAAACTAGGGGTAACTA
Organism: Oscillatoriaceae cyanobacterium M33_DOE_052; assembly: GCA_015296065.1. Classification (GTDB taxonomy): domain Bacteria; phylum Cyanobacteriota; class Cyanobacteriia; order Cyanobacteriales; family Laspinemataceae; genus Koinonema. The sequence goes on along the minus strand of DVDU01000058.1, from coordinate 1,742 downwards.
TATTCGCCTTATCTTGCCTGGGGATGGCAGGCTATTTGAGTGCAGGGTTGGCGTCAGCACAAGATAATCGAGCCTCTCGCACCTGCCAACCCAATATCCCCAATGGTCAGACCAGGTGCGTTTATGGCGATGGCGCTTACTACACAGGCACTCTCGTTGATGGTATCCCCAACGGTAGGGGGGTTTATGTGGATAGCACCGGTGCTTTTTACAACGGTGAATTTCGCAATGGCCGTCCTAATGGTCAAGGTCAGTTCGTCGCCGCCAGTAATGACCGCTTCGAGGGACAGTTTCGCAATGGCCAAATCGTCAGCGGCACGGTAATCTATGCCAATGGCGATCGCTTCGTCGGCCAGTTTAGCAACGGCTTACCCAACGGTCAAGGGCGGTTCCTATTCGCCAATGGCGATAGCTTCTCGGGCCAATACCTGCTCGGAGAAGTTCGGGGCAAAGGGCAGTTTACCCGCGCCGATGGCATCCGCTGCGAAGGTGACTTTTACAATAACAACCTCCTCGGTCAAGGCATTTGCACCTATCCCGATCGGACTCGCTATCAAGGCGAACTACGTGGCGGAATTCCCCACGGTAAAGGCACCATCATCACCCCCGACGGCAAGCGCTTTCCCGGCTTATTCCGAGAAGGTCAGCCATTTGAGGGTGAGGGTCAATAACATTTGTCAACCTCAGAGCATCAGCCATGTGTGAGTTGATTAAAAAATTAGGGACAATCATTCTGACTGCCTCTCTGTTGGAAATAGCCAGCTATCAGCTCCATCCTCTACCATCCCAAGGTCAAGAGCCAGAACTCACCAGTTGTGAACCAAGAGTTACTACGGGCACAGCTAAGTGCAACTATGAAAATGGGGATAACTATGTGGGGCAGATAGTGAATAGCCTTCCCGATGGCAATGGCATTTATGTATATGCCAATGGTGATAGATACGAAGGCCAATTCCGCCAAGGCAGACCCAATGGGCAAGGAAACTTCATATTTGCCAACGATGCCCGCTACGTGGGACTGTTTCAGAATGGCGTAATGCGCCGGGGAATTGTATTCTTTACTAATGGCGATGCCTACGCAGGAGACTTTGAAATCGTCGAAGAAGTGGGCTCCGGCAAAATCAGCAGCCAGCCTGCTGGACGGGGGGAATTTACATTTTCTAATGGCGATAAATATACAGGGGAATTTTTTGCCGGTAAACCTTTTGGATCTGGAATCTTCACCCGCCCCGATGGCACCCGCTGTGAAGGAGAATTTTACAACCAAGACCTGGATGCGAATGCTGTCTGCACTTATCCCAATGGCAGTAGGTACGAGGGAGAACTACGCGGCGGCGTCCCCCACGGCTTTGGTGTTTTGACTACAAGAGATGGTCAACGGATGTTGGGTCAGTTCCGCGACGGAGCACCTTTTTATGGGGATAATTGAGGAAAAAAGGGGGAAATAAGAAAGATATGCACAACCACAAAAAATTTACACCAATTATTGCCCTAGTTTGGGCTGTAGGTATAGGAATTCATGTGATCAATATATTCCTCAGATTTCCAGCCACCGCTCAAGAGCAAGTAAAACCTGGTGAAGAATCCAGAATAAATCCAGATTCAGAAGTGTTGAATGTCAATAAAAAAGTGGTAAAAATAGCCACAATTATGTTATAATGAGAGCCGCAGATAAAAAAAAAGGAGTTTAAGCATGACTAAATATTCATTCTCCATGATTCTCAAATACATCTTGAGGGACT
>DVDU01000211.1 GCA_015296065.1 Oscillatoriaceae cyanobacterium M33_DOE_052 | reverse complement strand
GTCCCTCAAGATGTATTTGAGAATCATGGAGAATGAATATTTAGTCATGCTTAAACTCCTTTTTTTTTATCTGCGGCTCTCATTATAACATAATTGTGGCTATTTTTACCACTTTTTTATTGACATTCAACACTTCTGGTAGTTGGGCTTTAGCCATACTGATGAGTGAGAAAGAGGGCGAAAGCCCAACTACGAACTGCGTTTTTGTACCCAAAATATGGCGGATAGGAGTAAACCCAGGAGGGGGAAAACTGCCAAGGCGGTGAGTTTGACTAACCTTGACTGGATGGGGGACATTTCTATGCGGCGGTTGGTGGTTTCTTTGGGTCTGATGGAGAGGATGTCTTCATTTTGCTTGCTTAACCAGGCGATCGAGTTGAGAAAGACATCACCATTCAACTGTAGTTCAAACCTGCCATCGCTCATAAAGTCGGAATTGCCGATGACTACTATCCGAGCTGGGGAAGAACTCGGAGATGGGGAGACGGGGGGACTGGGGGACGGGGTGACTGGGGGACTGGGGGTCCTCTGGACTCTCTCCCCGTCTCCCCCTCTCCCCGTCTCCCCGGTACGGACTAGCGCTACACCCAAGGTGAGGGGACCGGGGAGGTCTTTACCTTCATCAAATTTGAGGTTTTGTGTTTGGGGTTCGCTTTCTCCCCAGCTCGGTTCGTTGGTGATGAGGAGAGGAGTGGCGGTAATGCCGGTTTTTTCCTCAATAATCACTGGACGGGAAAAGCGGTAAAAGGAGAAGCTCTCGGTAAAGTCGCGGACGATCGGATGGTCTCCGTATTTGGTGATGACTGGGGTGGCGGGGCCTAAACCGAGGAAACTACCAGTACCAGACTCATCAATGGCGAGACGCTTGTCTAGGGTGATGCCCCATTCAGCGAGGAGGCTGTCTAAACCAGTTTCCATACCGTAGTCCAATGCGACAAACAGGCTGCCTCCTCGGTCAAGATAGCTTTTGAGAGCAGAAATAGTGGTTTCTGAGAGGGGGCGTCTCGGTCCGATAATGGCAACTACGGCAGTATCTTCTGCGATCGCTAGGGTAGGTGTGGGGGAGGGCTCGGTAACAGGATCTCCAGCTTGGGGGTTGGCGGTTGGGGGAGCCTCTGGTGTGGGGGAGGGCTCGGTAACAGGATCACCAACTTGGGGGTTGGCGGTTGGGGGAGCCTCTGGTGTGGGGGAGGGCTCGGTAACAGGATCACCAGCTTGGGGGTTGGCGGTTGGGGGAACATCGGCCCCGGAAGCTGCCATGAGGGTGAGGGGGGCGGTGGTAAAGTTTTTCTCTTCTAGGGTGGATATGGCGCGAGAGATGGCGCCTCGCCCAGGTTGTAGAGGTCTTTCGCCGTGACCAGTGAGAAAGCTCACTTGGAAGGTACGATCGGCCAAGAACTCGGCGATCGCGTTGGTGAGTCGGCTTTCAGACAGGGGGCGGTTTTTGATGCTTTGGACAAAGGAGCTATGTGAGGCATCGTTAGATGTGAGATAAGCCTCGCCGGTGTCTTTAACCTGAAACTTCAGTGCTAGGGAGTCTTGTTCATAGGGATTGGCATATTCAAAGTTGAAATTATCGGGGGAGAGGCGGCGATAATTATTGAGTAATTCTAAATCGGCGGGAATGGGTGGGCGATCGTCAAAAATCCACAGCTTTACCGGTTGGTTCAAGCTCTGCATGAGCTGCTCGGTTTCCGGCGCTAGGGTAAAGCGATCGTTTTCTGTCAAGTCTAACCGGACGACGTAGCGCAAGGCAATAAAGTTAGTCAGCCCCAAAATCACCAAAAACGATACAGCAGAAATCACAATATTAGTGCTAGCCTCTGTCAAGCGCTCGCCGCCAAATCCTCCTCCTACCGCTTCTTGAAATATCAGCCACAAACTAAAAGTCAAAACTCCTGCGGCAATCATGCCCACAGGCACTGGCACCCATAGCTGGGAAACAAACCCAGCCGATAGCCCCATTGCCACTAGCATCATTGCTAATAACCAGCCGTATTTGAGTAAAAACTTTCTCATTAGGTTCGTAGTAGGGCTTCAGCCCTCTTAGAGGTTCGTAGTAGGGCTTTATTTAAGACCTGCCAAAACGCACGAGTTCGATAGATGCGGCGGTGAGAAATACGCCAAATATAATATAGCTGGCAAATATCACGATACTACTGCTGTCAAATATCCCTGTGACCAGGTTATAGTAGTGTTTGAGTAGGGATAAATTCCCTACAGCTTCTCCCACCAATTGCCACTGGGTGCCGAGTTGCTGCGCCAGCCAATTGCCGAGAATTTCTATAACTGACAGGAATATAATCAAGGCAAAGGTGAGGATGGCTGCCAAAATGGTGCTTTCGGTGAGGGAGGAAATGAACATCCCCACGGAGAGGACGCTAGCGGCGAGCAAAATCAATCCGGCGTGTCCGAGGAGAGGGACGCTCGGTGGGATGGGCGGTTTTACAGAGGCAAAGACGATCGCCTCGCAACCCAGCAACGGCATCACCATCGCGGTAAAAAACGTCACCACTCCCAGCAATTTCCCCACCGCTACTGCCCAATTAGTGATTGGTGAAGTTGCCAGCAATTCTAATGTACCCCGCTTTAGCTCCTCTGCATAAAGCCCCATCGACAAAATAGGTAGGATGAATAAGGATAAATAACCCATCCCACCTAAAAAGTTTTTGAGAAATTCATAGGCAGCATCTACCGGGGGTGCTTGCAGTCCCATTTGCGCCATTTCTGCTGCCTGCATATCCCAGGCTTGGGATTGTTCTATGGTTCCTTGTAAAATTAAAACAAAAAACAATCCCGACAGGAGCCAGAAAATGGTGGCCACCATATAAGCAAAAGGGGAGACAAAATAACCTTGCAGCTCCCGGCGGTAAATCGCCCCGAGATTTCCGATAATCACCCGCATCTATTTATCTCCTTCTCCTGGTTCTGCTGGCACGGGGGGACTGGGGGACTGGGGGACTGGGGGATTGGGGGACTGGGGGACCATCTCCTCGTCTCCCCGTCTCCCCGTCTCCTCGTCTCCCCGTCTCCCCGTCTCCTCGTCTCCCCCTCTCGCAGTCTCCCCATCTCGCCGTGGCCAAAACCACCACCACCGGCGGCGAGTTGGAGTTGGGGAGGAATCTGCCTCGGTGGTGGTGCGATCGGCTGCCTCTGATGGGGTGGTAACTGGTGGATCGGCTGGTAGGGGTTCCTGGCTAGAAACCTCTACAGCAGAAGCATCAGGGGATTGATCTGCCTCGGTGGTGGTGCGATCGGGTGCCTCTGATGGGGTGGTAACTGGTGGATCGAGCGCAACTGCGCTTTCAGCAGGGGCAACATCAGTTACATCGGGTGCAGTTTCTGTGTGGTTGGTGAGATTTAAAAATATATCTTCTAAACTGGCTCTAGTGCGGCGCATTTCTGACAGATGCACGCCATTGGATGCTAGAGCGGCGACAATTTCTGATGTGGGTTCAGTATCGGGGGTGCAGCTCACCCGGAATAGGTGGTGATGGGGGAGAGGGTTGATGCTGCCGAACCCATCGGGTGTAACTAATTCTACGGTGCTGACTCCGGGGATGTTACGGATGATTTCTGTGATGCGGGGCAAGTCGGAGTTTTCTGGTGCCTCTATGTCTAGCTCATAACCTGCCTCGGCGGACTGACTCATCAGGTGTCCCAGAGCGTCAGCCGCCACCAGTTTACCCCGATCGATAATCGCCACTTTGTTACAAGTCATGGTGACTTCGGGCAGGATGTGGGTGGAGATGATGATGGTGCGTTCTCCAGCGAGGCTTTTGATTAGGTTGCGGACTTCGATGATTTGTCGGGGGTCGAGTCCGCTGGTGGGTTCGTCTAGGATGATGACGCTGGGGTTATGGACGATCGCCTGGGCGATACCCACCCGCTGGCGGTAGCCTTTGGATAACTTTCTAATCAATACTTTGCTTTTATCCAAAATATGGCATCGCTCCATTGCTTCGCGGATTTGGCGGGGTCGATCGCCCGGGCTTACCAGCTTCAACCGCGCCACGAAATCCAAATATCCCTCTACGGTCATATCTGGATACAGGGGTGGCGTCTCTGGTAAATAACCGATGCGCTGCCTTACCGCCATCGAATCTGCATGCACTTCATACCCCGCTACTGTGGCTTTGCCGCTGGTAGCTGGTAAGTACCCAGTTAAGATTCGCATGGTTGTGGTCTTGCCTGCACCATTAGGACCGAGAAATCCCATGATTTCCCCAGCTTCCACGCTGAAGCTGACATCTGCGATCGCTGGCGTGGAACCGTAGTTTTTGCTCAACCGCTCTACTTCGATCGTGCCGCCTGTTGCCATAGTGCTGTTTTGAAGTTCGATCGTCTCCGCTTGATTTGTGGCGGTGTCAGTATATTATCACTACCAAGCCCCGAATATTTCCCCCAATTCCAAGCGCCCGTGGTACGTTGTGTTAGCGCCCCTCCGGGGCCAAAGTTACGTTGGCGCCCCTCCGGGGCCACAGGTGCCTGATTCACCGCCGCTTTCACCGGGAATAACTATGATTTACGTCAATCCCATAACCGGCAACGACGCCAATCCGGGCACTGCCGCAGCGCCTCTGAAAACGATCAACCGAGCGCTGAAAACCCCCCCACCCACCTCTATTCAACTAGCACCGGGCACCTACAGCGATGCTAGTGGCGAAATCTTCCCCCTAGTAGTGCCCTCGGGGGTGAAACTCCTCGGTTTAGAAGCCAGCAAAGGTTACGGGATTTTAATTTCCGGCGGCGGCATGTTGACCCTCTCCGGCTTGGGAACGCAAAACGTGGCGCTTCTCCTGGAGGATAAAGCCGAATTGCGCGGCGTCACCGTCACCACTCGGACTGGTGTCGCCGTCATCGTGTCGCCCCAAAGTGGCGCCAGCCCCACCCTAGCTAATAATACTTTTGCCAACAGCCTCGGTGGCGTGGTGGTGAGCGGCAGTGCCAAACCCATCATCAGCGATAATACTTTTACCGACATCTCTGGCAACGCCATTGTTTATAGTGGTAATGCCAAAGGCGAAATCCGGCGCAATTTATGCCAAAGAAGCAATACTGGTATCAATATCGCTGGCGAAGCCGCTCCTTTGATAACGGATAACCGATTTACCCAAAACCGCACCGGGATTATGCTGGCAGGCTTTGCCCGCCCCGTCTTCAGAAATAACTGGATAGAAAATAATAGCCAAATTGGCCTGAATGTCACGGAAAATGCCATACCTGAATTAGGCAATAGCGCCGAAGCGGGTGGCAATATTTTCCGCAATAATAGCCAATACGATTTACAGAACACCGCCACCGCCACCGTCGTGACTGTGGAAAATCAGCTTAATCAGTCGCGAGTTCAAGGCGCCGTAGAGTTTAAAGTTACGGATTTGACCGAGGCGAAAATATCTCCCACCAAATCCACAATCGGCACAGCGGATTTAACGGATATTCCCGGACATTGGGCGGCTGATTTTATTGCTGGTTTGGTGAATCAGGCTTTAATTAGCGGTTTTCCTGATAAAACTTTTAAACCAGATAATCCTCTGACCAGGGTGCAATACGCGGCAATTATTGCTAAAGCCTTTAATGAAAATTTAACCCGCACCGCCATTAATTTTAGCGATGTGCCGGATAATTTTTGGGGCAAAGATGCGATTATTAAAGCATATCGGATGGGATTTATTACCGGTTTTCCTGATAATACTTTCCGCCCCAATCAAAATTTGACGCGGGTGCAGGCGCTGGTCTCTTTGGCTAGCGGTTTGCGGCTCACTGGGGGCACCCTCAGCGATTTGGGATTTTTTGCCGATCGAGCCCAAATCCCCAGCTACGCCACTGATGAAATCGCCGCCGCTATCCAAAACCAAATTCTCATCAACTATCCCCGAACCAACCAAATTGAACCCCAGCGCGACATCACCCGCGCCGAAGCCTCCGCCTTCATCTACCAAGCCTTAGTCGCTCGCAACAAACTTAGCCCCATAGACTCCCCCTATATCATCAAAACTGGCGCTGTCCTCCCCGCATTGGGGCAATTACTCGATATTAAAGGGCATTGGGCAGAATCATTCATTACCCGCCTCTACAACCAAGGAATTATCGGCGGTTTCCAAGATGGTACTTTTAAACCTGACGCCACTATGACTCGCGCCGCCTATGCAGCTTTAATTGTTAAAGCATTTAATCTCACTGCCAAACGTCCTGCTGCGACTTTTCAAGACCTTTCCCCCAACTTCTGGGGTTATAGTGCGATTCAACAAGCCTATCAAGCGCTCATTCTCTCTGGTTTTCCCGATAACACTTTCCGCCCTAATGAAAACTTGCAGCGGTTGCAAGTGATTCTCTCTCTGGTCAGCGGTTTGGGTTTATCTGGCGGTAGTCTCAATTTAATCAGTAAATACGTTGATAATAAATCTATCCCCGACTATGGGAAAAATGCCGTAGCCACGGCAACTCAAAATCGTCTGATTGTCAACTATCCTACCATCAACCGTCTGGAACCCACCCGCGCTGCTACCCGCGCCGAAGTGGCGGTAATGGTCTATCAAGCCTTGGTGAATGCGGGGAAACTGGAGGCGATCGACTTTCCTTATATCGTCTCCGCTTGATGGGTGAATTCAAAGCTCACCCAAATCCAATGCCCCAGAAACCTTCTGGACTAGAGACCGAGGGGGCAACCACAGGGGGATTGCCCCGAAATTACCCCTACAGTTACCAGGTTTCTTTCCCCGATCATCGCTCCTAGTGCCACCGAGCGTGGGACAATAGGAGTCAGTCTTATTGTGAATTTTAGGAAAAGTCGTGAGTTTAGCTGCCCCAGCCAGTTTGCCTGTAAACGCTACCGTCCGCCGTGCTGTGTTTCCCTTCACTGCTATTGTGGGTCAGGAGGAGATGAAGCTGGCGCTCCTGCTGAATGCGATCGACCCCAAAATTGGCGGGGTGATGGTGATGGGCGATCGAGGCACTGGCAAATCCACCACCATTAGAGCCTTGGCGGACCTGCTCCCAGAAATCGAAGTGGTGGCGGATGACCCCTTCAATAGTCATCCCAGCGACCCGGAAATGATGAGCGAGGAGGTCCGCTCTCGCCTCAGTGTGGGGGAAACACTGCCAGTCATCGCCAAAAAAGTGATAATGGTAGATTTACCCTTGGGCGCCACGGAAGACCGAGTATGCGGCACCATTGACATAGAAAAAGCCCTCTCAGAAGGCGTCAAAGCCTTTGAACCCGGATTGCTCGCCAAAGCCAACCGGGGTATCCTCTATGTGGATGAAGTCAACCTCTTAGACGACCACCTGGTAGATGTGCTGTTAGACGCCGCCGCCTCTGGGTGGAACACCGTAGAACGGGAAGGCATTTCTATCCGCCACCCAGCTCGCTTCGTTTTGGTCGGTTCTGGCAACCCGGAAGAGGGAGAACTGCGTCCCCAACTGCTCGATCGCTTCGGGATGCACGCCGAAATTCGCACCGTGAAAGAGCCGAAACTGCGGGTGGAAATCGTGGAGGAGCGCTCCGCCTTCGACCAAAATCCCTTGGCTTACTTGGAACAACACGTACTCGCTCAGCAAGAATTGCAACAGCGGTTAGTAGCGGCGCAAACCCTGCTACCTCTTGTTACCATCGATTACGATATGCGGGTGCAAATTTCTCAGGTTTGCTCCGAGCTGGATGTAGATGGGTTGCGCGGGGACCTTGTTACCAACCGTGCCGCCAAGGCCATCTGCGCTTTGGAAGGACGCACAGAGGTAACAGTAGAAGACATCCGGCGGACAATTACCCTCTGCTTGCGTCACCGTCTCCGCAAAGACCCCCTGGAATCTATAGACAGCGGTTACAAAGTGCAAAAAGTCTTCGGGCGCGTTTTCGGCGTGGAAATCCCAGAAGCCTAAAATTTGGAGGAGAAACCGGGTTTCTTAACCAAGTCCTTGGGATGAAGCCTAGATTGTCGCAGAAACCCGGTTTCTTACAGACCAAATGACTAAAGTGATTTTAGGATTAGATCCAGGATTAGCGACTCTGGGGTTTGGGGCAATCTTGGTCCCATCGAAGGGTAAAAACAGCGAACAACCATCGGCGGTGGATTTTGGGGTGATCCAAACCCCAGCCTCTGAGGAGATGGGCGATCGACTCTGCACGATTTACGACGACTTGCACACCTTACTCGACCAAATCAAACCCGACCTTGTAGCCGTAGAAAAGCTATTTTTTTATCGCATGGCGAACACGATTTTAGTCGCCCAAGCTAGGGGAGTGTTGCTCTTAGTTCTCGCCCAGCACAAACTGCCAATAGTAGAATACACCCCAGCGCAAATCAAACAGGCTCTCACTGGCTATGGCAACGCCGACAAACAAGAAGTGCAGTTATGCACCGCTAGGGAACTGAATTTGAGTCAAATTCCCCAGCCAGACGATGCCGCTGATGCCCTCGCCGTGGCACTTACAGCCCAGTTTAACATCGAGTGAAGCAGAAACCGAGTGAAGGAAAAACCGGGTTTCTGTAGGCCCAGCTACGAACCCGGAGGGCTAAAGCCAAAACCAGAACCCTGTAGGGCTTCAAGATACTTTAATATGGGCTAGGGCATGGGGTTGGGGCCATCCCTCCTGGCTGGCAAAAGGGAGTATAGAGTTTTTTTTGGCGTTTTGGTGCAAGGGAATTTCAATCACAAACTCGGTTCCCTGATGAGGTACAGAGTAGCATTGCAATTGACCGCCGTGCTTTTCTACGACAATCTGATAGGAAATCGACAAACCTAAACCTGTACCCTTCCCTACGGGTTTGGTGGTAAAGAAGGGGTCAAACACCCGCTGGCGCACTTCGTCAGTCATTCCTGGGCCACTGTCGGCGATGCGGATGGTGACAGTGTCGGTGCGATCGGAGAAAGTTCTAATCCTGATCACCCTTTGCTCTAGTTCACCGCTGCCCATTTCCGCGTTATGTTCCGAGAAGGAGGCGGGAGCCAAGGAATCAATGGCATCAATAGCATTGCTTAAAATATTCATAAACACTTGGTTAAGCTGCCCCGCGTAGCATTCCACCGGTGGCACATCACCGTATTCTTTAATCAGTTGAATATCGCGAGCAGCCCCTTTCCCATTCAAGCGGCTTTGCAAAATCTGTAGAGTGCTGTCAATTCCCGCATGAATATCTACCCGCTTCATGTCGGCTTCGTCCAGGCGGGAAAAGTTGCGCAGGGACACCACGATATTGCGGATCCGCTCCGTTCCCATCGTCATCGAAGAAAACAACTTCCCCAAATCTTCCTTAATATAGTCGATTTCGATTTCCTCCATCGCCGTTTGAATATCCGGGACGGGCTCGGGATAATGTTCTTGATACAATTCCAATAATTCCAGCAAGTCTTGGGTGTACTGATGGGCGTGGTTGATGTTCCCGTAGATAAAGTTTACCGGGTTATTAATTTCGTGAGCAACTCCAGCCACCAGCATCCCCAGGCTGGACATTTTTTCGGTTTGGATTAGTTGCGCTTGGGTTTCTTTCAGTTTTTGGACTGTGGCTTCTAGTTGCTCAGTTTTTTCTCGCAATTGCACTTCCCTTACCTGCAAAGCGTTGAAGGCTTTTTGGCGTTCGGTGATGTCCCGGAAGCTGGCAATATAGGCGGGTTCGCCTTCCCATTCCGTTTCTACTACCCGCATCTGGGCGATCGCGTCCTCCACCTCCTGCCGGATAATTTCCACCAGAGTTTCCACCACCCGCGTCCCTTCGCCGTTTGGCGCTTCCATTTGCTTAATCAGGTCTGTGTGAAAACCACCAGATTTCATCTCAAACACCCTTGTGCCAAAGATTTCTTTGCCCACGATTTCCGCTGCTTTTGACTTGAACAAGCATTCTGCCGCCGTATTGACAAACCGGACAATTCCTTTAGCATCGATAATAATTACGCCCTCCCCCAGTTTGGCCATCGCATTTCTAAATCGATTTTCACTGGCCGTCAATTCTGCTCTTAACTGTCTGATTTCTAACTTGAGAGCGAGTTGTTCTGTATTCATAACTAATGACATCATAATTTACCCTTTAATTCGCCTGCAAATATTGCTCGATATTCCTGCCTACTAACTTGCTGAATTATTGGCTGAGAGCTGATTCTAATTCCTCCAGCAAATAGCTAATTAGATTTATGTCAATATTTTGGTTCCCATCCCCTCATACTCACTGAACTAAGCGTTGTTAATGATGTTTGAATCTACTTCAGCAAAATACCCCTTACTCAGTTTAGTTAAATTTTTCATCATTATGCGGTGATTTTGAATACAAAAAACACTTTTTTGCCGAGCAATTATTCAATTTTTTTATGCGATTCTTGCATAATCCCTCTTGACAAAACCGGCGACTAGGCCATTCTTTTTCTCCTGAAAAATATTTTTCCCGGCTGTGGTTGTTAGAGGGGGTTCTGTTGGCCTTGGTGCTGCCACTACCTCCGGGCGGCCCCTCAATGGTTGCTGGGTCTGACCCCCCACAACACATGAATACAGAATTGCGCCAGTAGTTGGAGTTTTATAATCTGTCGGCATGGTAGCCCGGATAGATTTTTAGGTGGATGACCGAAGGTAAAAGAGTTATACAGTTTAATTGAAAGTTAAATTCCGGTAAAGTTACCACTCCTTATGCTCTAATTATTTTTATATCTCCTTTTTACCATTAACTCAAGGCTTGATTGTGATTTAGATTACATTTATCGGGATTTTTTGCAGTTTTTAATACTAATTTAAATATTGTGCATATGTCGTTAAAACATCAAGACAATTATTTTTAATAATTTCTGTGTATTTTTGTATCTATTTACAAAGAAACTCCGGAATTGCCCCTGGGATGGGATGATAGGGATTCCTTACCAAAATCGTGCTTTTTCCGCCATTACTATCCGTATCATTACTAAGAAAGTGACCCTATAGTGCAGACAAGCTGGGTTAGCATCGGTAAATATACTGGTAAAACCATAAATAGAAGTTTTGTTAAAAATTATTAATTTAGGGAACCTAGAGAGGCGGGGAGGTTTGCCTAATAAGGATAACAGCACTAATGCTGATGTTAAGAAAAGTTGAGATAAGTAACAGGGGGTCAACAATGACAAATTGATCGCCATCAGATAAAGGACCGCCCAGATTAGAGAGCGCGGATTGGACTAAAGTTAGGGGCACAATCCGGCCAGGAAAGGTAGGATCAGGTGGGTTGACCATGAGTTATGGCTCTTCTGGAGTAGATTTACCGATAACCAGCAGTTTTGGGTGGAGGCAAGAAAGTGATTGAGGCGGAATAAGTGGTTAACCGCGATCGGCTTTGAGGGAAAATTATGATCAGTAAATGCTCCTATGGATTAATTTTCATCAGACAATATTAAAAAAGGGAAAAGGAAATATAAAATAAAAATAGATAGGTTGGGACAACCAGAAAACTACGATCGGGACAGCACAAAGTGGATGGAGAGAATAGGACAAATGGCGGCTTTGGCAGGAACCGGAAAACCGAACGGGACTAAAATCCCCTGCAAAGCCTCCTTTCTTTCGTATTTGGGGTAGATGCAAGCTCTGGAGCAAGAGTTATCACCAACCCCATAGCCTCCAACGTCCTGGCTGGAGGGCTACAGAGCCCAGAGGAAGCCGTTGCCAGCTTGCACAGCAGCAAGGAAGTGTCAAAAAACTATGTTGAACCAACAGCCAAGTAGCTCCCAGCGCTTCCGCTGGGGGCAGGATTGTCCGTCGCATCCAGATACAGGGAAAAACCTGTTGCTGGCAAATCTGAGTGAAGCGGCGATTATGGTGCTTGATATCAAAGGGCGAATTATCAATTGGAATCAGGGAGCCACTCGTTTATACGGATGGTCGGCGCTAGAGGTTTTGGGACAGGATGCCCATACCCTGCTTTATACGAGTAGTGAAACTACTCGGCAAAAAATGATTAAGCAGTTGCTGAAAGAGGGTTACTGGCAGGGGGTGCTGATGCAGTGGAAGCGGGTTACACAAGACATAGCCGCATCAGAAGCAGGTGCCTCGATCCTGTCTCCGGCGAACCGTCACGGTCCTACGCAGACCCCTGGGTTCGGCGTAGCGATCGTTGCCAGTCACTGGACTGTGCAATGGGATGCTCAGGGCAAGCCGATCGCCTACTTGGTGGTAAATATAGATATCACTGATCAATACAGTACCTCGACACCGATGGAGCTGAATCCTGAATGGGGTGTTGTTGTCACGCCGCAGGAGGAGGAAAGGGCACCTTTAGGACTGTCTGAGACTCCGATACCTAGCCTAGAAGGTTTGGCGGAGCTGGCGTCCCACATCCCTTGTGCCATCTACCGCTGTGCTGTGGATGCCGATCGCACCGTAGAATTTATCACCGATGGGATCGAGGAAATATCTGGATATCCCGCTACAGCCCTGATCCGGAACCAGCAGCATCGTTATACTAGCCTGATCCATCCCGAAGATGACCGCCGCGTCGATGAAGCAATTCGACAGGCTATATTAAAAGGAGAACCCTTTGCCTTGGAATACCCACTCATCGATCCGTCTGGTCAAGTCAAATGGGTTGTGGAACAGGGGCGGGGAATATGCAATACCGCTGGACAGCTGCGGTGGATTGATGGGGCGATTTTGGAGAAGACGACTTGCCAGCAACACCCCAAACAGTTGGGGAACTCCGAGCAACAGATGGAGAACTCTCTCGAAAGAATGGCCGATGCCTTCTTTGCCCTCGATCGGGATTGGCGCTTTACCTATGTAAACACCAGCGCTGAGAAAATTTTATTGAAAAGCCGGGATAGCTTAATCGGTCGCCAAATTGGGGATGAGTTTCCGCGTTTGGTGAATGGGACTTTCGGTAAAGAATGCCGCCGCGCCGCATCCGATCGGGTGATGGTGAAGTTTGAAGGATTTGAGCCCAGTTTCGGTATCTGGTACTCAGTGCGTATTTATCCAGAGGCAGAAGGTTTAGAAGTATATTTTCAAGATGTGACTTACCGGCAACACTTGGAGCTGGTCGCCTGGGAACGTAGCAGCGTAGAAGCAACTCGCCTCGATCGCCTCGCCGCGTTCAACGCCGCAATGGGTATGCTTTTGAGTCAACCGGAACCCCTATCGGAGTTCCTCTCCCAAAGCGCCACCACCATCGTGGAACACCTAGAAGTCACATCGGTAGCAATTTGGTTGCTTAATCCCAATACTGATATTCTGGAATTGACCGGTGCCGCAGGGCATCCCTTCCGCTGGGAAACTTTCCCCAAGCGCGTCAAGCGCGGCCAATCTATTATCGGTGGCATTGCGGAAAATCGCCGCCTGGTGACTGGGAAAATTTCCTCTTTCAGCCTGGAGATAGAAGAATTGGCTACGGATGGGTGCAACTTGAAAGCCAATTTTGCCGCCCATCCCCTTATCGTCGGTGAGATACTCGTAGGAGTCATCGCGATCTATAGCTCCGAGTTTTTGCCCGAGTCGGTGCAGAGTCTGTTGGGGTGGCTTTCCAGTGCGATTGCATTGGCGGTTGACCGCGCTTGGACCCGTGAAGCTTTGCTGGAACGCCGGGAGGGACTGCTATTCCGTCTGGCCAGTCAGATTAGAAATTCTCTGGATTTGGATACTATCCTAGAAACCGCTGTCCAGGAAATCCGCAGCTTGTTGCAAGTTGACCGGTGTCATTTTATCTGGTATTTCCCTCACGCCTCCCAGCCGATGCTGGCGGTGAGTCACGAAGCCCGATCGCCGGAACTCCCCAGTATGGTCTGCGAGTACCCGCCGGAAAAAAGCATCAAACTGGCGGCGAGAATCAAAAATCTGCAATTGCTGCGCATTGATGATATTAACGCTGCCACTGATTTGGACGAGCTGACTCATAAGCTGATCGCCGATATGGGCATTACTTCCCAGCTCCTGCTGCCTTTGGAAACTCGCGCTGGTCAGCTTGGAGCGGTGGTCTGTAGCCACTCTCGAGGACGAAAAGCTTGGAGCGATGGGGAAGTGGAAATGCTGCAGGCGGTGGTTGACCAGCTCGCTTTGGCGATCGACCAAGCGGAACTTTACGCCCAAACTCACGCCGCTGCTCTCGCCGCTCAAACCCAAGCTCAGCAACTGAGCGAAGCTCTCCACAACCTGAAGCAAACCCAATCTCAGCTCATTCAAACGGAAAAAATGTCTAGTTTGGGGCAGATGGTGGCGGGTATTGCGCACGAAATCAATAACCCGGTGAACTTTATCACTGGTAACCTGGTTCACGCGAAAAATTATACTCAGGACCTGCTGGAAATCATTGAGCTTTATCAACGCCACTATCCTGAGCCAGTGGGGGAAATTCAAGAAGCTGCCGAAGACATGGACCTGGATTTTCTCATCGGTGATTTGCCCAAAATCCTCGCCTCTATGGAAATAGGGGCCGATCGCATCCGCCAAATCGTCCTGAGTTTGCGCAACTTCTCCCGCCTCGATGAAGCGGAAATGAAGCCGGTGGATATTCACGAAGGCATCGATAACACGCTGTTGATTTTACACAACCGCTGCAAACCCAAGGGCAAGGACCCGGCGATTGAAATCGTGAAAAACTACGCGGCCCTACCCAAGGTGGAGTGCTACGCGGGTCAGCTCAACCAGGTATTTATGAATATCTTGGCCAATGCTATAGATGCTCTGGAAAACCAACCCGCACCCCGCACTATTACCATCAGCACCGAAATCGCCACCACCGACAACAGTGGTAAACCCTCCCAAGTCACTATTTCTATCCGCGATAACGGACCAGGAATGACCGAAGACGTGAAAAGGCGCCTCTTTGACCCCTTCTTTACCACCAAACCTGTGGGTAAAGGCACCGGTCTGGGGATGTCCATCAGCTATAAAATTATCGTGGACAAACACGGCGGTACGATCGAGTGCGACTCCGAACCTGGAAACGGCACCGAGTTCCGTATCCAGATCCCCATCAAGCAGTCGGGTTTTGCCCCCATCCCCCGAAAACCATAGAATCCTTGCCCAGACGCTTTTTTCAGCCATTTTCTCTCCCCGGACTAACCAGATGCAGTAAAAATTAAAAATAAATTTTGCTGCAGGGGTTGACAAAAACCCAGATGTGTCTGCTATTATAATTAAGGCTGAGGCAATGGGGCGTCGCCAAGTGGTAAGGCACCTGGTTTTGGTCCAGGCATTCAGAGGTTCGAATCCTTTCGCCCCAGTTTTCAAAAAAGAATCCCACGGCATTGCCGTGGGATTCTTTTTATCGGCACCGCCGGGGAGATTGTCCTTCCCTAGCTGATATCATCATTATCCACCCACTCATCATCCGATTCGTCGTAACCGATGTAATGGATGTAATATTGGTTGCGTCGGATTTCCTTAATGATCGCCGAATACCATTCTTCCTCATCATCATCCCAGACTTTGACCTTTTGACCCACGGCATATCCGTTGTCATCCGTGGTGGCTAAGTCCCGGGAGCGCACGTCATCTTCATCCACCCACTCGTCATCCGAGGAGCCGTAACCTACATAATGGACATAGTATTCCTTGGCTTTGACTTTTTGAATCGTCGCCTGATACCAGTCCTCGTCTTCACCGTCCCAGACTTCTACAGTTTGACCCACAGCGTAACTGCCTGTCTCAGAAGTCCCGGAAGCTGAACTACTGGAGCTAGAGGTTACTCCTTCTTGCTGCATTTCGGCTTTGACAGCATCGTAGGCATCCAAAATCACGCGGCGGGCTACGGTCTGAATTCCCGTATGCTCGTAGTAATTGGTGGTTTGGTCGAGAAATGCCGCTACGAAGTCCAAGTTATCATCAGCAACCTGGATAAACTTGCCGATACTGTTAAAAATCGATTGGGGAGTTAAGCCGGTTTTAGCCACCAAGCCATTCATCCACCCTTGCACGGAGCTAAACGCCTGGGTGATAAACCCGAATTTATCTGCAGTGCTATTTCCCGGCAAAGAGCTGCTGACGGCTGAAAATACTGGGTTTTGCGCCACCGTGTTAGTGTCTGTGCCGCTGATAATGGTTTGAATTTTGCTGAGAAAATCCGGACCTAATGGCAGCAAGCCATCAATACAAACTAGGGCTACCATCCGCATCAAGGCGGCATCTTGATAGTTGTTGGCGAGGGCGGCAGCGAACTGCTGCGGGTTGGGTTGGGGAATGCCGTTTAGTTTGCAGAAGGCGATGATTTCAACGGCGATTTTTAGCAGTAAATCAATGGTTTGAGTGACATCTGCTTTGGGGGTAATGTTGCCTAAAAACGAGAGAAAGCTGATTTTTTCGCCAATTTTGTTGGCCATCGCCGCCGCTCCCATTGCCGCGTCAGCTTTATCAATGGTTTGATAAACTGTGACGGCGGCTTCGTAGCCTTTTTTCGGGTCGAAGTATAATGCTACCGCTCGATCGCGCAATCGCTGGATTACCTTGGGGTCCGTTTCCCCCGTCACCGCTTTAATGGTATTGTCAAAACCTACTAAATTATTCCACTCACCGGGTGCCAGATAGTCTAAAGCCTTTAAAACTTTGACTGTGATATTGTCTGCCGGTAACTCGTCAACCAACTGAATAATCGACTTACCCATTTAGCTGGTCCTAGCAACTAAAAAATTTATACTCAATTATACAGCATCCTCATTGGACGCACCGGGAACCAGGGGAAGGGGAGACGGGGAGACGAGGGAAAGGGGAGACGGGGAAAAGGGGGGCAACTATTCCGGAGTGGCTTCAGTCTTCGAGAAAAGATGAGCAGAAATGAAATGACTGCGCGCTGTCTCTGTGGCAGTCGCATCAGCTCAGGCTTGTTAAATAGGGGAATGTCAGCACTGTGGAAACTCATATCACCCCGAGAAAATCTTACCGAGACGAATTCCTGCCGGTTGACCCCGTGAGCATGCCGGAACGAGGAACGGACTTATCCGATGTGGGGCGTACCCTGCGGAAACGCTGGCCGTCGGCAGCAGCGGTGGCGACGGCGGTTTTTGCCGGGGTCAGTTTTTCTACAGTAACACAGACTCCCGATTATCAGTCCGAGACTTTAATTTTACTGGATAAAAAAACTGGGGTCTCGATCGAGCCCACTGTCCCCCTGCAAGATGGATATACCGCCAAAGACCTATCTACAGAAATCCAGATTCTCCAGAGTCGCTCTTTGGTGTCCAAAGCGGTAGCTCAGTTAGAGAATTCCTTCAGCAATCTGTCTGTGGAAGATGTGGTGCGCAATCTGTCGATCCGTCAGGCGGGGGATGCGGATGTGCTGATTGTGTCTTATACGGATAGAGACCCGGAAAGAGCTAAGGCGGTACTGGAGGCTCTGGGCAATACTTACGTTGACTATAGTTTGGAGCGGCAGCGATCGGAGGCGACAAATGCGATCGGCTTTATTAAAGAACAACTCCCCGAAGCCCAAAAAGAACTGAACCAATCCGCCTCCGCCATTAGGGAATTTCGGGAGAAAAATGGCATCGTTGACCCGGACACCCACGCCACCCAAGTAGTAAGCATTAAGCAATCCCTGGAACAACAAGCCCGGGATGTGGAGATTGCCCTCAACCGCACTCAGCGCAAGTATCAAGAACTGCGGCTCCAGGTATCGAAGGCGGGGCAAAATCCTGATGCTGCCTTACCTGCGGCCATTCTCAGCCAAGATACAGTATATCAGCAACTGGCCACCCAATTAAAAGAAATCGAAGCCAAGTACACCGAAGAAAGCAGCCGCTTTTATGATACCCACCCAGTCGTACAAAATTTACTCCGCCAGAGGGAAAGTATGCGGCAATTGCTCCAGTATCGCAGTCAGCGGGTCCTGGGCAGTGCTGTGGGGCAAGTGGATATTACCGATGTGTCGGGTTACGGCAAAATTCAGCAGGATTTGGCAGCGCAATTACTAGAGGTGGAAACGGAACTGGCTGCCCAGAGCAGTCAGTTACAAAGTATCCGTCAAGCCCAGGCGCAGGTAGAAAATAATTTTGAAAAAATTCCCACTCTCCAGCAGGCTTATGCTGACTTAGAGCGGGAATTCAAGGTAAAATCTGAGGCGGTAAATCGGTTTTTGGAAAAACTGCAAGAGCTGCAAATTTCCGAGGCGCAGGAAATTGCCCCTTGGCAAATTTTGGAGCCACCTTATTTGCCAGAAAATCCCGTTTCACCAAATATCAAGCGGAATTTGCTGCTGGGTTTGATTGCTGGTGGTTTGCTGGGCATTGGCGCGGCGATACTGTTGGAACGGACAGACCAGCGGGTGAAGGGGGTAGAGGAAGCGAAGGAGTTGACGGGTTTGCCTACTTTGGCTTTAGTCCCCAGAGTCAGCGCCCCCGTCATCGAGTCTTATCGCGGGCAAAATGGGGAAGCCATCCGCTACGGTTCAGCGTTTACGGAGGCGGTCCGGTCTTTGGGTCTGAATTTGCGCTATTTGGGTGCTAAGGATGAGGTGAAGACTCTGGCGTTTACTTCTTCGACGCCTTCGGAGGGTAAGAGTACGCTTACCTATAATTTGGCGCGGGTGTTGGCGGAGTTGGGCCATCGGGTGTTGCTGGTGGATGCGGATATGCGCAAACCTACGGTGCATCAGATGATTAAGCAGCCGAATGCTCTGGGTTTGAGTAGCGCGATCGCCACTGACCGGCCCTGGCGGCAGCTCATCCATGCGGATGATTCCGGCAAACTGCATATTATGACTTCCGGTCCGATGCCACCCAATCCCGTGGTCTTACTCGAATCCCAGAAAATGTCAGAATTGCTGCAGGAGTGGCGCCAGGTTTATGATTATGTGTTGCTCGATACTACCCCGATTTTGGGGGTGACGGACGCCCAAAGTGTGGCCACGAAGGTGGATAGTGTGGTGTTCGTAGCCGCGATCGAGCGAGCCACCCGGTCCACCGTCTTCCAGTCAATGGAAATCCTCGCTCGCACCCGCTGCCACGTCGCCGGATTAGTAGTGAATATGGTAGATTCTGAACATGAAAGCTACTACTATTCTTACTACTATTCCCCCTACGGTGGAGGCAATGGCAACGGCAACGGCAATGGCAACGGTCACAACGGCAACGGTCACAACGGCAACGGTCACAACGGCAACGGCCAAATGGATGACGCCATTTCCCGCACCCAAGATATTCTAAACGACCTCTTCCGGCGTAACTAAGGGATAACCACCACATTTGGTATAATTCAGCCAAAATCTAGGGAGCAGCTTGATGAAAAAAGCGCTAATTTGCGGCATATCCGGGCAAGACGGAGCCTACCTATCCCAGCTACTACTAGAAAAAAATTACTCAGTGTGCGGCACCTCCCGAGACGCCCAAATGTCATCATTTGGCAATCTCACCCGCTTAGGTATCGCCGAACACGTCAAACTCGAATCCATGTCCCTGACTGACTTTCGCAGCGTCTTACAAGTCCTCAACAAAATTCAGCCCGACGAAGTTTACAATTTAGCCGGTCAGAGTTCCGTAGGTTTATCATTCGAGCAACCCGTAGAAACCCTAGACAGCATCGCCACTGGGACGCTCAACTTATTAGAAGCAATTCGTTTTATCGGCGCCCCCATCAAACTGTACAATGCAGGCTCCAGCGAATGCTTTGGCGATACGAGCGAAGGTTCCGCCATAGAAAACACCCCATTTCGCCCCAGAAGTCCCTACGCCGTCGCCAAAGCCGCTGCTTTCTGGGAAGTCGCCAACTACCGAGAAGCCTACGGTTTATTTGCTTGTTCCGGCATCTTATTCAACCACGAATCAACCCTAAGACCCCAGCGGTTCGTCACCCAAAAAATCGCCGCCGCCGCCGCCAAAATTGCCCGGGGAGAACAACAAAAACTCTATCTAGGCAATACCGATATCAAGCGCGACTGGGGCTGGGCGCCGGAATACGTAGAAGCCATGTATTTAATGTTACAACAAGACCAGCCAGATGATTATGTCATCTGCACCGGAGAAAGCAACAAATTAGAAGATTTTGTGGCCGCCGCGTTTGCTTGTGTTAATTTAGATTGGCGGGAACATGTGGTAATTGATAAAAGTCTATATCGCCCCACCGATATCGCCGTCGGTAGAGGTCATCCCGCCAAAGCCAGAGAAGTTTTAGGCTGGCAAGCCAAATCCAAAATGCAAGATGTAGTACGGATGATGGTAGAAGCAAGGATGGGGGACGGATACTAGGTTTGTAGTAGGGCTTTAGCCCTCCAAAAAGGTTCGTAGTTGGGCTTCAGCCCTCTGGAAAAGACCATGACCAATTCATCCTGGCCCAATCGATAAAGATTGTAGAACTAGACAGAGTTGGGACAAGCATCAAACAGAAATAATTCTGACCCTGTAACGGCTTAAGATTGGATGGATTGGTTATGGCAAACAATGGGCAAAAAATACCCGTCGCTATCTTATGCGGCGGCAAAGGAACTCGCCTCAGAGAAGAAACCGAATTTCGCCCCAAACCCATGATTATGGTAGGGGATAAACCCATGATTTGGCACATTATGAAAACCTTCGCCCACTATGGGTTTAGCGATTTCATGCTGTGCCTCGGCTACAAAGGCGAAATGATTCGCGAATATTTCTACAATTACGACTGGAATCATAGCGATGTTTTATTAGAATTGGGCAGCAAAAAAATTACCAAGCTGCGCAACGGACACCACGAAGAAAACTGGCGGATTTGGTTAATTGATACGGGCGCCGAAACCCTAACTGGTGGCAGGCTGAAGCGTCTAGCAGCTCACTTAGATGATATCGGTAGCGATATATTTATGGCTACCTACGGTGATGGCGTCGCTAACGTCAACATTGCGGAAGTATTAGCATTCCACCGCAGTCACGGCAAACTCGCCACAGTCACCGCCGTGCGTCCCGCTTCCCGATTTGGCGAGCTGATGATTGAAGATGACTTGGTGAGAAGTTTTAAAGAAAAGCCCCAAACCAGTGAAGGTTGGATTAACGGCGGATATTTCGTTTTACATCGCAAAGTTTTAGATTTAATCGCCAGTGACGAGACAATTTTTGAAGCAGAACCCCTGCGAACTTTATCGGAAATGGGCGAGTTAGCGGTTTATCAGCATCACGGTTTCTGGCAGTGCATGGACACTTACCGGGAATTAGAGCTGTTAAACGAATTACATCAATCTGGAAAAGCACTGTGGCAGGTTTGGCAATGAACTCATTTTGGCAAGACAGGTCAGTTTTAGTCACCGGCTGCACCGGACTTTTGGGCAGTTGGATGGTTCAAGAATTAGTCAGCCGAGGCGCTAATGTAGTGGGATTAGTGCGGGACTGGGTGCCTCAGTCCAGATTATTTACCGAAGATTTATCCCAAAAAATTACCACAGTTTATGGTCAAATTGAAGACTTAGCTACCCTAGAGCGAACCATCAATGAGCATGAAATCGATACTGTATTTCATCTCGCGGCTCAAACCATTGTCGGGGTAGCCAATCGAGAACCCCTGGGAACTTTTGAAGCCAATATCAAGGGCACTTGGAACATCCTAGAAGCCTGTATGCGAGTGGGCGGCGTCAGTCGCATTATCGTGGCATCCAGCGATAAAGCATATGGCGACCAAGACATCTTGCCTTATGATGAAACCACGCCGCTCCAAGGAGAGCATCCTTATGATGTTTCTAAAAGCTGTGCTGATTTAATTTCTCGCACTTATTTCGTCACTTATGGTTTGCCCGTGTGCGTGACGCGGTGCGGCAATTTTTACGGCGGTGGCGATTTAAACTTTAATCGGATTGTTCCGGGGACGATTCGCTCCGTATTGCGGAGAGAAAGTCCCGTAATTAGAAGTGATGGCACCTACATAAGAGATTATTTTTACGTTAAGGATGGTGTGTTAGCTTACCTCCACTTAGCGGAGCAGATGGATCGCCCAGAAATTTTGGGCGAAGCGTTTAATTTCAGTAACGAGCTGCAAATTACAGTATTAGAATTGGTGCAAAAAATTTTGCAATTGATGGGAGAAAAAGACTTAAAACCTCTGATTATTAATCAAGCTCGCCACGAAATCAAGCATCAATACTTATCTGCTGAAAAAGCTCGCCAGATGCTGCATTGGAAATCTAGATATTCCCTAGAAACGGCGTTGCTGGAAACGATTGATTGGTATCGGGATTTTTTGGCTCCCATTACCCCCGCAATTTTAGCTCGTGCTGTTTAAAAAAGGATTTTTTCAGGAAAATGACCCAATCAATTCCCCGTCCGGTTACTGCTTCTGAGCAGGAAAGAGAGCTGCGAAACCAAGTTTTCGCCGCCGTGCAACAATACTACCAATTTAAATTTACCCCCCAACAATTTATTCCCGGCAAAACCTACGTCCCGGTTTCTGGCAAAGTGTTTGATGACAGGGAGTTGCTACAGCTCGTAGATTCTTCCCTAGACTTTTGGCTGACAACGGGGAGATACGCCGCCGAATTTGAACAGCGATTTGCGGAATGGATGGGAGTAAAACACTGTCTATTGGTCAATTCTGGCTCTTCGGCAAATTTACTGGCTCTTACTGCTCTCACTTCCCCCAAGTTAGGGGATAAACGTCTGCAACCAGGGGACGAAGTGATTACCGTGGCGGCTGGGTTCCCCACTACCGTTAACCCAATTTTTCAAAATCAGTTAGTGCCGGTATTTATCGATGTCAAATTTCCCACCTATGACATCGACACTGACCAGCTAGAAGCGGCTTTATCGCCTAAAACCCGTGCCATCATGGTGGCGCATACTCTAGGGAATCCTTTTAACTTAGAAAAGGTCATCGAGTTTGCCCAAAAACACGACTTGTGGTTAGTTGAGGATAACTGCGATGCGGTGGGTAGCCTATATAATGGCCAAAAAACCGGCACTTTCGGCCATTTAGCAACGGTGAGTTTTTATCCCGCTCACCATATGACAATGGGTGAGGGAGGAGCGGTTTTAACTAGCGATACGCGCCTGAAAAAAATAGTAGAATCATTCCGGGACTGGGGGAGAGATTGCTGGTGTGCCCCTGGTGTGGATAATACCTGCAATAAGCGGTTTGGCTGGCAGTTGGGAGATTTGCCCTTTGGCTATGACCATAAGTACACCTACTCCCATGTGGGCTATAATCTGAAAATGACCGATATGCAGGCGGCGGTGGGTTGTGCCCAGTTGGATAAATTACCGGAATTTATCGCCCAGCGGCGCTATAATTTCCAGTTTTTATCCGAGCAGCTACAGGACTTGCAAGATGTGTTAATCTTGCCGGAAGCTGCCCCTAATTCTGAACCCAGTTGGTTTGGTTTTCCGATTTTTGTCCGGGAAGAAGCACCCTTTACCCGTAATGAGTTGGTGAATTACCTGGAAGAAAAGCGGATTGGCACTCGCTTGCTATTTGCTGGAAACTTGGTGCGGCAACCGCTTTACCAGGGTTTGAATTATCGAGTGGTGGGGAATCTCACTAATTCTGACCTAGTGATGCAAGGTATTTTCTGGTTGGGGATTTTCCCCGGTTTGACAGAGGAAATGCTGGCATATACGGCGGCGACCCTGCGAGAGTTTTGTCGTGGGAGGGGTTAGATAAAATATGCAAATGCAAATCTACCACTCACCAATTAAGGGCTGCTATGAAATACTGCCTAGGGTATTTAACGACCAGCGGGGCAGTTTTGTCAAGACTTTTCATCAGGAAATTTTTGCCCAGCATCAGCTAGAAACTAAATTTGCTGAAGAATACTATTCGGTTTCTTATCAAAATGTCATCAGAGGTTTGCATTTTCAACTGCCCCCTCACGCCCACACCAAGATAGTTTACTGCGTTTTGGGTCAGGTCATAGATGCGGTGGTGGATTTGCGGGTTGGTTCTCCCACTTACGGCCAGTTTGCTACTTTTGATGTAAGTGCGGAAAAAGCTAACATTATCTATATTCCTCCCGGATTAGCCCACGGGTTTTATGTGAGGACTGAAACCGCGATTATGATGTATAAGGTTTCTACGGTTTATGCACCAGAAAGCGATACGGGGATTCGCTGGGATTCTGTGGGGATACCTTGGCCAAGTCCCAATCCGATTGTATCGGAACGGGATAGCGGTTTTGTGGCTTTGTCTGATTTTACCAGCCCCTTTGTTTATTGAGCCATGAAAGTTTTAATTATCGGCGCTTCTGGTTTGGTTGGTTCTCATCTGATGGTGGCAGCGCAAAGGCGGAATTGGGAGGTTATGGGCACTTATCATAATTTTGCTCGACCCGGATTAATTCCTTTGCGGTTGACTGATGCGGTGGGAGTGCGCCAGCTTATCCGGGAATATCAACCAGATACGATATTTCTGCCTGCTTTTCGCTCTCATGTGGATTACTGCGAGCAACACCCAGAGGAGACTTATCAAGTTAATGTGGCGGGGAGTGTGAATGTGGCGATCGCCTCTGGGGAAGTGGGCGCGAAATTGGTATTTTACTCCTCCGATTACGTCTTCAATGGCCGCAACGGACCTTATCAGGAAACCGACAAACCCGACCCGATTTGTGTTTACGGTCGGCAGAAGCTAACGGTAGAAGAAAAAATCGGGCGGCTGTTGGCAGATTTCCTGATTCTGCGGATTACTGTGGTATATGGAAATGAGGCACAAGGCAAAAATTTTGTCAGCCGTTTAGTCACGACTTTAGCAGAAGGTCAGGTGTTAAAAGTCCCCCAAGACCAAGTAGGTTCTCCTACCCTAGTAGATGATATCGCCGAAGCAAGTTGCCGCCTGGTGGCAGTTAATGCTAATGGTATTTTCCACGTGGTCGGACCGGAAAGAATGAGCCGCTATCAGTTTGCACTGGAAGCGGCAAAAGTTTTCGGGTTGTCTGGGGAGAAAATTTTGCCCGTCACCACCGCAGAATTAGCTCAAGCTGCACTGCGACCCCTAGAAGCGGGGATGGTTGGTGATAAGTTGGTGCAAACTCTAAATTGGAACTTGCGCGGTGTCGCAGCAGGTTTAACCTATCTCAAGCAAACTCGGGTAGGAGAGTATGTCAGCATCTAAGCGAATTGCCTTTGCCGTTGGTGTTTCTTGGTTGAGTCGGGCAGTTTCGATTCTGGCTAACTTGTTTTTAATGCCTATCCTGTTCCGTTACATGGGAAAGGAGGAATTGGGACTTTGGTTTTTGCTGGGGAATAGTCAGGCTTTTTTGAGTTTGCTGGGAATGGGAATTGCGCCTACTTTAACCAGACATATTGCCTTGGCTAAAGGCAAAAGCGGTGCTGACCCTAATGTAGAATTAAGTCACGAAAGCCAGCAGCATATTGCGGATTTAGTGACGACGGGGCGCATCATCCTGCAATGGTTGGCAGTGGTGGTGTTTTTCATTGCCTGGGCTTCGGGTTATGGTTTAATCGGCCAATTAGAGTTAAAAGAAGTCTCGCCGCAAACTGTGTTTTGGGCGTGGACGCTAATGTGTGGGGGTTATGCTGTCGGTGTCTGGGTTTCTTACCTCAACTGCTGGCTGGCTGGGATTGGATATGTGGGGTGGGATAGTCTGATTACTACGGTTATTTCTCTCCTGACTATTTTTGCTAATATTACGGCTGTTTTACTGGGGGGTGGGTTGCTGGTACTAGCAGCAATTTTAGTGGGTTCTGGCTTGGTGCAGCGATTGGTATTTTTGGCTTTGATTCGCTGGAAAAAGCCAGAAATGCTCGCGGTAAGGGGGCAGTGGAATGCTGATTTTGCTCAGGCTATGGTGCAACCAGCGATTTACGCTTGGTTAACCAGCATTGGGTCTTTTTTGATTCTGCGGACTGATGACTATTTTATTGCCCTGCTGCAAGATGTGTCGAGCATTCCTGCTTATCGTGCAACTTACCAGTTTGTCTCTACTTTCTTTATGATTGTGGCTCCTATTGCGGGATCTTCTTCTGTCTTTATCAGCCAGATGTGGCAAGCTGGGGAATTGGAGGCAATTCAGCGAATTGTCATTCGCAACGCTAAAATCACTCTATGCGTGATGGCATCTGGGGTAGCATTTATACTGACAGCAGGACGAGAATTTCTGGCTTTATGGCTGGGACCGGATAATTTTGTGGGTTATCCCATTTTGGTGGTTTTCTGCATTATGCTTACCCTAGAAGCTCAGCATAATGTGATGGCGCAAAGCGCTAGGGCTACTGAAGATGAGCGTTACGCGCCGTGGGCGATCGCATCGGGAGTTCTGAATGTAATTTTTACTTGGATTCTCATTCGTCCGTTTGGCTTGTTGGGGGTAGCTCTAGGTACTATGCTGGCTCAGCTTTTTACAAATAACTGGTATGCGGTATATAGACCAATAAATCGCTTAAAAATTAACTCAAAATTTTATGTAAAACACGTATTTTTTTTGTGGTTAATTACATTGTTTGTCAGCTTATTTTTGTCTATTATTTTTAAATATAATGTAAATAATTTATTTTTTAATAATAATTGGAGTATTGTGATTTTAACCGGATTAATTTGTGGAATAATTTTTTTGACTTCATTTTGGTGTTGTATTTTAAATCAACACCAAAAAAACAAGCTAAAATTAAAAATATTTACAAAAATCAACAAGGTTGCTTAAAATGGCAATTCAACTAAATCATAAATTTTATCCAAACAAGGTTTCCACAAAAGAGCAGACAAGACTCTCTGGAGAAAAAGCTGTAATCGATACAGTTTCGCCAAACTTTTTAGAACTTACTCCTTTTTTATCTGTTTGCATTCCTACATACAATCGAGGCCATATGTTGCCCGCTGCGATAGAAAGCGTGATCACCCAAGATTTTGATAATTTTGAGCTGATTATCTGCGACAACGCCAGTACGGACAATACAGAAGAAGTGGTCAAAGATTATACGGATAAGCGAATTCGCTATGTGCGTTATCCTACCTTAGTCAGTATGTACGCTAATCATAACCGCTGCATTGAGTTAGCACGAGGTAATTGGATTATTTTTCTGCATAGTGACGATCGGATCAATAATTTAAAATCAGCTCAGTTAATTTTGGAAAGTCTGCCATCTGGTGTTTCGGCTTGCTTTCCCTATCGAGGAGCAAAAGAGATAAATTTACCCACTTATCAAGAATGGAATTTTTTGGAAATTCTCCAGCTTATGAATGGAATCTCTCCTAGCGGCTCAATTTATCAAAAAGATGCTCTTGACAAGCAGGGCGGATTTGCTGAAGATAATATTATTGCTGACTGGGAAATTTTGTTAAATATGGCTTGGAGTCGGGGTTTAGTTTACAGCTATAGCTCGGAACCTTTTGTGACCAGAGTTGTTCATGGTAAAAATGCTTATTTGAAAAGCATTAAAGACGGGACCGCTCATTTAGGAAAATCTCATTGCATTAAAAGATTGTTCGCTGATGTTAGTTTTAACGACTTCAAAAAAATAATTAATTTAATTATTTTGCAAGGAGCAGCATCAAAAATCAGTTTATTGTATTTTTATTTACTAATTTCAGGGCTAGATGAAAAAGCTGAGTGGTTCAAAAAAGAAGCCATAAATTTGAATAAATTTTCTCTTTTATCTGCTGGCAGCGTTTATGGCATTTTAGTAAAAATTATGGGGAGAGAGAATTTTTGGCGTTTTTACCAAAAAATTCGCCAAATAGCGTAATATTTATCCCTGAGAGTATGTTAGGTTTTTCCGGAATGGCTGAAGGTGAAATAGTACAAGTATTTGCTGGGAGGCATCACAAAGACAATTATTGAGTCAATGGAGAATACCATGCAAGCTATAGTCACGGGTTGTGCGGGGTTTATCGGGTCTAATCTGTGCGATCGTCTCTTGGCGGAAGGTCACGAAGTTATCGGTATCGACAGTTTTACCGACTATTACCCCAAACACATCAAGCAAGCCAACATCGACCAGGCTTTACAGCATCCTAGGTTCCGGTTAATTAATCGGAATATTCTGGAACTCGACTGGAGCGAACTGCTCGATAAATCTCAAGTAGTGTTTCACCAAGCGGCTCAAGCTGGAGTACGATCGAGCTGGGGGAGTCAATTTACTGAATACACCCGGAACAACATAGAAGCGACTCAATTAATTTTAGAAGCGGCAAAAAAAGCTGACCATCTCCAACGCTTAGTCATTGCTTCCACCTCTTCGGTTTATGGGGATGCTGAAACCATGCCTACTCCAGAAACTGCTTGTCCGAAACCTGTTTCTCCCTACGGTATCACTAAATTAGCCGCAGAGCGATTAGCCAGCTTGTATCATAAAAACTTTGGGGTGCCCGTAGTGATGCTGCGCTATTTTACGGTTTACGGTCCTCGACAACGCCCGGAAATGGCCTTTTCTAAATTCATTCGTGCCATTAGCCAGCAGCAACCTATTGAACTGTATGGAGATGGCGAGCAAAGTCGAGATTTTACTTTTGTGTCTGATGTAGTGGAAGCAAATTTGAGAGCCGCTTTCGTCCCCGATATTGCCGGAGAAATCTTTAACATTGGTGGCGGGTCTCGCGTGACTCTGCGTCATGCCGTGGAACAAATCGGAGCAATTATCGGTCATCCAGTACGTTATCTCAAAGAAGAACCTCAACCCGGAGACGCTAGACACACCAGTGCAGATATTTCTAAAGCTCAAAAAATCCTTGGGTATGCACCGCTGGTAGATTTAGCCACTGGGCTGAGTAAGCAAATAAATTTGATCAGAGAGTCCTGATAGGAGAGAAATTGACTGGATATTAAGATAGAAATTATTTGTTGTCCCACTGGTATATTTGCCAAATCATATTTTTTCAGCGATATGAACTCTTCTACTGCCAAACCAAGAGTTTTAGTAGCTCAGCTAGGAGCCCGAAGACACTACCTGATTCCTTTGCTTTTTCAGGAATGGGGGATGTTGGATAGTTTTTACACCGATTTTTACTTAAAAAACAACCAATTGATTAATTTTTTGCGCCAGTATAAAATATATAATGCTTTACCAAAATTAGTCAAAAATGGATTGGACAGATCCGAGCAAAAATTAAAATCAAATAATTTTTTTTGGTTTCCTTTTTTTGCATATAAATGGCTACAAAAGCAAAAAAAATGTTCTGATAAATCGGCATTAAAAATTTGGGCTGGCCATAGTTTTTGTGAAAATATTATATTTCATAAGCATCCAAAAAATGTAGATATTGTTTATGGATTTAATGGCAGTTGTTTAGAATTATTTCAATATGCTAAATCACGAGGAATCCGGTGCATCTTAGACCAGACTATAGCGGAAATGTCATTAGTGCATAAGCTGTTGCAGGAAGAAGAAGACTTGTGGCCAAACTGGTCTTTATCTCCGTTTAGAGTTAAGGCATCCGATCGTCAGTTGCTCGAACGAGAGCAGTCGGAGCAAGATTTAGCCGATCGAATTATTTGTGGATCCGACTTTGTGAAAAATTCCCTAATAGATCGAGGCATTAGTACCGACAAAATTTCTGCGATCGCTTTGGGGCGGCGCCGGGATGGAGCATCACTAAATGTTTCCCTTAATTCTGAAAAATTACCTGCCAAAACCGATAAATTAAAAATTTTATTTGCCGGGACAGTAAGTCTGAGAAAAGGTATTCCCTATTTACTGCAAGCTCTGCGACAGCTTCAAGGCCAAATTCCTTTTAGCTGTAAAGTTGCTGGTTCTATTGCAATTAAGCCAGAGCGGGTCGCCGAATATAGCGATGTCTGCGAATTTTTAGGGCGAGTGCCTCGTTCTCAAATGACTGAACTGTATCGATGGGCAGATGTTTTTGTTTTTCCTTCTATTTGCGAAGGCTCGGCGATGGTAACTCACGAAGCTTTAAGCTGGGGTTTACCAGTTATAACCACTCCTAATTCTGGCTCGATAGTTACAGATAACAGTAATGGCGTTATCGTTAACATTCGAGACACAACAGGAATAGTGAATAATTTATATCGCATAGCCGAAAACAAATTAAAATCCAATCACAACAATCCTAGCTATACTGATGTTTCTTTAGACTATCGATGGGAACAAGAGCAATTACATAACCTTTTAATCAATATCTAATTGATAGAAAATTTTGGTGTTTTTATGTACGCATTAAACGTTTCAGATTATGCAGTTAATATTAACTACACCACCTTGGCAGTGTGCATTAGCTATATCCTAATTAATTTTCGTTATTTTACCAATTTTTTAAAGCTGGAACCAGTATTTTCGCTTCTTTTGCCATCAATTTTACTACCTTTTTTGGTATTATTAGCGTATTGTATTCCTTTTGTTTGGGCTTTATTTGACAAAGAATTTAGATTGACTCATTTTAGTTTAGAACATTTAGAGACAGCAGTTATTATTGCTTTTGTTTCAACAACTCTTTTGTTGATTGGCATAGTGGTGGGGAGACGGAACTTATTTAGCCGATTTTTCGCCAGTCCAGTGGACAGAAGCATGGATTTAATTTTTTTCGATCAACTCGGTGATACGATTACCCTGATTTTAGTAATTGCTGATATTTTAGTGTTTCCGTTTGCTTTTGCTCTAAAAATAGAACTAATATTTGGCTCTGGTATTAGAGGCTTAGTAGTGGACAACGAGGTTTTATTTAGATTAGTACCTTTTGCTCGCATATTATTGTCAATTTTTACGATTATTTCGGGAATGATATTTGCATATCGCCCCAGCAATAAAATAATTTTTATTATTCCATTTTTGGATACATTACAACAACTTTTAAAATTAAGTAGAGCCTTCTTTTTGCCTATTGTTTTGTTTGGCATTGCTTCAACATTCGCCGGTAAAAAATGGCCTAAATGGATATACTATATGGCTCCAATAGGTGCAGTAATTGGTGGCTCTGCGGCGATTGGAGCCAGAAAAGTTTCTGGGCAAGGACTTAGCGGTATATCGGCTGGGTTTGGGCAAGTTAATAGCGACATGATAGATTCTATTCGCAATTTTTTCGAGGCTAATGCAGTTATTGGAATTATCAGTACGGTAGCCAGATTTCGCGATGATTCTAGAAATTTATTAGATGGTGCTTTAGCGTGGATTCAGAGCATTTTGCCAATTCCTACATTTTTTGAATTGACTGGCAGCCACCTCAGTGTTGCTGCATTATTAAAAATCAAACATGCGGGGATTCCCATGCCAGCATTGGGAGAAATATTTTTTCAAATGGGATGGATTGGCTTAGGATTATTTTTCGTGTTTGGGTTTGTTCTGGGAAAAATAGAAGGCAAATTAATTGGTCATACTTTAATTTGCGGTAAGGCTTATTGGCCTGATATCCTGATTTGGATGTCTTTGCTATTCTGTTTTATTCTATCTTTACACAGTCCCAGCAGGTCAGCATCAAGGCTATTTGTGTATTCTGTACTGTTTATTTGGGCAGTTAAAAATTTTATTATTCCTAACTCTCAGACAAAATTAGCCAAACATAAAACTAGCATAAAATCGACAAAAAATCATCAAAACAGGAGAAAACGTTATGAAAATTATGCCGAGTAAAATCGAAACAGCGTTACGGTACTTAATGGTTTACAGCTTATCTGATATTTTGCCACTTTACATCGTGAATGAACACCCAAAATCTGGTGGCACCTGGGTTGGCCAGATGCTGGGACAGGCTTTAGACTTACCTTTTCCTCGAAATCAGCTCCCTTTGCTGCGGCCATCTATTATGCACGGACATTACCTCAACCCTTGGACAATGAAAAATGTAGTCGTTGTATGGCGGGATGGTAGAGATGTAATGGTTTCTTGGTATCACCACTCTTTGTTTGAACATACCAGTGGTAGAAATCTTGCTCATGTTAAGGCTTGTCGCCAACGTTTAAACTTTCAAAACTATGAAGATATTCAAAAAAATTTGCCCAAATTTATTGAATATTGTTTTACGCAACGCCAAGAAAGCTTGCGATTCTCTTGGGTAGATTTTGTGCGGCAATGGCATCAACATCCAGAGGCTGTTTGCGTTCGTTATGAAGATTTGAGAAAACAGCCATTGTTAGAGTTAAATCGAATCGTTAAAGAACTGACTGGCCAGATAGTTTCTGAAACAAAATTGCAAGAAATTGTTGATAACTTTTCCTTTGAAAAGCAATCTGGCAGGGTGCCAGGTCAAGAGCAAAAAAATAATTTTTTGCGCAAAGGTATTGTAGGAGATTGGCAAAACAACTTCAGTAAGGAGGCTTGCGAAGTTTTCGATCGCTATGCTGGCGATGAGTTAATTATGTTGGGCTACGAGTCGGATAGAAGCTGGATTCATTAGATGTCTTTACAATATTATTCATGTGAATTGTAGCCAAAAAAATTATGAAAATTCTTGTTGTCGTTCCCGCCTTGGGAGCAATTTATGGCGGTCCTTCTAAAAGTGTGATTGAGCTAGTCAACGCCTTGGGTAGTTTAAACATCAATGTTGATGTGGTCACTACTAATGCTAACGGTGCCGATACTCTAGATGTACCTTTGCAAACTTGGATTAATGAGAAATTTTACCGCATTCAATACTTTCCTTGCTGGTGGCTAAACGATTATAAAATTAGTTTGCCTTTGACCAAATGGCTTTTTTCTCACGTGAGTGATTATAATTTGGTGCATACAAATGCGATTTTTTCTTATGTAAATTTACCTGCTTATTGGGCTTGTCAGTGGCACAAAGTTCCTTATGTCGTGACGCCACGAGGTATGTTAGAGCCTTGGGCTTTAGCTTATAAATCTGGGAAAAAACGCTTTTACTACGCTTGGCTAGAAAAGCCAGCTTTGGAGCGGTCTAAGGCAATTCAAATGCTGGCAGCTTCTGAAGCTGATCGGGTGAAAAATTTGCAATTAAAGGCACCTCTAATTATTGTGCCAAATGGCGTGCAAAGTCAAGATTTTGAAAAACTGCCCGATCCAGAACTATTTTACCAGCATTTTCCGGAAACTCGAAATAAACCTTTGATATTATTCCTAGGTCGCATCGATCCCAAAAAAGGACTTGATTTACTGGCTAGTGCTTTTGAGAAAGTCCGTGCTGTGAGACCCGATACGCATCTAATTGTTGCTGGACCAGACAACATTGGGTTCTTGCCTACAGCTCAGAGTTACTTTGCAGTGGCTGGCTGTGATGAGGCGGTAACTTTTACTGGTATCCTCAGCGGTCTGATTAAATATGCTGCTTTGGCTGCGGCTAGGGTGTATGTAGCTCCTTCTTACTCCGAAGGTTTTAGCATGTCCGTATTAGAAGGGATGGCATCGGGACTGCCTTGTGTAATTACGACCGGTTGTAATTTCCCAGAAGCAGGAGAGGCAAAAGCAGCGCGGGTAGTGCCCATAAATTCTGATGATATTGCCAGTGCTATACTGGAGTGTTTGCAACACCCAGAGGCAGCAAAAGAAATGGGCGATCGGGCTCGCGAGTTTATTTTCCAAAAATACACTTGGCATCAGATAGCTACTAATTTATCCCAGATTTATCAAGCCATTTTAACCAATCAAACACTGCCCACCTTCTATCAGGTTAATCCTAACTAATTCCATGAATACTTCATCTTCTCAGTATCAATACGCTTATTTCAATAGCCAAGCTAAGCATCATCATGCTTACATTATCTCACCACTACTGGCGATGCTGGCAGAAGCCAGAAAAAATTTGCCAGAAAAACCGCGTCTGCTTGATTTGGGCTGCGGTAACGGCAGTTTAACTCATGTTATTGCTCAACAAGGATATGAGGTGGTTGGCGTTGAACCATCAGAACAAGGAGTAACCATAGCGCAAAAAACCTTTCCTGATTACCGCTTGATTCACGCTAGCGTTTACGACTTACCTGATGCTGAATTGGGGGGAAAGTTTGATATCGTTATTTCGGTGGAAGTGATCGAACACTTAATTTATCCTAGGGAATTGCTTAAAGCGGCACGTCACTGCCTAAAGCCTAATGGAACTTTAATTATCACTACTCCCTATCATGGCTATCTCAAAAATTTGGCTTTAGCTTTGTCAGGAAAAATGGATCGCCATTTTCAGCCATGTAAAGACGGCGGTCATATTAAGTTTTTTTCGGCTAACACCCTGACCGAATTATTCAAATCTGAAGGTTTTACCGGAATGCAGTTACAATTTGCTGGCCGATTTCCTTATCTTTGGAAATCTATGCTTTGTGCTGGAACCATTGCCGATTAAAAATTTAGGTCTGCCAAATGTCAAAACCATGCTTGAAGCTGTAACTCCTCTGATCCTGACTTTTAACGAAGCTGCCAATATTGAAAGAACCCTCCAGCATCTGACTTGGGCAAACCAAATTATAGTGGTTGACAGCTACAGCACTGACAGCACCCTAGAAATTTTGCACTCTTACCCGCAAGTCAAGCTATTTCAGCGTCAGTTCGACAACCACACCAATCAATGGAACTACGGTTTAGCCCAAGTTACTACCGATTGGGTTATATCTTTAGATGCGGATTACATACTTACGGATGATTTAATTTATGAAATTAAAACTTTAGCAAAAAATTTATTACTAGACGGCTATTTTGTCCCATTTAAGTACTGTGTTTTTGGCAAGCCACTGCGGGGAGCTTTGCTACCACCTCGCCAAGTTTTATTTCGCCGGAATAATGCCATTTACATAGATGACGGACATACGCAATTACTGCAATTAAATGGCAAATCTGGTAGGTTATCATCTCATATATATCACGACGATCGCAAGTCATTCAGCCGGTGGCTATGGGCGCAAGATCGATACATGATTATCGAAGCTAAAAAATTACTGTCAACTCCCCATACTCAACTCAGCTTTGGCGATAAAATCCGCCAGCTCAAAATCATCGCTCCCTTGGTCATTTTCTTTTACTGCTTAATTCTCAAGCTCGGTATCCTCGATGGATGGCAAGGTTGGTATTACGCATGGCAGCGGACTCTGGCCGAAATTATTTTAGCAATTCGCTTAGTAGAGAATGAAATAAATGCCAAAAATTGCTGAAAAATTTAAATATTTAGCAATTTTTATGTTTGAGTTTGCCTCTGATGCCTTTGCATTTACCTCCGGCGCATATAAGTAGCTACCAAATTGACTGGTTGCCAATTGGCTGCGAATTATCTACCTTGGGTGATAATCCGGAGTCACCCGCGCTGTGATGAAACAGTAAATAGTAAAGCAAGTATATATTCGCTTGGCAAAGGACTCCAATCATGGCTCAAATTCTTGGTTCATCCGCACCCGAGACTCTCCAAGGCACTCTGGAAAGCGATGCAATTTTCGGTATGGGGGGCAACGATACTCTTTTAGGTAGCAGTGGAGACGATACCTTAGATGGTGCTGCGGGAAGCGACTCCCTTAGTGGTGATGTTGGCAATGACAGTATCAAAGGTGGGTCTGGTAGTGAAACTATTAATGGCGGTTCTGGTGGCGATACCATCTATGGTGATGGTGACAACGACCTGATTAATGGAGACGCCGATAATGATATCCTCTACGGCAATGCTGGGAGGGACACCCTATATGGTGGTCTCGGCAATGATATATTATATGGTGGAGCCGAAAATGACCTCCTCTTTGGTGGCAGTGAAAATGACCTAATTTATGGTGAATCTGGGGATGATACTCTAGATGGGGGGTCAGGAAAGAATACTCTCTATGGAGGTTATGGCAATGACTCCCTCGTAGCCGGTCAAGAAGATGATTCCCTTTTTGGTAATGCCGACAATGATATTTTAGAAGCCAACGGCGGCAATGACTTAGTTTATGGTGGTGCGGGGAATGATATTGTTAACGGTGGTCTCGGCAACGATACCGTTAGTGGTGGGAGTGGCAATGACAATATTTCTGGGGGTTCCGGAATTGATGAGTTGGTTTTTCCTAACCAGATTCCCCTCAATGGCATCAATCTCAACCTGGAAACAGGTACGCTCATAGACGAAGATGGGGGCACTGATAACGTTAATGGCATTGAAATAGTTACAGGCACCATTTTAGCCGATATGATGTTTGGTTCCGGTGGGGCTGAAACTCTCAAAGGTGGCGATGGCGATGACTCCGTGGATGGCGCCAGTGGTAATGACCTATTATCGGGAGGTTTGGGCAACGATAGCCTTGATGGTGGCTATGGTAACGACCAGCTTAACGGTGACGATAATAATGATACCCTCAACGGTAAAGATGGCATCGATACTCTCAATGGGGGCACTGGTGATGACTTGCTATACGGAGGTGCTTTAGATGACCAACTCCTCGGAGATGCTGGCAATGATTTCTTAGATGGGGAGTCGGGTAATGACATCATAGATGGCGCCAATGGTAGCGATAGCCTGTATGGTGGATATGGTAACGACCAGCTATCAGGGGGTGATAATAATGACTTTCTATTTGGCAATGGTAATAACGATACTCTCAACGGAGGTGCAGGCAATGACCAGGTTAATGGAGGTGGTGGTGATGACTGGGTAACTGGCGTTTTAACCAGCAGTTCCCCGGCAGGTTTGGGTGAGATTGATACCCTAGTTGGGGGGTCTGGTTTAGATACTCTTGTTTTGGGTGATGCTACTCAATCTTTTTACAACGATGGCAATGATGCCCTAGCCGGAACCGCAGATTACGCCTTGATTTCTGGTTTTAATACTAGCCAAGATAAAATTCAACTGCATGGCAGTCAAGCTGACTATCTGCTAGGAAATTCTCCTATGGGCTTACCTGCAGGTACTGCCATTTTCCAAAAAACTACCGACCAAAATGAGCTGATTGGCATTATTCAAGGTGCCAGTGGTTTAAATATCAACGACAGCTACTTTACTTTTGTGTAAAAGTAAAATTGCCTAAAAATTATCCTGCAAGTGGTAAATCGCTGCAGGAGACATGCTGGGTATTCAATCTGGTTTGTTGCTAATTAAATTAGCTCCGGCAGCGTTTCTACTTAATGCTGACTTGGCTGAGGGGGATAACAGTCTATCAGAGGTTTCGCCAGCATTGATTTGGTTTAAGGGTTCTGGTATCGCTTTTTGGTGGATGCCAAGATTTATGAAGAGATGCTCCCAGCATCGAGGGAGGGAGAAGCATCCGCGAAGTAGTCCCTCCGTTTTACCGGGAGATCTGGGCGCGGATGCTTCGCCCCTACAGATAGACCTATTCAAAAAATCGGGATGCTCCCATTTATGAGGTGCGGCGGCAAAAATCCTGGTTTTCCTGAGATGGGGTTATAATCTCAGAAAACCGATCGCTCCGCCCCGATGAATATTCTCTCATCCCAGCGTAAAAAACAGCGCTTTTTCCTCTGGGCTAGCTCTACCTTTCTCCTGTTGCTAGTCACCTTTATCCCGGTGCGTTTGATGGTAGCCTACCACCAAGCGCCCCACCCCCAAGCTATTCTTACCCTCGGCGGTAGCCCTGACAGGGAAAAATTTACTGCCAAGTTTGCTCACAACCATCCTCACCTAGATATCTGGGTATCTTCTGGTATCTCCGAACCAAAGGCAAGAAATATTTTTGCAACCGCCGATATCCCCGAAGAGCGAGTTTATCTAGACTACGACGCGGTGGATACGGTGACTAATTTTACTACTATGGTGGCAGATTTCCGGCGCCGGAATATTCAACATGTGTATTTAATTACCTCGGATTTTCATATGCCGAGAGCTAAAGCGATCGCCTATATCGTCTTTGGCAGTCAGGGTATCGCCTTCACCCCCATTACCGTCCCCTCAAACCGACGCCCCGAATCTTCCCTGCGAATTGCCAGAGATGCGGGGCGATCGCTTTTGTGGCTTGTCACTGGACGCACAGGAGCAAGTCTTAACCCCCGCTACTCCGCATTGACCACCCGGAGGGAGCAGGGGTGATGGGGGGACGGGGAGACGGGGAGACGGGGAGAGGGGGAAGAGGGGGAAGAGGGGGAAGGGTGGGAGGAGGGGGAGGAGGGGGAGGAGGGGGAAGATTACTCCCCACACTTCCCACACTCCCCACACTCCCCACACTCCCCGTCTCCCCGTATCCCCGTCCCCTGCACCCCTGCTCCCCGTCTCCCCGTCTCCGGAAGAGGGCTGAAGCTCAACTACGAACCTGGTTAAAAGCCTAAATTGCGGCGGAGGTAGTCTTCCAGGCGTTCCAGTTTGATGTCAAAAGTGGTTTCTAGGGTGTCGATTTCTTCCGTGGTGCAGTAAAATTCATCGGCGAGCAACACCCGGAGAGTACCGAGAGCTTTTTGCAGTTCCGGGTTGACGAAACCCAGAGTTGTGCGAATGCTATCAAATAAGAATAGCGGCGGATTGATAATGATGGGTTCGCGGTTGAAAATGCGCCCGAAGATGCGGGGGATTTCGTCCCGCGTCAAAATTTCTGGGCCACCCACGGGGAAGATTTTGTTTTTCGCAGCTTCCAGAGTAGTGGCGGTGACGGCAATTTGCGCCAGGTCCTCGGTGCTGACGGTGGAAGAGCGGTTTTTCAGGTCTGATAGAGTGAGATAAATCCCGGTTTGACGGAATTTTTCGGCGAAGGGGATGAGGTCCGAGGCGAAACCGGAAGGGCGGAGGATGGTGTAGTTTAAGCCGCTTTTTTCCAGGTATTTTTCGACTTCCCGTTTGGCTTTGAATACGGGGGAGTCTTGGTAGCCCCGATCGGCTCCCAAAACCGAGATAAACACGAAATGTTCTACCCCAGCAGCTTTGGCGCTGTCGATCAGGTCGATATTAGCGCGATAGTCGATTTCATCGGGGTTGGTGCTTCTGGCGTTGGCGCCGTGGGTGCTGATGACGTAGCGGACGCCTTGGGTCGCTTTTTCTATATCCCGATCGCGCCGCAAGTCGCCGATAAATACCTCCGCTCCCCGCTCTTCTAATTCGCCATAGTTGCTGGTGAGACGGACGAAACCCCGCACCGGTTGGGAGCGATCGCGCAGTACCCGCACCACCCGTCTGCCCAAACTTCCAGTAGCTCCAGTTACCAAATACATAAGCCTAAACCATCAATTTTGCAACTCATCTATACAAAACTTAACATTTACAGCGTCAAAATGACAGGGGTGTGGTCGCTCGGTTTTTCCCACCCGCGAGGAATTGGATCGATAATGCAGTCACTGCAGCGGTTGTAAAGCTCCGGCGTCAAGTAATGATGGTCAATGCGCCAACCGCGCTGGTTCTGAAAACCGCCCCGACGATAGTCCCACCAGGTATAATGTCCCTCATCCCCGGTAAACTTGCGAAAAGCATCAGTTAAACCCAATTCCAGGAGAGCAGACAAAGCAGCGCGCTCCGTGGGAGAAGCCATAATATCCGTATCTTTAGTCTTTTTATAAATATCCCGTGCTTCCGGGGCAATATTAAAATCCCCACAAATGCACAAATGAGGATTTTTGTCAAGTAAATATTGTAAATATTTTCCTAAAATTTCCAGCCATTGCAACTTGTAATCATATTTGTCACTACCCACCTCCGCACCGTTAGGCACATAAACA
Source organism: Oscillatoriaceae cyanobacterium M33_DOE_052 (assembly GCA_015296065.1). Lineage (GTDB taxonomy): Bacteria > Cyanobacteriota > Cyanobacteriia > Cyanobacteriales > Laspinemataceae > Koinonema. Next base: position 49,429 of record DVDU01000211.1, on the reverse strand, counting down.
TTAACAATGCGGATGCCGTCCAAAACCCCAGAAATCAGCCGTTTTTGCTCGTCCCATTCACCATAGACACTACCAAGAATCGGCGAAAAACCGATTGTGACATCTTCCAGGGGCGATTGACTAAAAATAGCAACACCGTTATAAGACTTTTGCCCAGAAAAATAGAGATGATAACCCAATTCCTCGAAAGGTTCTCTGGGAAAATCAGCATCAATGACCTTGGTTTCCTGTAAACATAGAACCGTCACCGGGTTATCCCGTAACCATTGAGTCAGATGCTCAGAGCGGGACCGAATCGAGTTCACATTCCAAGTAGCAATTTTCATCAATTAAGTTTCGGATGATTTTGTACCAGAAACCCGGTTTCTTTAAGAAACCGGGTTTCTAATCTAAGCTAAGTCAATCAACAATCTCCAACCCGGAAATTATACAGGGCAGCTAATGGCACCAGCTTTTTTGCTGAAGCGGAGATTTTCCGTGTAGTCCACCGGACAGTCAATGACGGCGGGGACATCTTGGGCGAGAGCTTCTTTCAGGGTGGGAATCAGTTGTTTGGCTGATTCGATGCGGTAGCCTTTTAAGCCCATACTTTCGGCGAATTTGACAAAATCGGGGTTGCCAAACTTGATGAAAGCAGACTCATTATAGTGGTTATGCTGCTTCCACTCGATTAAGCCGTAACCGCCATCATGGAAGATGATGGTAACAAAAGCGGTGCCAACCCGGAGGGCGGTTTCCAGTTCTTGACAGTTCATCATAAAACCGCCATCGCCAGTGGCGGCGACGACTTTACGATCGGGGTAAACCAGTTTAGCCGCGAGAGCGCCAGGGATAGCGATACCCATAGCCGCAAAACCATTAGAGATAATGCAGGTGTTGGGGTGATCGCAGTGGTAGTGGCGAGCGATCCACATCTTGTGCGCTCCCACATCAGAAATCAAGATATCATCGGGTCCCATGACTTGCCGCAAATCATAAACCAATTTTTGCGGCTTAATCGGGAAACTGTCATCTACAGCATACTGCTCATAGTCCGCCCGAATTTCTGCGCGCAGCGAGCAGGCGTGAGGAGTCGGTTTCCCTTGACGATCGGAGCGGCGGACAATTTCCATCAGGGAATCAGAAATATCCCCCACCACTTCCACTTGCGGGATATAGCTGCTATCAATCTCCGCATAGCTGGCGCCGATGTGGATAATCGGAGTTTTGCCCTCTGGATTCCACTTTTTCGGGGAATATTCAATCAAATCATAACCGACAGCAATCACCAAATCAGTCTCTTCAAAAGCACAGGTGATTAAATCCCGCTGTTGCAAACCCGAAGTCCACAGGGACAGGGGATGGGTGTAAGGAATCACCCCTTTACCCATAAACGTGTTAGTCACCGGGATTTGCAGGCGGGTAGCAAATTCCGTGAGGGCAGCAGCCGCATGAGCGCGGAGCGCCCCGTTACCCACTAAAATCAGGGGGTTGATTGCCCGAGAAATCAGAGACGCCGCCTCATTCAAACTCTGATAAGAGGCATAGCTTTTCTCCTGCTTATCTTTGGTCAGGGGTTGACCAACCACTGGCATCGCGGCGATATTTTCCGGTAAGTCGATATGCACCGCTCCCGGTTTTTCCGTCTGCGCCAGCTTGAAAGCGCGGCGGACCAGTTCCGGGGTGATGCTGGGGCGGACAATTTGGGCGTTCCACTTAGTAACTGGCTCAAACATCGCCACTAAGTCCAGGTATTGGTGGGATTCGATGTGCATCCGATCGGTGCCCACCTGTCCCGTAATGGCTACTAGGGGAGCGCCATCCAGGTTAGCATCAGCAACACCAGTCATCAGGTTAGTGGCACCGGGGCCGAGAGTAGATAGACAAACCCCTGCTTTGCCCGTGAGGCGTCCATACACATCAGCCATGAAAGCGGCGCCTTGCTCATGGCGAGTGGTGATAAATTGAATCGAGGAGTTAGTGAGAGCTTTTAGAACAGCGAGGTTTTCTTCCCCCGGTAGTCCGAAGATGTAGCGAACACCTTCATTTTCGAGACATCGGACTAAGAGTTCGGCTGTATTCAATTCGCCCATTGTAGTTAACCTCTTGGTTGGAGATTGTTGTTTAGCGATGACAAGTTGGGCTGTTAACAGCTCAGGAAAAGCGGTTAACAGCCAAGAAGTGAATTTTATTTGACCCAAACGGTTTTGATATTCACGAATTCGTGAATACCTTGGCTGCTCAATTCGCGCCCGTAACCGGAACGTTTGATGCCGCCAAAGGGGAGGCGAGGGTCAGATTTAACCATGCCGTTGATAAAGACGGCTCCGGCTTCTATTTCCTCAATCAGACGATTCGCCTCGGCTTTTACCTGCGTCCAGGCACTGGCTCCCAAGCCAAACGGAGTGCTGTTAGCTAGTTGAATGGCTGCATCGATATCCTTGACTCGGAACAGCATTGCCACAGGGCCAAAAAATTCTTCATTATAAGCGGATGCCCCTGGGGGGATATCCGTCAATAAAGTAGGCGGATAAAAATTACCCGGACGATCCGAGAGGGGTTTGCCCCCCACAGGAACGCGGGCGCCGGTTTTGATGCACGCTTGTACTTGATTGTCAATATCTTGTAAAATACCCGGAGTCGCCAGCGGGCCGATATCGGTGTCTGGCTGCATCGGGTCGCCCACTTTCAAAGCCTGGAATTTGGCCACCAGCCGCCGCTCAAATTCATCAGCGATCGCCTCACTAACGATAAAGCGTTTAGCCGCGATACAGGATTGGCCATTATTAATCATCCGGGCTGTAGTAGCAGTAGCAACCGCTGCCTCCAAATCCGCACTTTCTAGCACAATAAACGGATCGCTCCCTCCTAATTCTAGAACAGTTTTTTTAATTTGTTTGCCGCAATTTGCTGCCAAAGAAGCCCCCGCAGGCTCGCTCCCCGTGAGGGTAGCCGCCATTACCCGATCGTCCGCAATAATTTGCGCCACTTTGTCAGCACCCACCAGCAAAGTTTGGAACGCACCCTCGGGTAAACCCGCCTTCAGAAAAATCTCCTCAATAGCCAAAGCACATTGGGGGACATTAGAAGCATGTTTGAGCAAACCAACATTCCCCGCCATCAAAGCAGGAGCCGCAAAACGAAACACCTGCCAAAAAGGAAAATTCCAAGGCATCACCGCCAGCACCGGACCGATGGGCTGATAGCGGACAAAGCTAGTGCTAGCATCAGTTTGCACCGGTACATCCGCCAAAAATTCTGGCGCTTTTTCCGCATAATAGCGGCACACCAAAGCACATTTTTCCACTTCCGCCACAGCAGACTTCAGGGTTTTGCCCATTTCCACCGTCATAATGGCAGCAAATTCCCCTTTGCGCGCCTCCAAAATATCGGCGGCGGCGTTCATCCATTGGGCTCTCTGGGCAAAAGAAGTACGCCGGTGCGCTTCAAATGCCGTTTTTGCTTTTGCCAGCTTTGCCTCTAACTCCCCATCGGTTAGCGGCGTAAACGTCTTCAGTGTTTCCCCTGTTGCCGGGTTAATTGTAGCGATCGGCATCATTAAATCTCCAAATCAACAAAAAACCCGCACGGGGAGAACATACGTCCTCCCGGCGGATTTCCAATTCCCATATTTTGTCTGCGCCTCCCGAACCCCAGCGCTACCGTACCACCAGCCATGCCGTTACTCCCCTTGGTCGCCCCGCATATACCCCAGAAGCCAAAGCCGATGACACACCATAAAATCGGTGTAACCCTCGACACTTCAGCATCTGGACGCGAAAATTTCCCTTGAAGAGCAGTTCTTACCACGGCTGTGCTGGCGTCATACCAGCTACCAGGGCTCCTCTTCCCGCGAGGCAGAGACATCGTAAATTTAGCCAAGTACGTATTATCTCAAATCAACACCACCGGAAAGATTAAATTTTTAACTTTTCGATAATAATTCTGTAGGTGGGGGCAACGTGGTTGCCTTCGAGGGGCAGAACCCCCTACCCCCAGGGTTGGTCCTGTGCGGAGGGCTAAAGCCCTACAACAAACCTCATAGCAACTCCTTAACCACACGCTTTTTGAGCGGTTGCGCCGGGTTCCCTGCATAAACCGTCATCGGTTCCAGAGAGCCACTAGCCACACTCCCCAAACCCAACACCACACCCCGCCCCACTCGCACCCCCGGACCAACCACAGCCCGCGCCGCGATCCAGCCACTCTCTTCTATATATATCTCCCCCGTTATCAGCGCAAAATCAGGAGACCGCCAATCGTGGTTTCCCGTGCAGAGATACACATCCTGAGAAATGCACACATGACTTTCTAAAGTCACATTTGCCAAATTATCAATCCAAGCATTTTCCCCCAACCACACAAAATCCCCCACCACCAAACGCCAAGGAAACTTCACCCGCAATCCCGGCTTAATCCGCACCCCTTGCCCCACTTTCGCCCCAAACCACCGCAGGATTAACACTTTCGGCGCCGAAAACGGCAACCAGTAGCTCCGCACCAGGGGATATCCCAGAAAATACCACAACAACTGTTTCCACAAAGGCGCCCCCGGAGCATAGTTGCCCGTCGTGTATTTATCCAACCGCATATTTATCGCCACAGACAAGGTATTTCAAACATCTTGGCAGGCGTCCTCGCCGCCACTCCGGAAAAGACGTTGATTTGAAGATTCCCAGAAACCGGATTTCTCCTCCCTGGTCCCCCGTCCGTTTGAGTGTTGGGTTTCGTTCCTCAACCCAACCTACGCTCCCAGTCTCCCCGTCTCCCAGTCTCCCCGTCCCTCCGTCCCCCAGTCCCCATAACTTGTAAACTGAGATTATTCGCCAAACCTCACAATAACCATATGTCTGACCCATCTGGTGAAATCGAAGCTCTGAAACAACAGGTCCTAAAACTACAGCAAGACCAAGACGCTATTAAGGAATATTTAGTTAAATTAGAGCTGGATAAATTGAGCGAACAGGTGAACAATGCGCTAGTTCCGGCGCCTAAACCAGCCACAACCCTCGCCCCCACTGATGCAGACAATCTCAGCGAACAGCTCGATCGCCTCGAAGAGCAAATCCGTAACGGCACCTTCCCGATTAAAATCCAGTTCGCAGCGCCAAAGGATACCAGTGCCATCACCCCAATTCCTGCAACTACCGAAATAATTGCACCACCAGAACCGGAACCGGAACCGGAACCGGAAAACGAAGAACCCCCGGTCAGCGTTGAAGAATTTTGGCAGCAGTATGCTCAAGAAAGAAAACGGGATTTTACTGGGATTAATTTACGGGGAGTTAATTTAAGCGGCAAGGAAATACCCCAGATTAACCTCACCGGGGCTAACCTCAAGGGCGCAGATTTGAGCAAAAGCAATCTAAAAGAGGCAAAATTAAATCAAGCTGACCTGAGAAACGCCAATTTAACCAGTGCCAACCTGTTAGCGGTGAATTTGGACGGTGCTAACCTCAAGGGCGCGAACCTCCAGCAAGCCCGGGCAAATGAAAAAACCCTCTTTCCCAGCGGGTTTGACCCTGTGGCGGCTGGGGTTTATCTGCTCCAACCAGAAGCATCCCTAGTGGGTGCTGACTTAGCTGGTTTTGATTTTTCGGGTGCTACCCTCACAGGAGCTGACTTACAACAAGCTAACCTCAAGTCAGCTAACCTCTCTAATGCCACCTTGATTCAAGTTAACCTCAGCGGTGCCAATCTCACTGGGGCTAGTTTGAGTGGTTCCAAACTGATTCTGGCTAATCTCAGCGGGGCGAATTTGAGTAATACTCGCTTAGATAGCGCCAACCTCACTCAAGCCAATCTCGCCGGGGCGAATTTAACCTCTGCGAGTCTATCGAGTGCTAACCTAACCCAGGCCGACTTGAGCGAAGCGAAACTGATTAATGCTAATTTAAGTAGTGCGAATTTCACTGGGGCAACTCTCACAGGCATTAATTGGGCAGGTGCTAACTTGGATTCAGCCAACCTGAGTTTCCTGGACTTGAGCGGATTCAATTCTGTTGGAATTTCTCTCCGCTATGCTAATTTCAGAAACAGTAACCTGAGTGAAGCGAAGCTGGTTAATGCTGATTTATCTGAGGCAAATTTAACTGGGGCGAATCTCAGCGGCGTGAATTGGACTGGTTCAATACTTAATTCAGCTAACCTGAGCGGCGCTAATTTGAGCGGAGCCAATTTATGTGGTATTTCCCTCCAGGCAGCTAACTTGAGCGGCGCTAATTTGAGCGATGCAGATTTACGGAACGCCAACCTATCTTATGCTAATTTAGAAAATGCGAACCTGAAGGGAGCAAAAGTGCAGGGAGCGAATGTTAATAAGGCAAATTTGAAGGGGATAGTAATGCCTGATGGGACGAAGCGGGAGGAGGAAAAGCCGGAACAGAGTGAGTGATGGTGGTTTACAGCCTGTTCAGAAATAATCTGAGCGGCTCTCAAAGTCCCTCTCCCTCTCTGGGAGAGGGATTTAGGGTGAGGGACTGTACCAAATCACTGTTGAACAAGCTGTAATTCACCCTCGAGACACTCTGAATAGGGATTTTTTGGTGCCCTCTGTGTCTCGGTGGTGAAAATCAACCACCCAGAACACAGAGGGGGGATGGGCTGAATACAGCAAAAACACCCCCTGCCTCCAGAAGTTATGAGGGAGGGGGTGTGAGAGCTAAGCTGAGATGATTTTAGTAACGACCACCACGATCGGCGTAGCCGCCGCCGCCGCCGCCGCCGCCGCCGCCACGACGACCACCGCCGCCGCCGCCGCCACCATAGGAGCGACCGCCGCCGCCGCCGCTGCGCTCTTCGCGGGGTTTAGCTTTGTTAACTTTCATATCCCGACCCATCCATTCGGCGCCGTCGAGGGCCTCGATGGCTGCGGTTTCTTCAGCTTCGGTACTCATTTCCACGAAGGCAAAGCCCCGCAGACGACCTGTTTCCCGGTCTGTTGGTAGTTGTACGCGCTTAACTGTACCGTATTCTGCAAAGACGGCACTGAGGTCTTCTTGGGTTACTTTATAGGAAAGATTACCGACGTAAATCGACATGGCTTGTCTCCAAGGTCAAAGAGGTGTAGAGGTTGAGGTATCGGAGCGAAGCCTGTCAAGACGAAAAGGAACATACCTATCACTGCTATAAACAAACGCTTCTACCGACCGAATTTCACTCTCACCATTTAGACTAGCACAGGCCGATGATTTTGGGAGGGGATGCGACAAAGTTTATAAAACTTAACATGGTGGTCACAAATTAGAGTAGAGATTAAGGTGATTTAAAACTCGAAACGTTGACGCTCGGCGGACCAACGTTGCAAGGTGTAATCTGTGATACCTTTTACTACTAAAGCGGGGAGTCCACCATCGCGGACATTGGCAATGCCGATGACTGATTGATCCGAGGCGGTGGTGAATTCGCTATAGATAAGGTTACCTATGTCATCTAAAATCAGGAGGCGCCGCCGGGAAGTAGGGGTGGCGGGGAAAGTAATGATGGTTTCGGGTTGGCCGTTACCGGTAAGGTCGATGAGTTCCACGGGCCAATTTTCCGCCTGTTTTGGTATCTGAGAGGGGTTGGGAACTTGCCTAGGGGAAAGTTCGCCTGCGGCTTGCAATTCCAACCACAGGAGCGGGAGGATTTTGGCGCTGAATTGGGGCTGCTGTTGGTTGAGTTCCGCGAGAGTGAGGGGGGTGGGCTGCTGCCACTCGAGGGTATTTTCGGTGGTGGTAAAGAGCAGTTTACCAGTGGCGGGAGTGCTGGGGGCAATTCCGGCGGCGAGGAGTTGGATGGCACCACCTTTGAGCTGGAGTCCTTTTACCGTGGCGGTAGTAATTTGCTCTTTGCCATCAGACATGGGGATAGAGATTTTAATTTGGGGGTTGTTGTGCAACCCTAGTTGCTTCCAGAGGTAGTTAATGGGGGCGACTTCGGGCAGACTCAGGTCCCGGTAGGGGGGCTGGCGCCAAGTTTGGCTATCGTGATAGCCTGCTACTTCCACTTGATACCAAATGGCATTGGGTTTGATTTCTAAGGCTTGGCTGATGTCTGGTTGCAGCCAGTCTTGGGGGTTGACTTGGTTGAGGACAACAGCGGTGCCTACGATTTGACTGCGGTGGCGTTTGAGCCGATCGGCTATAGTCATCGCCTGCTGCTGCTTGTCCAGAAGACTGCGGAGCCGCTCCTGGTCCTTAGCCTCGAGGGGCAACTGCTGGGATAACCAGGATTCGGCATTTTCCTGGCTTTCCGTGGCGGCGATCGTCAGGAACCCCCAAACCCGCGCCTCTACCAGTCGGGGGTTAACCTTGAGGGCGGTTTCTAGGCGGGTCCAAAGGGGCTCAATCTCATTGCTGAACAGGGGGGTGAGGTCATTACCTGCCTTTAGGTGCGCCTCAAACAAGGAAAGAGCTTGTTGCCAGCGACCGTCCAGCAAGGCGGTACGTACTTGCTGGGTGGGGGTTTTCCCCGCTGCTTTGGCTTGGAGTTTGGCCGCTTGGGCATGAAAACGGATTAAATCCAGTTGGGCTTGGGCACTAGGCAGCCAGTTATTGCCCATCTGTCCTCGGGCAGATGTCATCAAATCCCACGCGGGGGACCATAAGCCCTCTTGAGCCAAGAGGAGGGAGTCTTTGTAAACGCGGTTATCTGCGGCGGGTTGGTTGAGGGAAATAGCTTCTAGGATGATGGGGTTAAGGACGAACTTTTGGGGTTTCACCTGATAGATGAGGAATCTGGGCTCCATTGCATAGGTTTGCTCCACTACCAATTCTGGGTAGTCGCCGCCGGTGACTTCCTGCCAGTAGGGCTGATTGCCTCCGGGGCTGCTCCACTGCTCCATCACACTTAGGTGATTAGTATTTAAGTTATAGTGAATTGCTAGGCCATAAGTGAGATTAATGTTGCCTTGGCGCATCTGGCCGCTGGCGTTGAACCAAATCCCAGTAGTGGGGGCTTTGGTGGAGCTGAAAGGTTCAATCTTGGTGAGGGGGAGGGGGCGATTGGAACCGATGCGGGGGGAGGAACTATCGGCAATGGGGGCGATCGCGAAAGATTCTGCCGGTCCGGTGAGTGGCAGTTGGCTAGTCATCTGATAGTAGGGCAAGGATGTATCGGGGTCTTCGGGAGAGCGCACCTGCTGATAAACCCGCAACTCCACAATTTGCCGACAAGCATCTTTACTGCCACTGGTGGCCTCACAAGGACCCATGACTGGTAACAGCAAAAAATGGCTTTGGGACTGGCTTGCCGCCTGCATTTCCTCAGTCTTCACATCCCCAGCGGCGGCGGCAAGGCTGAGGCTGAGTTCTTTCATATCCAGTACGTCACCGGGAATGAGTCCAGCACTGGTGAGAGCAGCGCGAATTTCCGCCATCGTCTGGGGCGGTCCAGCGCTGGCAAAGGGAATTTGCAGCCAGGGAGGCAAAAACGGCTGTAACCAAGCCACGGCTTTGGGGTCGTACATGAGCTGTACTCCCACCCAAACCCCACCCACAAGCATGGTGGTGCTGGTGGAAAAAGCTAAAAAAGACAGCCAATAAGCTCCCCAAGCCTTCAAAGGCAAACCTCGACGCCGTTTTGGCGGGGGCACCGTGGGTGTCTCAGCCAAGCGCAAGGGAGGCATTGTGGGGCGCTTTGCAGTTTGGTGGCGTCCCCGTCTGGGTTTCTCTGTGGGAGGTGTGGTTACGGGTGAGGTACTGTTGTTCATCCGTTGCATTGGCAAAAAGGCTGGTGAGGCTATTGTAGTTTAGACCGATCGGGATAACACTTGCTCATAACGGAAACCGGCAGTTTCCCAAGTATATTCGGTTTCAATCAGACTGCGGGCATGGCGCGATAGAGAAAGGCGCAGGCGTCGGTCTTCAAACAAACGGCTAATCGCTTCCACGTATTCTGGCACGCGATTTGCGCGTAAAGCACGCAGGGGTACGCTGCTGCCATCGACTGCCAAGCCTTCCAATCCCCGATCGCTCGCCACTACGGGGACTCCCGCCGCCATTGCCTCTAAAGTCTTATTTTTAATCCCATAGCCCGATCGCATAGGCACCACACAGACGGTGGAGGCTTGCAGGTACTCTGCCACCGAAGGCACCGCCCCAGTCACCGTCACTCCCGGAAGTTGTTTCAGTTCTTGCACTTGCGGTCCGGGTCTGGCGCCCACCAGGCTGAGGGTAGTATCAGGATAGCGCTTTTGTACCAAAGGCAGCACCTCCAAACTCAAAAACCTTACGGCGTCGATATTTGGTAGGTTATCCATTGCCCCGGTAAAAATCAACTTGTGCCCGCCAGGGTCGCCGTGACGATAGGGAAACGCTTCCAATTCTACGCCATTAGGAATCACAGAAAACTGCCCTTGAGGAGATAAATCCTGCAGTTGACGGCAGTCCTCATCTGTCGTCACCACGATTTCTGAGAATTTACCACAGTAACGCTGTTCATACTGACGCAGCAGGGGCAGTTGTAACCGGTCCCGCGTGGGTTTCTCCGAGGTGTTGCTGTCTAAATGCTGTTTGCAAGTACCATAAACCGAGCTGTGGATATTGACCACAGTTTTCAGCTTTTGCCGCCAATGGGGACGCACGTAAATCTCGTTAACGCTATGTTCGCTGGTGATGACAGCCCCCTGATTGTTCTCCACCCAGGTATCTACCCACGCCTGCATCTCTGGGGAGTAGAGGTACAATACATTAGGCGGTGTTCCTTGGAACAGGAAGTTACTAAACCGACTCACTTTCCCCCAGGCTCCCACGGCTCCCACTGTCTCCCGCCGAGGGAAAACTGCCAGTTCGGCCACATAGGAGCGCAGAGCCTCTACGTCCCGATCGGTCACATCTCCCTCACGTTGCGTAACTAAGGTGATAGAATGACGCTGGGCAAGGTATTTTAAAAGGTTAAAAGTTCTCACTTGAGTGCCACCACGACTGGGGGGATAGGGGAAGGTGGCCGACAGCATTAAAATCTTCATAGCACGATCGACTATAATGGGATGCGAAAAATTGACACCGCTGGTTTGCGCCACAAACCCTCAACCCCCTGATGTCTGTAGGGGCTTTCCTTCACCGCGATCAGCCCCAACAAGAGGGGTGGCACTTTCTTTAACTTCAACCATTAGGAGCCTCTAAATGCCATCATACGGTATTTACACCCTCGCTAACGATGTGGTATATGACCAATTAGTGGCTTTGCTCAACAGCATTGAGGCAAATGTCAGCCGAGATATCCCGGTATGCGTGATTCCCTTTAATGAGAGTATAGAATTGGTCAGCCGGGAAATTGCCACTCGCCCCAATGTCACCCTATTTGATAATTGGGCAGCGATTCAGCGATGGGAAAATTTCGCGGACACAGTGTGGGCCGCACACCCGGACGCGCAGAACAAGAAGCCGGGAACTGCGCCTTGGGGTAAGGGACACCACCGCCGCTTAGCTGCTTTTGATGGACCTTTTGACCGGTTTGTGTTCTACGATGGGGACAGTTTGGCCATGAAACCCCTTGATGGTGTTTTTGCCAAGCTCGATGAGTTTGATTTTGTGTTTGATGATTGGGAACATGGGAAAGCGGAACCGGTGGCGGCGTTGAATATCCGCTTAATAGAACAAACCGGACTTTACCGAGCAGCAGATATTCGCCCAAAACTCCACTGTTCCAGCTTTTTTGGCAGCAAAAAAGGGATTTTTGCGGCGGCGGAACTGGAAGGTTTACAAAAACTGCTGGTGGAGGGGGGAGAGGTGGCGTGGGTGCGTCGTTGGTGGGATGATGCGTTTTTGTTTTGCTACCTGACCCTGCGGAGCGATCGACCCCTGTTCAACTTCACTCTCAGTCCCAACGGTAACGACAGAACCGGTAACTGCGCTGACTCTGACCCCTTTGTGCGCATCGATAATGTCCTTTACAATGAAGACGGATTAAAACCCATCCATCGTCTCCACTACATGAACTATCCGGCCATTGATTTTGCCCGGTTAGCTAGGGGCGAAAATGTGAATATTCGTTACCAAGATATATTCCTCCACTACCGGTTTATGAAGCAACCAGACGAAAAACCGCAACAGCTCAAAAGTCCCAGTTTTCTGGTCAAAACTAGCCGCAAAGTTCAAAAACTCGTGAAAAAAGTTCAGAAGAATATTTTATCATAATTCCCCCCGTTATGCCTAAAGTCAGCGTCTGCATCCCCACCTACAACCGCGCCGCTTTTCTGGCGAATGCGGTGCAAAGTGTGCTGAATCAAACTTATCAGGACTTTGAGCTAATTATCTGCGATGATGGTTCCACGGATAACACGGCGGTAATGGTTGCTCAGTGGCCAGATGCCCGCATCCACTATATCCAACAATCCCGGAATATAGGGCGGAGCCAAAATATGCGATCGGGCTTCGACCACGCCACGGGAGAATATTTTATCAAATTCGATGATGATGACGCCCTCACCCCGGAATTTCTCGCGAAAACCGTGGCCATTCTCGACCAAGAACCAAAAGCCGATTTTGTCTGCACTAATCATTGGATTATCAACCAAAAAGGGGAAAGAATCGAATCAGCCACCAGGGAGAATGCCGCCAAATGGGGCAAAGATAAGTTAGCGGCGGGGATAATTCCCGATTTACCAGTGCAAACCTTTCAATACCAGAGCCTACAAGTGGGTTCTACGCTGTTTCGTCGCGCCTGTTTGCAGGCGGTAGATTATATGCGTCCCGATGCGGATGGATGCGAGGATTTTGATTTGCTCGTGCGGTTGGCTCTGGCGGGTAAGCAGGGGTATTTTTTGCCAGAATTACTGATGGAGTACCGGCTCCACGGGGGGCAAACTAGCCTGAAACAGGATATTCATTTTTTAAAGGCAAAAGTGTTTTGCATCAGTAGCTATCAATTTGCTGAGCCAGAACTGGAAAAACTGCGGGTGCAGAAGCTGGCGGGAACTCAGGAGGTTTTGGGTTTAAGGTTGATAGAAAATGGGCAAAGTCTGGCGGGGAGGCAGTTGTTACAGGAAGCTGCGAGGGTGTTGGGCAGTTCTCGGCGGGCTCAGGTGGGTTTGATGTTATCTTATGTACCGGTAAGCTGGCGGCGGTGGGTGTGGGGGCAATTTCGCCAAATGCGGGCGAAAGATTATACTGAGGTGGTGCGTGCTGGTGGTGCTGGTGCTGATTAAATGAGATTGATAAATGACGCTCAAAATTCTGTTGGTGAATAACTATGCCATGAACCAGGCTTGGGATTTGTGGCAAAACGGGGAATGGCCGTCTCACCATTTGTGGGGAATTACTCACTTAAAGCCCTACGGGATAGATGTGGATATTTTGCCTTACGAGAAGTATGTGAGATTGAAAAAAATCATGTTTCAGGAGTTGGGAGACTTAGACCAACAGGTAAGGATGTTGGTGGGTTGGCATCGATATGATCTGATTTATTCTGGGTGTCAAACTAGCACGATTCTCCTGTCATGGTTACGGAGGTGGGGGATTTTGCGCAAGCCAATTATCGCCACTATTCATCACCCTTTGGGTTACAGCTTGCGGAATCGGTGGTTTGTCCAAGGTCACAGTAAGCTGCTGTGTTTGAGTCGGGAGTTTAAGCGGCAAATAGAACAGAGTTTTGGTGGTTTGGCTGATGGGAAATTGGAACTGCTGGAATGGGGAGCTGATTTAGAATTTTATCGTTTTGATGAGTCGGTGTCAAGGGATGATGCCGGATTGATTGTGAGTGCGGGGACTTCTAAGCGGGACTATAACACTTTGGTGCAAGCGGCAGTTGATGTTAACTGTAGGGTGAAAATATATTGTTCGGCGGATTCGGCTCCGGCGGTGGCTCCGTTGCCAGTCAATGTGATGGTTTATGTTGGGAATGGGACTTATGACGCGATCGGCTATCGGGAGCTGTTTGCTGAATATGAACAAGCAGCGATGGTGGCGATTCCTTTAAAAGATATTAGAATTCTCTCTGGTTTAACCAGCCTCCTAGATGCGATGCTGGCGGGAAAACCGGTGATTATGACGAAAAATCCCGGCATTGATATTGATATAGAAGCAGCAGGAATTGGGCTTTGGGTAGAGCCAAGGGATGTGAATGGGTGGCGAGATGCCATCAATTATTTAATTGCGAACCCGGAGAAAGCGAGAGATATGGGAAAGCGGGGGCGGGAGTTGTGCGAAAATCGATACAACTTAGACAGATTTGCCTCCCAGTTAGCCCTGGCCATCCAGAAGGCTGTATAATCTGATGGGGCTTCAGAATCTGGATTTAGTCAATGCGGCCATCAAGCAGGGGTAAAATTGCTGTTTCTACTCGCTGTTGCACTGCTGCCCAGGAGTATTCGGCTTGTACCAGTTGATAGGCATTAGCGGCTAATTTCGCGGCTAATTCCGGGTTTGACCATAGTTGAGTGACTCCGGCGACTAATTCATCGATCGTGTTGCCGATGAGGAGGTGTTCTCCATCTATAGCGTTGATGCCTTCGGCACCTTTGGCGGTACTGACTACGGGCCGGTTGGCGGCGAAGGCTTCGAGGATTTTTAAGCGAGTACCGCTACCTTGGAGTAGGGGAACCAGGATGATGCTGGCGGCGGCTAGGTAGGGCCGCACGTCGGGAACGCTACCGGTGATGGTGATACCGGGGTTTTGGGCGGCGGCGGCGAGCATGGTAGGGCTGGGGTTGCGGCCTACTATAATCAGGCGACATTGGGGGTATTGCTGGCGGAGGCGGGGGTAAATTTCGGTGACGAGTAACTCGCCTGCGACGGTGTTGGGAGGGTAGGAAAGTTGACCGATAAAGACGATCGTCTGGGAGTGATGGTTTAATTCTGGCGGCGGGGAAATTTGCCCAGAACTAACACCGTGGTAGTAATCTACGTCAATGCTATTGGGGATGACGTGAATGGGAACGGGATGGGGATATAATTGCTGCAAGAGCTGGGCGTCTTCGGCGGAACAGGCCCAGACTTGCTGACATTGGCGGATGAAGTCCCTTTCTATGGCTTGGATGCGCCCGAGTTGAATTGTAGCTTTTAACCGTGCTTTCAAATTTGGTGGGGAATGGTGGTTTTGGGAAAACAACACTGACTCGACATTATAATCGTCGAAAATAATCGGGCATGAGTGGCGCTTGATGGTTTTCAGGTAGCGATATACCCACAGTTCTTTGCATATAACCAGGTTGGGGGCAAATGTCTTGATGAGCTGGTCTAAGTTCTCCGCCGCAGTGTGGGAGTAACTCCAGTCTGTATCTGGGTCTGCCAGGGGTCGCAACCACCACAGGCGGCGAGCTACTTTTTCTAGGGGTTGGCGTTGGGTGGCAACGTTTTGATGCTGCCAAACCTGGACGCCGGGGATGCTGGTGTAGTCGGGAGTCCAGTTGGAGGCGGAGAAAACGGCCACTGGACCGTATTGATTGATGATGTTGATGTTTTGCCAGTTGCGCAAAGAGGCGCCGCCTCTGGGGGGGTAGGGGACTTCTCTGGTGATAAATAATGTGCGCAGGGAGTTGGTTTTCAAGCCATTTATCTCCGTGATGGTGGGATGGGGGTGTTTGGGCAGGGGTAACGTGCCTGGTATATTTTAATTTGGGATGGTGGCGGTGTCACGGCGCTGTTGAGGATGGAATTGGTGAACCAGCCTGGACTCGGGGGGTTTTTGTTGTTGTTGCGATTTCGCTGGTGGGTTTTGATATGGATGTGCTGGAGTTAAAATTTTTGTTGGAGCTGCTGGGGTTTCCGGATTATCAAGGGAGCATTCAGAAACTGAAGCCGAATCCGAAAACCACGGCGGCGGAGCTAAATCGCCTCTGTCGCTCTTTGAGCGATCGCCTGTTGGTAGCTTACAGCAGCGAAATCACCCAGCTCAAAATCACCGCTGCTGGGAAAGCTCTCCTTTCTTTGGATACTTCTAATTTGCCGATTAGCGCTGAGGATTTGACGGTACTGCAAGCGGCGGCGGCGGGGGCAATCTCGGCGGCTGAAACCGGCATTCCTCGGGCGAACCGCCAGCGCTTGCTCCAAAGTTTAGCCGATCGGGGACTGATTGAGCCGGTACAAACTCAAATCAAGGAAGTCTGGCTGACCCCACGCGGAGAAGAATACCTCCGGGATGAATACCTCCCCAGTGGCAATAATCCCCTACTCAGTTTAGACCTGTTGGCCAATTATTTGCGGTTTCTGCGCAAATCTTGGCGCCATCAGGGGAGAGACGAATCTACCACTGAAGCGGCTTTGGTTCTGGAACCCTCATATAGTGGCGCCTATGGGATGAGTTGGGAGGAAAAAAGTACCGTACTCAGCACCAGTCAGTTGAGGGATGAAGATATTTTACAAATTATCCGAGATTTAGACAGACAGTTAGGGACCGATAATTACTTACCGATTTTTTACCTGCGCCAGCGGCTGCAACCTTTTCTCTCTCGGGATGAATTGAATTTGGCGTTATATCGGTTGCAGCGACAAGATAAGATAGAACTTAGCTCCCTGCAAGAGGCGATCGCCTACACCCCCGAACAAATCGAAGCTGGCATCCCCCAAGATATCGGCGGCCCACTGTTTTTTATCATCGTCACCTAAAACCGCATCCCCGCTCATTATCATAAATCACCATGACATCTATAGATAGAATTATTCAACAAGAACCCAACCCCTTTGATGCCGAAACCTTTTGGTCAGGTAACTTTTGGCGAGAAGACCAAAAGCCCGAGTTAACAGTAGAATCAATTCACGATGAAGCGGTGGCGGAAATTCAGCAAATCCTGGATCTGGTAGCCACAGACCACCGCACCCGCACCCTCATCCTAGAAGGAGAAACCGGCTCCGGGAAAACCTACCTCCTCGGTCGCCTCAAACGCAAATTCAACAACCGCGCTTTTTTTGCCTACATCGAACCTTTTACCGATAGCGATTATATCTGGCGCCACATTCTCCGCTACACTGTGGATAGTTTGCTAGAAGTTCCCGCCGGAGAAACCGAACCCCAAATCGTCCTCTGGCTAAAAAATCTCTGGGCGTTCAAACACCGGGGCATTCTCGACTGGCTGCGCGGGGAAAGACAAATGTTTATCAACAACGTCCGCGCTATCTATCCCGCAGGTATCTACAATGCTACGGAATTTTTTGGCGTTCTCCACGACCTGACTAATCCCAAGTTAATCAATATCGCCTGCGAGTGGTTACGGGGCGATGATTTAGAAGAAGAAGATTTAAAAGCGCTCCGGGTGCAGGAGTCGATTGATACAGAAGATGCTGCCCAGAAAATTCTGGCTAATTTCGGCAGAATTTCTGCCGAAACCAGACCAATTATCCTCTGTTTTGACCAATTAGACAACATCGCTCGTAGTGCTGATGGGTTTTTAGACCTGCAAAGTCTCTTCAGTGCTAATTCGGTAATTCATAATCAAAAGCTGAAAAACTTTTTAGTAATTATCAGTATTATTACTGATACTTGGAAGCAAAACGCTAATCGCGTCCAACCCACGGATAAAGACCGTATTGATGCGACGATTATGCTCAAGCAAATCAGCATCGACCAAGCAGCAGCTATTTGGGCAAGTCGTCTCTACCGCCTCCACCATCAGGCAACCCCTCAGCCAGAGTCTTCCCTTTATCCCCTCACCAGGGAAATGCTCGACCAAAAGTTTCCTGGTGGCAAAACTAGGCCGAGAAATACGTTGATTTTGGGACGGCAATTATTTCACGAAGCCAAGCGGGTTTTGATGGACGCGGAGGCGGATTCAAATCATGGATCGGACTCTGGTTTATCGGTGTTACAAGCGGAATTAATCCCCCCTGATGGTGAGGAATTACCGGAAAAATCGGGATATAATGATGCGGGGGTAGCGGCGTTTAAGCTGTTATGGTGGCGCAAGTTTAATGCTACCAGTATGAGAATCGATCGGATTCGCCAGTATTCCTCGCCAGAATTGATGGCAATGCTGACGGAAGTCCTCCAAGCCTGTGTGATGGGGGTGGCAATTCAGCCGCGTTTGTTACCCAGTCGCACTTACGGAAGTTATTCCCTGAGCTATCAAACTCCTGATTCCCCTTTCCGCGTGGGTGTCGTGTGGAGTGAAGACCAAAATATGGTGAAATTTTTCAATTTAATGAAACTATGCCAGGAGGTAATTGACCAAAATCTCTGCCAAAAGCTGATTTTAATTCGCGCCGAAGGGGTGGGCACCTCCAGCAACCGGGGCAACCAGCTTTATGGAGAAATTTTTACTAGCAACCCTCACGTTCATTTGATACCGGATTTAACCTCGGTTTACTATTTGGCGGCTTATCATGGTTTGGTTAACGATGCTTATGCGGGGGATTTGATTGTGGGCGATCGCACTCCTGACATCGCCGAATTAGAAGCCACCGCCCGCCAAGCCCAAATTTTCCAAGATTGCCCCCTGCTCCAGGATTTAGGCATCACCCGCACTGCTGCATCCGCCACGGACAACCAACAGCAATTGCGCTATATTGAAGATTTTATCCTCAGCCGGGTCATCAATCAACAATGTATCGCCCGTCAGCGTTTAATCTCAGAAACCCTCACCCAATTTTCCCACATCAACGAATCTCAAATCAACCAACTGATTTCCCATCTGTGTCAAGAACAGGGTCAAATCAAAATCTTTGACCCGGAAGCGAAACTTGACGAGCAGTTGCTCTATAGCACAATTCATCAGTAGGTGGATTTTTGGGCTAAAGCCCAACTACGAACCGGGTCCCCCCGTCCCCCCGGTCCCCCCGTCCCCCCGTCCCCCCGTCTCCCATTCGCGAGGTGCTTTTCTGTGACAACTATCTACGAGCTAATTCAACAACAAATTAATCCTTTTGACTCTACTACCTTTCGGCCAGGTAACTTTTGGCAGGAGCAGCAAGACCAATCCCTCACGGTGGCGTCCATTCACCAAGATGTGGTGGGGGAAATTGCCAGTCTGCTCCACCAAGTGGCGAAAGATAATCGCACTCGCACGTTGTTGCTGGCTGGGGACTCGGGAGCGGGGAAAAGTTATCTCTTGGGACGGTTGAAACAGCAATTTAATTCTAAAGCCTTTTTCTCTTATATTGGCCCTTGGCCGGAAAGTGATTATATTTGGCGTCATACTCTGCGCAATACTGTGGATAGTTTGATGTATATTCCGGCTGGCCAAACCCAATCTCAATTGCTGCTCTGGCTGCATGGTTTAGAAGCCGATCGAGGTCAAAGTCTCATCAAAAAACTCATCGGCGAGAGGCAATTTTTCATCCGCCACTTGAAAAATGCTTACCCTTCGGGTATCTATAATCCTAATGAATTTTTCGGTGTTCTCCACGATTTGACTAACCCGGAATTGTACCCGATCGCCTGTGAATGGCTCAAAGGCGACCACCTGGACACCGCCAACCTGAAAGCTCTCCGGGTGAAACACCCCATTGATAGCGAAACTGCGGCTCGGCAAATTCTCTCTAATCTCGGCAGAATTGCCGCCGCCACCCAGCCGATCGTCCTCTGTTTTGACAACTTAGATAACATTGACCGAGCCTTAGATGGATTTATCAACCTCCAAGCCCTATTTAACCTTAACTCCATCATCCATAATCAAAAACTAAACAACTTTCTCATCATCATCAGCATCGTCACTAACACCTGGAAGCAAAATTATAAGCGAGTGCAAGCCGCCGACATTGCCCGCATTGACGCAGAAATCCGCCTCCAACCCATCAACCTAGACCAAGCCGAAGCCCTCTGGGCTAGTCGTCTCCATCCCATCCACCAAAAAGCCGAACCCAAACCCCCCACCCCCATTTATCCCCTCAGTCGCCACCACTTAGAAGCCCAATTTCCTGGCGGCAAAACTCGACCCCGCTACACCCTCATGCTGGGGCGCAAGCTATTTCAAGAAGCCAAAAATCTCAGCCCGGATGACGCCATTTACACCGATATTTATGCCGATGTCACCGCCGCTCCCGACCCCTTAGCTGCTTTTGAACTGCTCTGGAGCCAAGAGTACAAAAAAACTCAGACTAAGGTCGATCGCCTCCGCCAGTTTTCCGCCCCAGAACTGGTGCAAATGCTGCGCGAAGCCCTAGAATCCCTCCAAGTAATCGGCATTCAAACCAAACTTTTGCCCAGTCCCAAATACGCCAGCTATTCTCTCAGCTATCACCTCCCCGCCCAGTTAGGCAGAATTGGCGTAATCTGGACAGAAGACCCCAACCTCGTGGGCTTTTTCCACCTGATGAAAGCCTGCGAAAAGTCTCTGCAACTCAATCTCTGCCAAACCCTCTATCTCATCCGAGGCGAAAGTCTGGGAACCCATAAAAATCAGGGCAATAAAATTTACTCCGATATTTTCACTGGCTATCCCCACCGCCACATCATCCCGGACATGACATCATTGCATTATTTAGCCACCTATCATAATCTCGTTAACGCCGCTTGCGCGGGAGAACTGGTAGTGGCAGACCAAACCCCCAACCTGAAACAATTACAAGAACTCATCCGCCAATCTAAGCTCCTAGAAAGTTGCCCAATTCTGGATACCCTGGGTATCTTTACCGGCTACACTCGCATCATCGGTGTAAGCGGTACGCCCCAAAAACAATTAGCGGCTGACAGGGAAGTGAAAAAGCCGGAACTGAAGCAAATCAAAGATTATTTATTAGCTTTGGTGAAAACCCAGAAAATGATGGGACGCTACATCCTAACCCAGCACACCCTCGACCAGTTCCCCGACGCTCACGAATATCAAATTAATGAGCTAATTTTTCAACTTTGCCACGAAAGGCAAATTTTGATTATTGATGATACCGCTCCAGTGGAATCTCAATTAGTCTGTATGGTAAAGTGATATAATTTGGCCAGCTTCTCTGGGCTAATTTCCAGAACACCGCCCTACCGTGGGGATCATCCCGCCACTTGTAGGGGCGAAGCATTCGGGCGAGGAATGTCTGGCAAAAACCCCAAAATTTATTTCCCGAATGCTTCGCCCTCTGGCGACAAATCGAGGGCACTGCCCACCCTACAGAACTTTTGGGTTTGGGGTGAGTGGTTTGGGGTGAGGGGTAATGCCCACCGGACAGGTGATAAGTCTGGGTAACTTGGGAGTATTTTAGTGAGGTGTTTTTTCAGAAAAATTAAATTTTATGAAGCGGGTTAAAAAGTGGGACAAGCTGTGAAAGACTAAAATAGTTACGTGGGATGCGGGAGTCACACAAGGGATGGAAACTAAAGAGCTAAAGTTTCTCCTCAAATTGTTGGGGTTTCCTGACTACAGGGCACCTCTGAAGTTGGTTAAGCCTAATTATAAAACAAAAGTCTCGGAAGTACAGGGAATTTGTCGCCAGCTTAGACAGCGGGAGTTAATTGATTGTGGGGAGGAAGTGTCGCAGCTTGGTATTACTCCGGCGGGGAAATCTTTGCTAAAATTAGATTCAGGCAAGTTGCCCGTGAGTGAGGCGCAAAGGCAAGTTCTCCAAACTTGTGTGACGGCGAAACGTTCGATTACCGCTAACAAAATAGGTATCGCCGCTGCTGAGGCGCAAGGGGTAATCAAAGATTTGGTCGATCGGGGATTAATTAAGGCCATCAAAACGGAAATCAAAGAGGTCTGGTTGACGGAGCGGGGGAAAGAGTTTTTGCGCTCCGATTGTCAACCTAGCGGTAATCAGCCCCTTTATACGGGGGAAATGCTGAAAAATTACCTCAGTTTTTTGCGCAAATCTCCTATTGCCCAGCCTCAGCTAGCAGAACCAAGTATTAATAATGCCAGCAAACCCAGTGATGAGGCAATTTTAGATGTGGTTCGCCAGTTAGATAGGGAACTGGGAACGGATAATTATTTACCGATTTTTCATTTGCGGCAAAAGTTGCAACCGCCTTTGAGTCGCGATGAACTAGATGCAGCTCTATATCGCTTGCAGCGGCAAGATAAAATTGAGCTGAGTGGGTTGGTGGACGGGACGCCGTACAGTACCCAAGAGTTGCAAGCGGCAATTAAGCAGAAAGTGGGTGTGCCGCTATTTTTTATTGTGGCTAACTAAGTATAAATTATCACCAAAAAAGAGAAAAGAGGTGGCCAGATGGCATTGATAGATGAGTTGATTCGCCAGGAAGTCAACCCGTTTGATATTAATTTGAAGCCGGGTAATTTTTGGCGGGAAAAGCAGGAGGCAACGGAAACTATAGATTCGATTCATCAAGAAGCGATGAGGAAGATAGAAGGTTTGCTCGATCGGGTGGTAGCCGATCGGCGGAGTCGGACGCTGTTACTCACTGGGGACCCTGGTTCTGGCAAAAGCTATCTTTTGGGTCGCCTGAAACGGACGCTGAATGCCAAAGCCTTTTTTGCCTATATTGAACCTTGGCCCGAAGCCGATCGCCTCGGACGCCACATCCTCCGCTACACGGTGGATAGTCTGATGCAGGTTCCCGAAGGACAAACCGAATCTCAGCTTATCCTCTGGCTGAAAAGCCTCTCCGTATTTACCAAGCGGAGCTTGAAACGGCGCCTCTTTGATGATAATTTTTGGGAGGTATTGCAGAGCGATCGGCAAAAATTCATCAACCACCTGAAAAAAACCTACAAAAATGCAGGTATTTACAACGCAGATAGCTTTTTTGGCGCCCTCCACGACCTCACCGAACCCCAATTATACGACATCGCCTGTCAGTGGTTGAAAGGTGATGATTTAAGCGAAGAATCCCTCACCTTGCTGCAACAAAAAAAATCCCTAGACAGCGAAACCGATGCTTGGGAGACCTTAGCCAACCTGGGCAGAATCGCCACAGAGACTCAGCCGATCGTCCTATGTTTTGACCAGTTGGAATTCAGCAACAGCGACACCCAGTTAGCCGAACTGCAAAAATTATTTTCCTTCAACACCAACATTCACAATCAAGGGCTAAAAAACTTTCTCATCATCATCTGTCTGACTACGAATAACTGGCAGAATAATCACAGAAGTATTCAGCAATCAGACCTCGATCGCGTAGAAGGCAAACTCAGCCTCAAACCCATCAACCTCGACCAAGCCGAAGCCCTTTGGCAATTACGATTGCAGCCCCTCCACCGCCAAGCCAGTCCCCAGCCAGATTCCCAGATTTTCCCCCTCACCCGCACTATCCTAGAAGATAATTTTCCCGGCGGCAAAACTGACCCCAGAAAATCCCTAATCCTCGGTCGCCAAGAATATCAGCAATATAAAAGCAGCCTCGGAGTCCAGATCCCCAATCTCAGAACCGATATCCCCGATAACAGCAATATCCCCCAACCTCAAGCCACCCTGCCAGAACTATTCAAATTAACCTGGCAGCAGGAATTCAAGAAAATCGAAGCAAAAATCACAAAAGTGAGTTTGCTATCGGCGCCGGAACTCGTGCAGATGCTAGCAGAAGCCTTACAAGCACTGCAAATCACCACAACTAAATCAAAACTGCTCTCTGGCAAATATGCCAGCTCTTCCCTCACCTATCAACACCCCCGTCATCACCAGGATGTGGGGGTACTCTGGACGGAAG
The DNA here is from genome assembly GCA_015296065.1 of Oscillatoriaceae cyanobacterium M33_DOE_052. Taxonomy (GTDB): domain Bacteria; phylum Cyanobacteriota; class Cyanobacteriia; order Cyanobacteriales; family Laspinemataceae; genus Koinonema. Next base: position 26,005 of record DVDU01000211.1, on the reverse strand, counting down.
ATGCCAATATGAGCAGCTTTGCAACTGCCATGAAAGCCTGCCAAAAAGCGATCAAAAGCCACACTAGCCACAGTATAATACTGATTCGAGCTACTGAAACCGGCAATAATCCCAACCTGGTGGGATATAAGCTCTATCACAGCATTTTCACAGGCCACCCAAATCGTCACATCCTGCCTGCGATCGCCTCGGTTCACTACTTAGCCACCTATCACAGTTTAGTCAATTCCGCACTAGGACAAGAGTTATTATTAGGCAGCCAAATCATCTCCCTCCCGGAACTAAAACACCTGATGCGGGAAAGCGAGATATTAACAGATTGTCTGCTGTTGCAGGATTTGGGCATTTTTCAAACAAAAACCACAACCGCCACTACGAATCCCATAACCAATGGCGCAACAGCCACTCTCCCAGACAAAACCCAGCAGCAAATTCAAGATTACTTGCTCAACGTGGTCAAAACCCAGCATTTTTTAGGCAAAAATGCCCTACTGACCCAAGCTCAGAGTCAATTTAGCGAAACCAACCAGCAGACTATCAGCCAGGAGTTTGATAGCCTAATTAAAGCCGGAAAATTCAAAATCGCTAATCCCCACGAAGCCCAGGAAAAGCAAGTAGTTTGTTTGCTCTGGTAATCATCAATGGTGGGCAATGCCCACCATTTTTTCAATTAACCCAAATATGTTATATTTACAAGACTCATCTCAAATCCACGCTTACATAGATATCTTAGCCAAACAAAAAATTATCTGGGCAGATACAGAAGTCGCCGATTGGGACACCACCCACCCCCGACTATCTCTGATTCAGGTCTTGACCGACGCCAACGATATTAATGGTAGCTCAACTTACATTTTTGATGTGTTGGACAAACCAGATTTGGTAACGGCATTTATCCAGCGCATTATGGTAAATCCCCTGATTGAAAAGGTGTTTCACAATGCTAGTTATGATTTGAGGTTTCTGGGGAAAAATACAGCACGCAATGTCACTTGCACTTTTAAGCTGGCGAAAAAGATTACCCCCCCTCGCCTGGGAGTCCCTAACTTAAAGCTCAAAACTTTAGCCGCTCGATTTGGCGATTTTGCTGACATCAATAAAGCAGAACAAGGCAGCGACTGGGGGCAGCGTCCTCTCACTCCAGCTCAGTTACAATATGCTAAGATGGATCCAGTTTATCTGGCCGTCGTGCATCGTAGTTTACGGGAATTTGACTCTATGCCAAAATCAACATCCTCCTCGTTCAGCGTTACTCAGGTGCGGGTAGCTTTTGAATGTCCCCGTTTGTTTTATTTGGCGGAGAGCTTTGGAGGAAAAACCCTGTTTTTACCTCCCAGTAGCACCGGTGGCGTGGGTAGTCTTTTCCATGAGTTTGCCCAAAAATTAGTTAATTTGGCTAAACAAGATGCTGCGGTGCAAGCCTTGTTTTCCCCGGCGGCGGATAAGCTGAACGCGGCGGATGTGGCGGCTCAGTTACAGGAGCGCTTTTATAAGCAGGAATTTTTTGGTTATATTCAACATCACCCCCAAGATGTAGCAGCTCTCCTGCAAATTTGGGAAGGATTGAAAGGGTTAATCAAGCATTATAGTCAATTGCTAGTAAGCAATCGGCAAAAATTCAGCGCTGATGAGGTAGCTGCTCAAACTTTTATTGGGGAAGAGGTCAGCTTAGAGCATGAATTTGATTTGCCTGATGGCACCAAACAACTGGTTAGGGGCAAATTCGATTGCTTGATTTATGATGCCACAGCCAACCGCCTCTGCGCTGTAGAGTATAAAACCTATGAACCCACGGACTTATCCGCACAACTCGCCCAAGTCTCCCTCTACAGCTACATGGTTTGGAAATCACGCAACGTCCCGGTAGATGCGGCGGTTTACTGCGTTTTACCGGAATTCAAATCCTATCGATTTGAATGGGAACAATTAGAAAATACCGTCCATGAATCTCTGCCCTATAAATTGCAACAAATGCGGTCATGGCTGACATGGCAACAACACCAACCCGACCCACCACCGGCCACAATTCACCCTCACTTGTGCGCCATTTGCCCCCAGCAGCACAAGTGTCAAAATTTCTTTAATCCTGCAAGTGCCATCGCTCCCCCGCCACCGCCGCCAACCGTCACCCCACCACCGCCAACTGTAAACGCGGACCAAATTGGACAAAAATTAGTAACTGTTTTCTCATCTTATAAAATTGGCGTTGATTACATCGGAGCCAGCGTGGGGCCAGCATTTATCCGCTTCAAATTGAAACCGCATTTGGGAGTAAAAGTTGTCTCGTTGCTCACGCGGTCTGAAGATATTAAAGTGCATTTGGCAATTCCCGCATGGCCATTAATTACCGCTCAAGCTGGTTATGTCAGTGTGGATGTTCCCCGTCCCGATCGTGAAATTGCCCGGTTTGAAGATTACATCCATCCCGAAACTAGGCCAGCGGATGCCCCCATGCACATTGCCATTGGGGTCAATTTAGAGGGTAAGTTGGTAGAGGCAGATTTATCTAACCCCAATACCTGTCATTTTTTGGTGGGCGGTACTACGGGGAGCGGCAAAAGCGAGTTTTTGCGGAGTATTTTGCTTAGTTTAGTCCGCCGCCATTCCCCCGCACAATTGCAAATCGCTTTGGTGGATCCGAAGCGGGTCACTTTTCCCGAATTTGAACATATGCCGTGGCTGCATTCTCCCATTGTCTATGATACCGAGGCGGCTATTGATTTGATGTCCCAGTTAGTGGAAGAAATGGAGGAACGTTACCGGAAATTCCAAGCTCAGCGCTGTGCTGATATTATTACATATAACCGCCAAAATGTCAAGCAGATTTTGCCGCGCATTCTGTGCATTTTTGATGAATATGCGGATTTTATGGCGGATAAAACTAGCCGTGGTAATCTGGAAGATAGCATTAAACGTTTAGGGGCAAAAGCGCGATCGGCGGGGATTCACCTAATTGTTGCTACCCAACGCCCAGAAGCTAAAGTGGTGACGCCACTTATCCGCTCTAATTTACCGGGAAGGGTAGCACTACGCACGGCTAGCGAAGCGGATTCTAAGATTATTTTGGGAGGTTCAGAAATCGGTTCTGCTTATTTACTGGGTAAAGGTGATTTGCTTTATCAAGGTGGCGATGGGATGCAACGCCTGCAAAGTTTGCTGGCATTAGATGTAAGTTTGTAGCCATCTTTTTTACCAAAATTTTGGGGGGGGAACTTAGTAGTATTAGGGTGGGCAGTGCCCACTATTGTCACTAACCAGGTATAGCCACAGGGGCCGATACCATGATGAGGCGGCGGCTGGTTTTTTCAGGGCATAAATAGTGAAAGCGGCCAGACTCTGGCCGAAAAAGGAAGACATAATGGTGTGATTGGCGTCTATTCTGAGTAGTCATAGACGGGATGACGTTCGGGGGTGGTGGGTGGAGCGGTGAAGGGAATAGATAGGGGTGCGTTTCTTTGTGTTAATGAGTTGGTTTTCTTGGCGGAGGGGAGAGCGTCGAGTAAGGCGTCTTTCACGGTGGGTTCAGTTTCCCGGTTGAGCATGAGGCGGAAGCAGTCGATAATGGCTCGCTCTTCACTGGGTTGGTATTGACGATCGCGCAGGGAACTGGTGAGCAGACGCACGGCGATCGTCCGCTTCAGGGGGTCAGCATCTCCCAAGTCAGCCAGCAACTGATGGAAGTTGTCCCGGGACTGGGTGACTTGACGGTGGAGGAAGTGCCAACCCAGCAGCACCAAAGTGGCTAATGTCCCCAAACCTTGTAAAATCATTCCTGTAGCCAGCCAGTGGTTTTGGGACTCGACCCAAATCGAAACTGCCATATAAGTGCTAAAGGCTGCCATACCCCCAGTGACGCCAGCCACAGCTACATAACGGTTCTGCCCGCTGAGGAACCGCCGCCATTGACGGATAAAACTTTTACTGTCCCACTGCTGGAGGAAATACGCCGCCAGCATCACTGCGACACCGATGAGAGTGGCTAATACCAGCTTCGGGTGCCACAACAGCATCGCCATCAATGCGGATCCGGCGAATAACCACCCCCACCATTGACGGCGGCGGTAGCGGTTAAACTGTCGGATTAATTTTTGGGAGATTTGGAGGAACTGGCTGGCTGGTATGAGTTTCAGGAGTTCCGACCACGGGGACAATGCGCGATGCCTCACGTTAATTTACCTGGTTGCTGGAAATAGGAAGGTGATTTTGGGTGAGTTTGGTGGCTAAAATCGCTTTCAATCATACAATATGAATTGCGCTTTGGGGATGTGGCTATTGACTTTGGGGAAAAATTCCTGGCTGGCGAGGTTGGGGAATGGGGCTAAAAACTGAAGCTGAAATCGTCTAGGGTTAACTGACCATCGAAGGCGTAGAATTTAATCTTGGTTATTTCTTCGGCGGCGACTTTCAGCTCGGTGTTGGGAGCTACGGGGGAGCTGGACCCGGCGAGATTTGCGCCGAAGAGTCGATCGCGGGCGATTTCCCGACCAGTGCAATCGTAGGCTGTTAACACCGTGCTGCGAGAGCTGGTGACGCAACCGCGCACGAAATGTACTGGTTGAGAGAATGTCGCCTCGATCGAGCCGTTGCGGGGGGCTCCGAGCAGGACAATGCTACCAGAACGGGGGAGAAAAGCGGGATTAGACGGATTAATCGCCATCGCGTTGGCGAAAATCACGCCCCAAGGCTCAAACTGCCGTTCCACCACTTCAAAGTATTTTAAGTCTGCCAGGTTCAAGCGGATGCACAGATGCCCCCCAAACTCCCGGCGCGGATTTTCCGAATGGTGCCCCGACCTGTCGGTTCTTGCAGATGCGATCGCAGTGGGTAAGTTCTGAAAATCTATTTCCCATTGTTTCATATCCGCGCCCCCACCCGTGGTAAGACTGAATTCTAACATCAGACCCTTTTTCTCTATTGTCGTGCTTTTGAGTGAAATATTTCCCCCCATCAGCCTCACATCCCCCACCGTGTTGCGTTCCTCGCCGATCGCTTCATCTCCCCCCCAGTCATAGGGGGTTTCTGGCCGGGGGGACTAACCCCTCATATAGGATTATCGCCGATATTAGAGTAGTTTAACACCAAAAAAAACCTCAAACTCTCTAGGTCAAAGGAAAAAATCATCCCCTGCTAACCAGAGCTAACCGCTAGGTATTTTTTCCGAATGGGATGTGGGGGTGAAAATGCCAGCGGTAGCAACACACATGGCGATGAACCACAGCTCAGTCCAGCATTCCCCTACGTTACCAACCGGACTATGTTTGATGTGGGTTGATGTTGAGCCCGGTTGGGAATAAATATGAGATGGAGCCACCCAAACCACCCAGAAGTATGGTGATGTGGAGGGCTCCGAACTATTTGCCGCGATCCTGTCCCAACACCTGACGGCGTTAGAGGGGGATTTAGGTACTTACTTGATTCTCACATCGATAACGCTAGCATTAAAATTGTAGGTTGGGCCTTCCAGCTCCACCGGGGTGCCGATTTTCAGTTTGCTGTTACCTAAAACTGGGCCGTCATTGGTAATTTGGGCTTTACCCCCCAAGGTCATCAGCAAATTCGTGCTGAAAGACTCTTCCTGTCTAGGGTCTGGCATAGCTTTGAGTGTCCCATCCGGCTGGGTAACTGCTAAGGTGCGCTGCTGCTGCTCGATCGATATCACATCCACCTCGCCGTAAGGTTGGTTACGGATGATGATGTTGGTTTTCCCCCGATCGCGAAATTGCTGCAGCAGCCCCTCGGGGTCCCGCACGCTCAGACCCCGCACGATGAGGTCCACTTCTACTGGTTTGGTGGTGACTTTCACCTGCGCCACGCTACCGGTGGTGCCAGGAACAAAAAATATCCCCACAATCACCATCAGAATCACCAAGGCTGCACCCAAGTCTAAAACACTGATTTTACCGAACAAACGACCTTGGGAATCCAAAATTCTCATAAACCAAACTGTTCCTATTACATCTGCCAGCTAAATTTTAGGCTGGCCTTGACTTCTATTGCGACATCCCGGTGGCACCTTCCGCATCAAAAAGCTAGAATTTTTTGAGGAAGACGGGCTGTCAACACCATAGCTTATCCCCTGAATGCAATTCCGGCAACCCACAGTTGGCCCTATGCGTCATCATCTCTGGGAGACTGCGGTTGCCTCCCCCGCTGCACAATTATCCGCAAGTCGTTCCTCACGCAACAACTATGATGAATAGATTAACATTGATGTCCCACCGCTTTTGGCATCGCGGCTGGTTTTACCCCCTGATTTCCTTGGTGGTAGCTTTGGGGTTGGGGGTGGGTTCGTCGCTTCCGGCGTCGGCTTTTGATTGGGGGGACCTCATCGGTCCGGGAATTCAGGTCATCCAGTTGTCGAATATGTCCGATCGTCAGGAAATGGAGCTGGGAAAACAGATTGACGAACAGGTAAAAGGCGAGTTTCAGATGTATCGGGATTCGGAAATTACCGCCTATGTAGAGGATATGGGCAAACGGTTAGTCGCCCAAAGCTCCCGCCCCAAGTTGCCTTTTACTTTTCAAGTAGTCAATGATGATGCCATCAACGCCTTTGCCACCGCTGGCGGTTTCGTGTATGTTAACACCGGCTTGCTCAAAGCTGCTGACACGGAAGCGGAAGTAGCTGGGGTCATTGGTCACGAAATTGGTCATATCACCAATAAGCATGTCCTCAAGCAAATTCGCCAAAGTGTCATCGCTGGTGGTTTAGCTGATGCGGCTGGCTTAGACCGCAACACCGTGGTTAACCTCGGCTTCGAGTTCGGTTTCCGCCGTCCCAGAAGCCGTCAGCACGAGTTTGAAGCCGACAGCACTGGTTTGGATATGGTGGTACGATCGGGCTATGCTCCCTCTGGGATGATTAGCTTTTTCCAAAAACTCCTCGGTCAAGGTTCCGTCCCCACCCTCCTGAGTACCCACCCCGCCACCGAAGACCGCATTACCCGCTTGCAGCAGGAAATTAACCAGAAATACCCCAGCAGTGCCAACAGTGTTCAAGGTATGGACCGCGCCGCCTACCGCCAAAAAATCCGCAAACTGCTTTAATATCAACTCTGGTTGATTGCCGACCATAACCGCGCAATTCCTTCGTAGTTATCCCGTTCTTTAGGGGCAGCCACAGAGTGGCTGCCCCTAAAAATAGGAGAGCAAATCCGGCTGTTAACCGTACCTGTAAAAGCTGAGTTTGCTCTCATCATCAAAACACATCTACCATTCTCAAATTAATCATGTGCTTCTGTCATACCCGCGAAAGCGGTCATCCAGTCAAAATCCGTAACTCACCAATATGAGAAACTCTATATTTGCACCCAAGGGTCAATCATAGTAGTCAAAACAAGTGAAATTTATGTTGTTAATTTGCGGTGGTTTATCCAAATTAAATTGACAATTGTCACAGATAGCTCAGGAGAAGAGCGTTTCTGAGGCGCGAACAATTTTTTGCTCCGACCAGATATCTGTTTCATCACTAAATCAAAAGGGTATTCTGTCAAATCATCGCGCCAGAGTTATGATGGAGAATTGTTAAGACTATCCAAAGAATCTTGCGCCTGCCCCCTTGAGGGTTAATCTTTTTGGGAAAATTAGGTTAGACCTTATGACAAAATGGCAACTACTCTTATGGATGCTCAAGAACTGCTCGATCGCTATGCCGCAGGAGAAAGGAATTTTCGGGATACGGACCTGTTTCGCGCTGACCTCAACGGCGCTGATATCAGCGGCGCCAGTCTTTTTCGCTGCAATTTATTTGGCGCCAACCTGTTTCGCACCAAGATGGTGGGTGTGAACCTGTTTCGTGCCACTCTGATCCACGCTAACCTGAGTCACACCAACCTCAGCGGTGCGGACCTCAGCGGCGCTAACCTCAGCGGTGCTAACCTCAGCGGTGCGGACCTCAGCGGCGCTGACCTTAGTGATGCAGACTTGGGGGGTGTGGACTTAACTGGCGCCTGTCTGAATTATGCGGACTTAACTAATGCTTACTTGTTTCGCGCTTACTTGGTAGATGCGAGTCTCAGCAACGCCAATTTTAAGGGAGCGCGTCTGAAGGGGACGAATTTTAATGGGGCGATCGTCAAAGAAGCCAATTTCACCAATGCTACCGGCCTTTCTGAAAATCTGAAAATCGAGCTGATGCAGCAAGGTGCGATTTTTGACTTATCACCCTTGGCGACCATTTCCTAAAGCGATTACCAGAAGTTAAACCTGTTTAACTTCTGGGTTTTCCTCCATTGACACCATTTAGCTTCGTCATGGGTAATTCATTGTCTTGTTTAATTAATTTTGCAGGAACAGGGCATTTTTATACTTCTCCCACTCGCGGACAATAAAGGAATTATCTGGCTCTATTTGCACATAGTATAACTCATCAAATCCTTCTTGCCAATCTGGCAAAACCAGCTTTTCGTAGGTGGCAGCAATGGCAGCTTGGGGGATTTTTTGCTTGCCAGTACGCTGAGCATTGCGTCGCTGACAATCAGAAAGTGGGCATTGGAAATAATAGCCAATAATGCGGAATTTGTATTGTTTAGCCAGAGGGATGTATCGCGCTCTGTCTTCGGGGGTGGGGTTGGTGTTATCGATGACAAAGGGTTGTTTGGCTTCCAGACAGGCTCGGAAGATTATTTCCTCCCGGTGGCGGGTTTTGAGCATATCCAGGTTGATTCTGATGTGGGTATGGAAAAAGCGCAGTTGGCAAAATGTGGATTTGCCTGCTCCCTGAATACCGATTAATATTACTGCTTGCATATTTGCCCTCAAGCATTTACCCGGAAGTATTTATTAATTAAGCATTACCTCTATATTCTGGTAGGGGCAATGCGTGAATTGCCCCTACATCTGGCGATCAACAAAGTTGCGGTAGTCCTGTTGTTAAGATTTTTGTCCGGCGCGGCGAGCGAGAGTTATCACTTTGAGACGCCCTGCATTAGTGAAGGAAAAGCCCAATCCTAACCGGAAGATTTCGGTGATGTAATACTCATCTTTTTCCCTAATCACTACGCCATTGTCTTCTAAAGTTTTGATTTCCTCTAAAGAAAGGTTTATGGTTTCTTGGGTAAAGGGTATTTGGCGATTTTCTTCTGGCAAACTCCTTAATTTAGTGAATATGATTTTGAGGGAGATGTTTTCTTGTTCAATTTCTTGAATTTTTTCCTGGCTGCATTCCTTCAAAGATTCTTTAATGGCGGTAGGAGTCAGAATTCGATCGTGCCAGCGGCTATCAGTCACCGAGTTTTTGGCGGCTATGTGTAGCAACCGCACTAAATCCCGCGCTTGAATTTGTCCCTTGTAGTCGGACAGCACTGTTAAGACATATCTGGCAGAAAAGACTGCTTTAAAGTGTTCGCTACCGAGTCTTTTGCCCCATAAAGGGATTAAGGCTTCTGTTAGTTCGGTCTCTCCCATACCTGCCAAGGATTCTACTTGGATTTTAGCTGGAATGGCACCGGCTAAATTAGTTATCCAAGCTACTAGGCGCAAGGTTTCTTCCCGATTCCATTTTAAAGCATAGTTATCATATAGCGCCATCATTTGCGCCGCATTTTGGCGCACGGCGGCTAAAACTATATCCCGCCGCACAAAAATTAGGATGCCCAAAGGAATTCCGGGCTGCTGGCCCAGCCATTCGGGGACTTCCTGCAGCAAGGCTCGGAGGGCGATTTGTTCCTTTTCGTTAGTGGCAAAGTCCTGAAACAGGTCTTCTAAACCGTCGATCGCGAAAATGAGCTGTTTTTTCTGGTCTAATAGGTGCTGAATTAAGGCGCGTCCGATGTGGCGATCGCGGTTCTCAGTCGCCGAGATTTCTGTCACCGGAAACCCAGCCCCCCAAGCCATGATATATAGCCAGCGATCGCGCCACTCCCCCACGTGCAAATTTTCCCGGCAACTTTCTCTAATATAATCCCGAATATTACTGGAATCTTGAATTTGTCCAAACCCTAATGCGGCAGCAGTTTTTCGCCGCACTTCCTGGACTTTCTGTTTCGCCGCATTACTCAGGTTATTTGACTCCAAAATCGGGCAGATCGGTGCCTCTAATTGCACTTCTTTGGCCTGAGCATCCCTGGCAAACACTTGCCAATTCTCCCGCCGGACAATTTGGCGGAAAGTATAGGTTTTCCCCGAACCTTTCGCCCCCACGATAACGGCAATTGGCATCCTCCGGCTGAAATCTGCAGCCAATCGTTTTAAAATGATGGTGGCAAAAAAATCCTCGGTTTCCGTGGTCTCTGCATATACCATCTGTTTCGCCAAATCTCGGAGCTTTTCCCTTTGAGCAGCTAAACTGCTATTCTGAATTGCTTCCCCCGGAATTTCAGGATTTTCCTCCTTCCCGGGCAACCGCTCCACTAAGGAACGAACTGCCTCGACAATTCCCGCTTTCTGAAGACGAACTACGGTTTCTTCCCAACTACTGGGTAAAGCGAGCAAACTCTCGGCAAATGGTGTGGTAACTACAAATTGACGGCTTTCTACTTCCTCCGCTTCTCCCAGCAACAGTCTGGCGGCTTCTAGTAGTTGAATCTCTACATCTTTGACTAAGGTGCTACCTAGGGGTTCTGGTGGCACTTGGGCAATTATCAAGGCGGGCAATGGGTCTTCATCTTTCCTGGAAGGTGCCCGGTTTCCTACAAGCTGTAAAGTTTTTTCTGTCCCGGAAATTGCTTGACCGCTTAATGTGGTGACAAATATGCGATGGACTCGCGGATCTAAAATCAGCCCCGCCGCTAATTCTGACATCCCAGAACGCAAATCGACTATCACCACATCTGCTCCCACTTCGGCGCCAAGATTCGCCAATATCTGGGTAAGCAGAAAAGGGTCTTTCGCCCCTTGCAGCAGATGCTCGGGCTTGATTTCTAGGTTGGTGAATCTTTCTAGGGAGCGGAAAGATGGTAAAACATAAATCCCATCAATAGGACCCTGACTTTTGAGGCGATCGGCCACTAATTTTACCGCATTCTCAGCCGTGGGAGACCCATCCCCATGCGCCACCGCCAACAGGTCCGCAAAACAAACCAATGGACTAGGCAACCGTCGCTCAAACACCCAACTAATTCCCGGAGCCTCCATGTCCGCATCTACCAGCAACACTTTTTGCTTTTCTCCAATCATCGCTTGTGCCAACGCCAGCGCGTGGGTAGTCCTTCCCACACCCCCCTTGAACGAGTGAAAAGCAACTATTGGCGGCAGATTTGATGGTAATATTGGTGGCAGTTCCTGATTTTCCGTTTGTTGCCACAGCACCGATGGCCGGGACAAACTCGGAATCAGTCTCGCTTTTGGCGGCTCTTCCTCTGTTTCTTCCAACACAACTGGCAAGGTGCGTGGATTTTCTAGATTTATGCTTTCCAGAATAATTACACCGCCTACCATCCCCTCTGCACTCTCATTTCGCCACCGAGGATTATACAGATCTTCCAGCCAATTTTTCGCCGCTTCTTGAGTCCCCGCACGAATGCCTAGGGTTAAACTGTCCCAATAACCACTTGCCCAAACCAGCCATTCTGGCCAGTTTTCCTCTAGCCGCAGCAATACCTCCTCCACATCAACCCAAGTGTAAAGCCGAATATCTGAGGGAATCATTTGATGTTCTCCTTAATCCACTTGCACAAATCTTGCAGCCATGCCACTAATTTATCTTCGTCTTCCGCGACGATGCCAATTCCATATCGCCAAGCCTCATGAGCATATTTTACAGAATATGTCGTTGATTTATCTCCATTTTTTAACCTCCATTGCAAAACATCATTATTGGGTAATATACTAGCAGGTAATTTATCACACTTTTTCAGCCATATTTGTAAATTATGCCCATGTTTTTTTAAAAATTCTTTTTCTTTTAATTCTATGTCTGCCGTAGATTGAAGTTTAAATTTTTGTAAATATATAATTTTTACTCCAATTTCTGCCACATAAAACAGCAATAAATATCTAGTCGATCCATCTACTTGTTTTAATTGTGTGTTTTTTGTTTTAAATGCTTGTTTTAATTCAGCTATAGTTGCGTGTATCATTGAATTATCGACTGAATTTGGAGAATCGTAAAAGTTTAAAATATTTTATATGGGCAAGGACAAAAAATATATTATAGCAGTAGTCAGATAGATTAGGACATCGAGTGCGTCTGGCTCCTCAGCCAGACCAAGGTTTTGTCTTCACTGCCTTGGCTACTGCGATAGCTACGTATTTTTTACATGATTAAATCGTTCCTTGTCAAGATAAAAACATATTAATTTTAATTATGTATTTGGCTACAGACATCTTTCTTAACACTTTTAATTGTCAAGAAAGATGTAGATGCCGGTACAGATAATTGGCAGCGGCTTAATTAGATAGCTAGCAATCCCACAACCGCTGGTTTACCTGACAAAGTGGGGCATGACTTCGGCGGCGGTAAATAAACCGTAAATACCTCGGCGATGCAATTTCACGCCAGCTTTGAGGTAGCCGAATGCAGGACCGCACACATTAGCTGCCATGCTGGTTTCGTCACCCAATGTAAAGGTGTGGGTGGATATTTTGCCCTCGAATGTGCGACCGGTGATTTGCACGTTGGTGCTGAGGGGTTTTTTGGGGTTGCGGGTATCGACTACGCCGCCAACCGTGACCCGATCTCGTGGGCAAATCCCCGCCAATTCTAGCATGATATCATCCGCATGCTCCATATTCTCCAGGGTAATTTTGCCATCGGTTAGAGCCAACAGCGCCTCTACCTCCGCATCGCTCATCGCCATCGCCGTTGTCACATCATAACCGGGCATATGGGCAATATCTTCGCGAATTGTCGCTCGATATGCCTCCCAATTAGCAATTCCCACACCAAAAGTAATCTTGACACTGTGAATCTCAGCATAACTCTGGGCTGCTAATGCTGCCGCTGCTGTCAATAAACCGGGTGTCGCCCCACAACCAGTCATATAAGTAATGCCAGCCGCTTGCAATTCATTTTGCAACTCTAGTAGCTGCTCTACGGCACTGGTGCGTTTCATGGCATCTACCAGCACTCCCCGCCAACCCGACTGGATAAACTGCCGCGCCACTGATGCCATAAAGGTATTTGGCAGGTTTGGCAGGGCTAAAAAATAACCATCTACGGGCGCAGTTTTGATCAGTTCGCCGATGCCATCATCGCAGAGGATGCCCCAAGGTTCCACAAACCCCACGCTCCCTTGGTGATGATAAGTATTAATGCAGGTATCGGGATTTAATCCCTTGGAGTTGTAAGCGCAGCCTTTTTTATCTGCCACCGCTACCCACTTCATCTCGGTTTTGGGGGCCAGCACCCTCGCCGCTGCTTGCCCCAAACCGCCAAAACCCAGCACTCCGACTCGGATGCGGTTCGTTTCCCGATTCTGATTCTCAGAAATCATAGCTTACTCGCTGAATGGACAATCTTTTATTATCCGCTTTTGGGTTCCATCCCCAAATATTTATATGTTTAGTTAGTAATCAGTAATTAATTACATAAACTGACACCTGGTCTTGGTATTTAGATCCAGGGATAATTTTTTAGCTATTTTTAACAATGTCACTATTGACAATAAATCATAAATATGTTAATGGTGGAAATCCGCTGCTGGGAATTAGGGCAGGGGGCGGAAGCTGGTGGGAGTTGGCAGACGGCTATTTTTTCATGGTTTGGGCAATTTCCCTTGACGCCCAAGGGTGAGTTAAGACACACTGACAAGAGATGAATCTATTACTCTCCTAAATAAGAACTATTGTTAAGAATTGCCAAGTTATGATTCAATTGATAGCAATTGATGTACGAGGCGAACCGTTCTGGAAACATCGGAGAGCGATCGACCTGCTCGGAGCAGGCATCACCGGTCGGGGCGCTAGCGGCCCTGCCTGAGAGACAAGAGTCCTTTACCAACCATAGAGTATGGAAGAACTAGAGTTTGTCATCTATCCCGATGGCCGAGTGGTGGAGAAAGTCACTGGCGTTACCGGATCGGATTGCGCGGCGGTGACGGCTGCCATTGAAGCGCAACTGGGTCTGGTTCTGAGTCAGCAGAAGACCTCCGAGTTTTTTGCCTCGGAGGTGCAGCAGGTGACGAAAGCAACCAACCAGGCGAGTTTCGGCGATTGGTAAGTTTTTTCAGTTTGTCCTTTAACATTCACTCACTCAAGAAAGCAAGCAACTATGTCACATTTCAGCCAAATCAAAACCCAGATTCGCAATCTGACTGGACTGCAAGCGGCTTTAACTGATATGGGCATTGACTGGAAAGCCGGCCCAAGAGAAGTACGCGGCTATCGGGGTCAAACCGCATCCGCCGAGGTGGCGATCGAGCAAGACAACGGCTATGATGTGGGTTTCCGCTGGAACGGCCAGGAATATGAATTGGTTGCAGACCTGCAATACTGGCAGCAAAATCTGACGGTAAATGGTTTCCTCAACCAAGTTACCCAACGTTACGCCTATCACACGGTGGTGAATGAAACCACTAAGCAGGGCTTTCAAGTGGCCCAGCAACAGAAGAACGAGGATGGTTCCATCCGATTGGTCCTTCAACGCTGGGCAGGCTGATGGATGAATTTGCTCCCGAGGAAATTAACCCCACTCGCTCCGGGTTAGAGCCGGAGTTAGGAGGTTTTTTGCGGGATGCGCCCGATCGTTCTGGTTTAGAGCCGGAATTAGGCGGTGTCTTGCGGCAAAAGGGGGTTTATGTGGATGAACCCACTTGCATCGGCTGCAAGCACTGCGCCCACGTGGCCCGCAGCACCTTCTATATTGAACCAGATAATGGTCGCTCTCGGGTGATTCGCCAAGATGGAGACCCGGAAGAGGTGATTCAAGAGGCGATCGACACTTGTCCCGTGGACTGTATCCACTGGGTGGACTATACCAAGCTCAAGCAACTCGAACAAGAGCGCAAGGAGCAGGTGGTCCTCCCGTTGGGTTTCCCCATGCGCCACCCTTCGCCAAAGAGGAAGGCACGCACCCCTAAGTAGGGCTTCAGCCCTCTTTCTGAGGTTTGTAGTAGGGCTTCAGCCCTACTACTTTGCTTTTTGGGCTAAAGCCCTACGACAAACCTGTTGACGGTTTTTATTTTCCACGGTTCGCCGCCAAAAAAAAACGCCCACATCAGGGGCGTTGCCATCAGGGTGCATCTACTCCATTTAATCTAGCACATCTATTGAGGGGTGTCACCCCCTAAGATGAAATTTTTCCAGATTTTGGTAAATATTTCATCAAAAAGGGAATTATGCTAATTTGATGCCTTTACTCGACTTGCCCTGCCCGATCGTTGAGAATTTCAATTTGTAACTGCATTTGCTTTTGCCGCTGGTCTAGAAAGGTTTCGCATTGGCGCAATGATTCGACGGCAAGGGTGAATTTATCGAAGAGGGCTTCTAATTCTATATCCCCGGTTTCTATTTCGGCTACCAGGGATTCTACTTGGGCAATGGTTTCCTCATAGTTCCATTGGTTGGGGGGGGTTTGGCGGGATTTGCTCATGGCAATTTATGGTGATGTGGGGGGTTGACTGGGGGTGATGATTTCGGTGACAATAACTTGAGCTTGACTGTCGCCAAATCTGATTAAGAGTTTTTGTCCGGGGGTGATGGTGCTGGCATGACGGACGATCGCCCCATCAGGAAGTCTCACCAAGGCATAACCCCGCTGCAAGACGGCATGAGGGTCAATGGCGGCGAGTTTTTGCCGTAACATTTGGCATTTTTGGTTGGCTCGCTGCAGACTAACGCTGGTTTGAGGTAGTTTTTCTAGACGCTGGCGCTGTCGCTCTAAGTGAGAGCGGATGTATAAGCAGCGCCGCTCTACCGCCGCCTGCAGGGCAAAAACGCGATCGCGATGTTGCTGGGATAAACTGGCAAGGCTGGGCACTGCCATTTGAGCGGCGGCGGTGGGGGTATGAGCGACAGCATCCGCCGCTAAGTCGGCGAGAGTCTCATCGCGCTGGTGGCCGATACCGGCGATAATGGGGATGGTGCAAGAGGCGATCGCTCTGACTACCCGCTCATCATTAAAGCATTCTAAATCTTCACTGGCACCACCACCACGAGCCAAAATTACCACTTCGGCTCTACCATCTCTTTGGACGCGGGCAATGGCCGAGGCGATCGAGCTAGCCGCTTGCCTACCCTGGACTATAGCCGGAGACAGCAACACCCGCAACCCCGGATAGCGTTGCGTCAGAGTCCGCTGGATATCCCCCCACGCCGCACCCTGGGGAGCAGTCACCACCGCCACAGTCTGGGGATGGGGGGGTAGGGGCCGCTTCCGCTGCGGGTGAAACAGTCCTTCTGCTTCCAGACGCGCTTTTAACTGGCGATCGTGCAGAGACTTTAACCCTTCTCCCGCTGGGAGTACCTGCCAAACTTGGAGGTTATACTCCCCCCGTTGGGAGTACAGGCGTAAGCTCCCCAAAACCAACACTTGCTCCCCAGCTACGGGCATTTGCAGCAGTTTTTCCCGGTAGTTATTCCAGACTATGCACTGAATAGATGCCTGCTTATCTTGTAAAGTGAAAAACACCCCCTTGGGATGAGAATTCGTACTGGAAACTTCCCCCAATACCCACAAATGTTGTAGCTGCTCATCATACTCGAGCAGGGACTTAAGATACCCAGTTAATGCCGATACGGATACTGCTTCTTCGGGAATATTGTAATGATCAATTTCATCCATCGCCGCCACCAAATCTCCTCACATTGTATCAATGTATCAAAATCTGTCCCATCTCCCCTTACCCACTTCATCTTCCCAAGGTACTACCGCGTCCTCCCAAACAGAGACCTGTAGCTTCTTGGGGACAGGGCATTGGGGGTCCCCATATTGAGGACACGGCATTGCTGTGTAAACTACATCGTAATAGTACGCCGGAACACATATCATGGATCATAGATAATCAAAATAATGGTCAGGAGTAATAGCTCAAATGAAATGGACTGCGAACGCCCCTGTTTTTCCGTCAATAATCAAGATAGTTTCCACTATGCTAATTAGTGGAGCCATCATTTTAGAAATCTGGGATTTTACTAGAAATTTTATTGATATACCTTTCCATGATATATGGAGAAATGAGACTTTTACATGGGTAATAATTCTGGCCAGATTTGCTCTAATCAGTCATTTAATTGAGGCTATAATTGCTGGATTTGCTGCGAATTTCCAAGGAAAAAATCCCCTAAAATCAGCGGTTTATACCTTTTTTGTGGGAACCGTTGGTTTATTGGAATTTCTCAAACAACCGAAATATCCTGTTGTGAAGCAAATCTAGAGATTTATCCGAAAAAATGGGCGATCGCCTTTTTTTCTCTGTGTTTTGGGGGAAAAGTGGTTTCTTATGGAGGTTCCCAAGATAACTATACCAAATAACTGGTCATCAACGGGGAGCCGGAAACATTCAAGCACAAGCCAGCGCCGAAAATTGATGATTTTCGGCGCTGGCGGAGAGAAAATTCAAATTCAAGCAATATTAAATCATTCGCTGGAATTCGGCCAGACTATTGACGGTTTTAATTGCGTCCTTAAGTGCCGTCAACCGAGCCACATTTTTAATTTGTGAAACTGCGGGCATTAGTGATAATGCGGTTTCGCCAAATTTTAATTCTAACCCCAGGGCGATCGCGGATATAAGTCCTTCCTCTCGTCCTTCCTCGCGTCCTTGTTGAATTCCTTGATTCAAAATCTCTTGATACCAGGGAGATTGCTGTAATACTGCCATATCCCACCTCATTATTTGTTGCACTACGCTACTTTCTAAAACAAAAGTCGCAAAAAACGCCAAAAGAGTTTCCAGGTCGCTAAGTTTTTCGTCATCGCGTAACAATCGCAATGCTTGTTGTACTGTAGATTCGGCTCCACCTCCTTTTAACACCGGGACAAAGGGTAAAAGTGCTGTCAGCGATCGCTCAAAAACTATCTCCGCATTCACCTCCCACAGATTAATTACTCGATAATCTTGACGGGCTTGTAACCCGGCAAATTCCGAAAAGTAACTCTGGGGAATATTGGCGGAACTACTTTGCAGAATATTCACCAGTACCGGATATACAGGTAGCTGATACTTTTCCTCCGCCAACCCAGCATACGCTCGGATGCGGCGGGGCAATTTTCCGCTGTAATATAATTGTAACTCATTGATGAGCAAGAATTCCCCATATTCGGGGGTGTAAGCGCGGATTAATACATCACTTTCTCGGCTAATCCATTGGAATTCTGAGTTAACAATTTCTCGAACCTCTACATCGGTAAAGGCGGTTAGCCATTTTACCCATTTTTCCGGTTCTAGGCTAATTAACCGTTTACTGCCAATATCGGCTTTATTTGTCATAACCTGATGGCATTTGAATTGAATATAATTTTACCACGAATTATCATAATAGTCAAATTTTGGGGCGGGAAATATATTTGCCTATCAAAAACTACGGAAAAAAAGGACGGCTGCAGGGGGTGATTAGTCATTCTAAGTATTATTTATTTTTGTTGAATAGATTGATAAAATGATGTGTGCTGGTAAAGTGGAGTTTGCCAATCTTCACGACTGCTTACCATAGAACTGAGGACTTCTCCACAGTCCCATTCAAGAACACGGCATTGAGGACACGGCAAAGAACAGTCCCTACGGGGGTGGGGATTTGAATTACCCATTGGTCAACGGATGTGGGTGGGGCGATCGGGACATCACATTGGGCACACCACATTCGGCGATATAATTTCCCCATCACACCGTAGGGACTGTTCTTTGCCGTGTCCTAATTCCGGGGACATCACATCCGGGGCATCACATTGGGCACACCACATTCGGGACACCATATTCGGGACACCACATCGGACATTATATTTGGGGAACACGGCATTGAGGACACGGCAATGCCGTATCCTGATTCCGGGGACTATCCCAGACGCTAAAAAATCAAAAACTCCCGCTACCCTGTCTCCCCGGTCCCCCGTGGGGGTTTGGGGGCAACCACGGGGGGATTGCCCCTACGCCTAACTAAGAACCACGTCCCCCCAGTCCGGCGTCAGAGACGTTAAAATAAAGCACTACCTGAAATCCATCATCACCCCAGAGGCTAGGCATGGCAGTTCAAAGCACCAGTAACACGGAAAGAGACAAGGCCCTGAATATGGCCCTGACGCAAATTGAGCGCAACTTCGGCAAAGGGTCGATCGTGCGGCTCGGAGATGCCACCAAGATGAAGGTGGAGACGATTTCCAGCGGGGCCCTCACCTTAGATTTAGCCCTGGGGGGCGGGTTGCCAAAAGGTCGGGTGATTGAGATTTACGGGCCGGAGAGTTCGGGTAAAACTACGGTGGCTCTACACGCGATCGCCGAAATCCAAAAAACAGGAGGCATCGCCGCCTTCGTAGATGCGGAACACGCCCTGGACCCCACCTATGCCGCCAGCGTCGGCGTTGATATCGAAAACCTCCTCGTTTCCCAACCCGACAGCGGCGAAATGGCCCTAGAAATCGTGGACCAGCTCGTGCGCTCCACCGCCGTGGATATCGTAGTGGTGGACTCCGTAGCCGCCCTGGTCCCCCGCGCCGAAATCGAGGGGCAAATGGGAGAATCGCAAATTGGCTTACAGGCTCGCCTAATGAGCCACGCTTTGCGCAAAATCACCGGTAACATCGGTAAATCTGGCTGTACCGTGATTTTCCTCAACCAACTGCGCCAAAAAATCGGCGTCACCTACGGCAACCCGGAAGTCACCACCGGCGGACAGGCGCTGAAATTCTACGCCTCCGTGCGTCTCGATATTCGCCGCATTCAAACCCTGAAAAAAGGCTCGGAAGAATACGGTATCCGCGCCAAAGTGAAAGTAGCCAAAAACAAAGTCGCTCCCCCCTTCCGCGTTGCCGAGTTTGATATCCTCTTTGGCAAAGGCGTTTCCCGCATCGGCTGCTTGCTGGACTTAGCAGAAGAAACCAAAGTAGTTGCCCGCAAAGGCACTTGGTATAACTACAACGGCGATAACATTGGTCAAGGGCGAGATAACGCCACCAAGTACCTAGAAGAAAACCTCAAAATTGCAGAAGAAATCGAAAAGAAAGTTCGGGAGCAATTAGAACTTGGTGCGGTAGTTTCTGCTAACTCTGTGGCTCAAGCTTTGGATGAGGAAGGTTTTGAAGAAGAATATATAGAAGCCGACGCGGAATAATTTTCTTTGGGTGGGCACCCCCGCCCCTCCCTTTGACCACCAGTAAAGACACGGCATTGCCGTGTCCTTACAAAACTGATGCGCCCGCTATCATTACTGAGGATGGCCAACCCGTAATGATTGCCATGAGTTGCGAGCAGTTTCAATCTCTGGTGGAAACTATGGAAATTCTCTCGGATAAGGAATTTATGGTTGAGTTGCGAGAGGGTATCCGGCAAGCTGAAGCGGGAGAAACTATTAGTCTAGAAGAGTTCAAGATAGAATAGTAGCATCAGCCTGAAAAATGGGCTAAAGTTTTGAGGGGATAATTTCACCCCTATCCGTGACTCAAGATTTCTAAAAACTCCTGAACCACCCGATCGGGTTCCCCCCCACACCGCGTCACGTCACACTGGGCGCTGGAATCAACACCCGCCCCTCGGCAACCCCTGCAAGCCGTTATAAACTGACTCTTGACGAGTTACGCTATACTTAAGCCACCTCTAATTTTCTATAAATTATGCCCAAGTATCTGACTATGGCCGAAGCGCAACAACAGCTCCCAGAATTATCGGCTGAATTAGCCTTTGAGCCCGCAATCATTACTCAGGATGGCGAGCCCGTAATGATTGCCATGAGTTGCGAGCAGTTTCAATCTCTGGTAGAAACTATGGAAATTCTTTCGGATAAGGAATTTATGGTTGAGTTGCGAGAGGGTATCCGGCAAGCTGAAGCGGGAGAAACTATTAGTCTAGAAGAGTTAAAAACACAGTTAGGATTTTGACAGCACTGGAAAATTCAGGTGTGGAATACCAAGTTATCCTGACCGCACAGGCGCAGCAACTATTTACAAAAATTAAAGACCGACGGGAGCAAGAATTGCTCCTGGCACGAATCGAGAAACTTAAGCACGACCCAGACAAGCAGGGAAAAGCTTTATCGGACGATTTGAGTGGTTATCGCAGCGTCCGAGCCGTAGGTCAGCGTTACCGGATTATTTACCGAATTGAACCCGCTCAAATAGTCGTTTTGGTCGTGGGAATAGGCCGACGCAAAGATGGGGACAAACGGGATGTTTACGAAGTAACAAAGCGACTGTTATGGGAGATAATGCCACCCTCAAATCGGGATGACGAATAAGCGGAATCAGCCCAAACAAGGGGAGTAATTTTTTATCCGACAATTTCCCCTCTATCCCTGACTCAAGGTTTCTAAAAACTCCTGAACCACCCGATCGGGTTCCCCGCCACACCGCGTCACGTCACAATTATAGACCAGCCGGATGCCGTGATATTGCAACAGCCGATTTTCCTCATACCTGACCATATCTGGCAGCAATTCCCCCCCATTTATCTGTAGGATACCCCACTTCCCCTGGTGCAAAATCATAAAATCAAATTCTTCATTATCTCTGCCTTCGGAAGTTGTCAGGCGCAGTTTAGGGTTGGGGATAAAGAGGATACCAAGACGTTCCAGAGCTTCCGCTATTTTTACGTATTAGAAAAAATACGCTGGACATCTTTGGGGTTGACGAAGCGCAAAATTACATTGGTATCAATCAGGTATTTAGTCATTCCTCATAAATCCGCTCTCGGCTGAAAGACTCATCAGGGAGACTCGGGCTGGTTTGAGGAAGTTGGGAAACCCAATCACGGAACTCCCTAGCCCGTTCCTGGGGTGTTAACTTCTGCCACAAAGGAGCAGATGATTCTATTTGTTTATCTGCTACCTCAATCAAGGTGATAAAATCAGCAATCTTCTTTAGCTGCTCCTCATTCAGCTTGTCTAATTCTTGCTTCAGGTTTTCTCGCAGCATCATTATTAGTCCTGCATTCATCAGATTTCCTATATCATTCTAATCCTCCTTGGGGGATGGGGGGATGGACCTAAGCCCAACTAAGAACCGGTTTTTTGGGCTAAAGCCCAACTAAGAACCGGTTTTTTGGGCTAAAGCCCAACTAAGAACCGGTTTTTTGGGCTAAAGCCCAACTAAAAACCGGTTTTTTGGGCTAAAGCCCAACTACAAACCTTTCCCCGTCACCCCCTCAACCCAGTTGGCGCTGCTTCAAGATGAACTCCGCCAGAGCCAAATCAGAAGGCGTCGTCACCTTGAGATTCGTCTCCTCACCAGGGACAACCCGCACCGCTAAACCGCACTTTTCAAACAAAGCCGCATCGTCCGTCACCTCCCAACCTGATTGCAAACCCTTTTCATGGCAATCCTTCAACAGGGGGACTGGAAAACCCTGGGGGGTCTGGGCTGCCCAGAGGCGACTCCGATCGGGAGTATCCTCAATCACCCCCCCCCTATCCACCACCTTAATCGTATCCTTCACCGGCACCGCCGCCACAATTCCCGAAGGCGGTTCATACTCCCGGTGGGGACGCAGAGCCTCCGCACAGCGATCGAACAACTGCGGCGTTGCCAAACACCGGGCACCATCGTGAATCAACACCCGCACCGCCCCCACTGGCAACCCCTGCAAGCCGTTATAAACTGACTCTTGACGAGTCACCCCCCCCGGTAGCAGACACACCGGCTTTTTCGGCGCCACCATAGCCAGGATATCCTCAAACTCCGTCTTATCCTCTGGTTGGGCAATAATTCCAATCCAAGTAATCTGGGTAGAAGCCTCCGCCGCCCGCAAAGTCCAAGCCAGCAAGGGGTCCCCCAGCAAAGTCAGGAGCAATTTGTTGCGGTTGCTACCCATACGCCGCCCCATACCGGCGGCGGGAATCAATAAATGCACGCTTACATCCTCTGACAAAACAGATTATTAATCCTTAATTGGTTTATGTATATCTTCGCGTAAAATGTACCTGATTATTAATTAGAGTCAATACAAATGCGAATACTGGCCCTTGTCCCCGGTGGGATTGGCGACCAAATCCTATTTTTTCCCACGTTGGATGACTTGAAACGGTATTACCCCCAAGCCCAGATAGATGTCATCGTCGAGCCCAGGTCGCGGGGAGCTTACCAAACTTGCAAATATTTGCATGACAAGTCCCTCAACACGATCGCCTTTGACTTTAAAAAACGCAACGGACTGCCCGACTGGGCAAACTTCCTCGGTATCGTGCGCGATCGCGAATACGATGCCGTCATCTCCCTAGGACAGCGGTGGGTAGTCGGACTCCTCCTGTGGCTCACCGGCATTCCCACCCGCATCAGCTACAGCGGCGACGGCGATATCTTCCTCACCCAACCCGTCCCCCTCAACCCGCAACAGTACGCCGCTGCCATGTACCATGACCTGCTCAAAGGCTTGGGCATCAACGACCCCTGTCCCGAACTACAGCTCACCTTGCTCAAAGAAGACATCCAGTGGGCCGACAAAGAACAACAACAGCAAGGCATCAAAGACAGTGGTTATATCCTCATCCACGGGGGAGCCAGCAAACTCTCCCAAGCCAAAGGACTAGATAAAATCTACCCCAGTGAAAGCTGGCAACAAATCATAGAGCAGTTGCAACAGAAACAGCCCCAGCTCCCAGTAGCCCTACTTTCCGGCCCCGAAGATAGAGAATTGGTCAGCCAACTGGTAGCAGCCTGTCCCGGAGTCAAAGTCATCTCCCCTCCAGATATTGGCAAAACTGCCGCCATCATTGGTGGAGCCAACCTGATGCTCTGTACCGACAGCGCCCCCATGCACCTCGCCGTCGCCGTCAAAACCTACACGATCGCCCTGTTCGGACCCACAGACCCCGAAAAACTGCTCCCATCTCGCGAGCAATTTATCGGCATCAAATCCCCCACCGGGAAGATGGCCGACATCTCACCCCAAACAGTTTTGGGAAAAATCTTCTCCGCCTAGAGCGCATAAAAAACCCGGTTTATCAAGGCAAAACCGGGTTTCTGCTTGTGTCTAGCCGCCCAAGATGGCGTCACTAATAAGCGCCTTCTTTCGCCAGCACAACTTTCACAGTTTGGAACAAAATCTGAAAATCCAGAGCCACAGACCAGTTTTGAATGTAGGTCATATCCAAGCGGAAAACATCCTCAAAATCCACCACATCAGAACGGCCAGAAACCTGCCACAAACCGGTAATTCCCGGTAATACCTCTTGGCGGATAAAGTGATGTTCAGAAAACCGCTCCACATCGCGTAAAGGGAACGGACGGGGACCGACCAGACTCATTTCACCGCGCAGCACATTGATAATTTGCGGGAATTCATCCAGACTGTAACGACGAATAAACTTGCCCATGCGAGTGATGCGGGGGTCATCTTTCATTTTGAACATTACTCCCCCTTTCATCTCATTTTTAGCTTCCAGCTCCTTCTGGAGCTGCTCCGCATTGATCACCATCGTGCGGAACTTCCACACCTTGAAGTGCCGCCCCTTGAGCCCCACGCGAGTTTGCTTATAAAATATAGGGCCTTGGGAGTCGAGTTTAATCAGCAGCGCTAGGGTTAAAAATAGAGGACTGGCCAATAAGACAATAATACTCGCCATCACAATATCAAAGGCGCGCTTGAGCCAATAATCGCCACCAATGATGGGGGGAGAGCGGAAGCGGATCGTCGGGATGCCGTTAACCATTTTGATTTCCGAGGATTGGATGGGCAATTCCAAGCCAACAGGTAAAATCCGCAAGTGAATTCCCGCCGTTTTCAACTCCCAGTAGAGAAAAATTTGGTCTCGGACAGATAAGTTAGAGCAGACGAAAACCTCGTCAATATGCTTTTGCCGCAAGCGGTGAATCATCTCCGACCAATCGATCCCAGGAGTTCTCTGGGAGATATCTTCCCGATCGCGAATATCATACTGCCTAGTTTTGCCCAAGAGTTTTTCCGCTCTGACGATATCCTGTGGTTCACCCAGCAAGCAAATTAGCTGCCGGATCATCCCCTTGCTGCGCACATAGACTACTGCCAAATGCAGCAGCAACCTCTCAGTGAAAACCAAGCTCAAAACAAACAGCCAAGACAGCAAGAAAGTGGAGCGAGATATCACCGCTTCTGGCTCATAAAGATAGCCCACAATTAGGAGAACGCTCTGAGCCAAAGTCAGGGATTTGAGCAAGCTAAAAAAATCACGTCGCCGGTCATCAGTGCCATATAATCCTGATGCCGCACAAATCCCGATCGTGATGGTCAAAATCGGCAGCAGAAAGCCCGGAGTGTTTTCCGTGGCCCACAGCAGGGAAAAAGAACCCGTTCTCCTCCCCAACTGATCTGCCACAACCCAGGCCAATGTCACCATCAGGCCGTCGAGTAGCATCACAATAGCGACTCGCAGCCAACCCACGCCGGTTCCGCGACTAAGCTGGGTAATAATCGGAGCCCGTATGTCAAGCCTTTTGTTGTACATTGTTTTTTGGGATGCACCAAGTCAAGTATGATTACTTACCGCCTCAATGCTTATCCTCTTGCCAACTAACGATGTTTTCAAACAGATGCACCCAGATAATCTGACACCAGTTTGTTTAATTGCTTAAACGCCGTTTCTCGTATGCCCATAGGGAGGTAGCAGCCACTTCGGAGCCTTCCGCGAACAGACGGAAGCAGCCGCTATCGGTTTTGAGTAGCTGCACGCCTAGCATCGCGATGTCATCACCAAGACAGGTTCAGCAATTTGCCCTTTAATTTTCATCAAGGCGCGGTCAACTGGAAAGTCTAAAGGAAGCCAACTGGGCGATGCTGCCTAAGTGTCCGCTGTTGTCCGGACTTTGTGCCCCTGGGGTAGAGCCACCAAAGACGGGGGAGGCAGAAAACCAGAATAACCTCATAGTAATTCCCCAAGGATGGTATTGCCACTTTTTTTTACCCTTCTTTATCTGAGGGGGAAAGGGACTTCTGGACCAGGAGGCGGGGGGACGGGGGAGCAGGGGGGCAGGGGAGCAGGGGGGCTTCTGGAGCGTGGGGAGTGTGGGGAG